>NZ_JBITLX010000016.1:0-212976 GCF_044465625.1 Actinoplanes sp. NPDC049599
GGACGTGGTGGGCCGGGAGGTGGACGTGGCCTGGTGGTGCGGGGACCCCTAGGTGGGCCGGTCCGTCGCCTGGGGGGGGGGGGGGGGGCCGCCGGGGGGGGGGGGGGGCGGGGGGGGGGGGGGGGGGCCCCGCGCGGCCGGCGCGGTGGGTCAGGCCCGGTCGCGCTGCGGCGCGGACAGCGGCAGGGGCACCACGAGATCGATGCGGCCGGCGATCAGGGCCAGATGGATCCGGTACGGCCAGGGGTCGGCCGTGACGTCCCGGGCGAGGTCGTGCTCCCAGCCGGCGGGCACGGCGACGGCCACCGGCGTGCCCGTCCGCGCGCGGATCAGCTCGGCGTCGTGCAGGGTGCGCTCCCACCAACCGGCTCTGCCGAGGTCGGCGAGCACCAGGAACATGCGCACGCCGTGCCGGAGCAGCACCCGGGCCCGGTTCAGGAGCACCTCGAGGTCCGATCCGCAGTACAGCGTGGCGAACCGGTGCGCCTCGGTCTCCTCCCCCAGCAGGATCAGCCCGCCCGGGCCGGGACGCATCGTGCCGGTGCGCGGGACCGGGCCGCGGGCCGCCGGCACGGCCAGCCGCCCGGCGCTGTGGATGCCGGCGATGCGCAGCTGCGTGGTGACGGCGTTGCCGGAGCCCACCGGTTCCTGCTCGCCCGCCGCCCGCCGGAACGCGGTCTCCGCCTCCTCGAGACGCTGCGGGCAGCGCCGCCGCAGCCCGAGGTAGGTCATCGCCGGCGTGCGGGTCAGGAAGTTCAGCCCGAACTGCTCCAGCGGCAGGTGGAGCCGGGTGCCGTAGGTCTCCCACCAGCGCATGCTGGGCGCCGCCCAGCGCTGGGTACGCCCGACCGCGGGCCGGCGCCGGCGCTCGTACTCCGCGAACGCGTCGGCCGGGCGGTCGTGGGTGCTCAGCGCCACGCCGAGCGCGAGCGCGTCCTCGAGGGCGAGTTTGGTGCCCGAGCCGACGGTGAAGTGGGCGGTGTGCGCGGCGTCGCCGAGCAGCACGGTGGCGCCGTGCGACCAGCGCAGGTTCTCCACCACCGTGAAACGCCGCCAGCGGCTGCCGGCACTGATCAGCGAGCAGCCCTTGAGCGGGACGGCGAAGACGCCGGCCAGGTAGGCCAGTGCCTTGCCGTCGATGGTGCCGTTGGGTTGCACGGCTCGGTCGAGTCCGGAACGGCGCCAGGTGTCGTCGTCCATCTCGACCACCACGGTGCTCATGCCGCCGCCGTAGGCGTACATGTGCACCGCCATCGGCCCGGCGCTGGTGGGCTCGAAGGCCATCACCGCCGTGTCACCGATGTCGGCGGTGGTGCCGAGCCAGATGAACCGGGCCGACCCGGTGCGGGTGCGGGTGCCGAACTCGTGCCGCAAGGCGTCGCGGTGCGCCGAGGCGGCGCCGTCGGCGACGGCCACCACGTCCCCGTCGGCCTCCGCGGGCCGCAGCTCGTGGCCGTAGTGCAGGCGGGCGCCGACCGCACCGGCCTGGTGCCGCAGCACCGAAAGCAGCGACCGCCGGGAGATCGCGCTGACCTCGAAGCCGGGATAGGTCACCGCCCGCGAGCCGAGCCGCACGGTGATCCCGCGCTGCGCCACGCTCGCCGCGGCGATGAGCTGGTGGGTCTCGGGGTCGTGCTCCGCCACGGCGCGCAGGGTGCGCGCGGACAGCGAGACGCCGAAGCCGGCGGCGCCGGCGGCGCCCAGCCGGTCGTAGACATCAACGACGGTGCCCGGAGACCGGAGCCGCACCGTACGGGCGAGGAACAGTCCCGCCGGGCCGGCACCCACGATGGTGACCCGGCCGCCACCGCCTGTTGAGTCGCGCACGAGGAACCGCCTTCCGAGACGACGTCGTTGGTGATCCTCCCGGGCTGCCGGACACCCGCGCACCTTCCGCGGTGCGCAGCGGACCGGTGTCCCGGTGGCGCATCCCGGAAGGTGCCAGGGCCGCGGCGGCGACGCCACGATCGGTGCCATCCCGTCGCCGCGCCCTGGCGCGGACGACCCGTCTGCATGCCTTGAGCGGAGCACGATGGCCACCGAACGCGACATCACCCTCTCCCGAGCCGACTACCTGCGGATCCTGGTACACGGGACCACCGCGTTCGAGCTGCTGCGGGCCGGGCTCGAACTGGAGCTGTTCGAGCGGCTGGAGACCGACGGCGGGCTCGACGTGCCGGGCGTGGCCGCGGCGCTCGGCGTGCCCGAGCAGCCCGCCCGGGTGCTGCTGCTCGGGCTGGCCGGTCTGCGCCTGATCGAGCTGCGGGAGGGCCGCTACGTCAACACGGACCTGGTCCGCGCCAAGCTGTTGCGAGCCGCACCGCGCTATCTCGGGGCGCTGATCGACGTGCAGGACCGGGTCATCAACGCGGCGATGGGCGAGCTGAGCGAGGCCGTCCGCAAGGGCACCAACGTCGGGCTGCGCCATATCGACGGGCCCGGCTCGACCCTCTACGAGAGACTCGGCGCGCATCCGGAGCTGCAGCACGTCTTCTACGCCAACATGGGCGACGCGTCGCGCAAGTCCATCGGCCAGCTCCTCGACGCCTACGACCTCAGCGACGCACGCCGGGTGCTGGACCTCGGCGGCGGAGACGGCTCCAACAGCATCGCGCTGGCCACCCGCTACCCCGGGCTCGAGGCGACCGTCTTCGACCAGGGCAGCGTCGTCGAGCTGGCCGCGCAGCGCCTGAGCGACCCCGACCTGCGGCGGCGGATCCGTTTCCACGCCGGGGATCTGTTCACCGGCGAGCTGCCCGGCGGGCACGACACCATCCTCGTCTTCCACATCTTCGAGATCTGGTCGCTGGAGCGCAACGTGGAGCTGCTGCGCCGCTGCCACGCCGCGCTCGCCGAGGGCGGCCGGTGCCTGGTCTACAACTTCGTCTCCGACGACGCGGGCACCGGCCCGCTGAGCGCCGGGTTCCTGTCGGCGTACTTCCTCACGCTGGCCTCCGGCGAGGGCATGGCCTACTCCGCAGCCGACATGGAGCGCGCCGTGCTCGCCGCCGGGTTCAGCAGGGCCGAACGGCACGACGGCCTCGGCTTCAGTCACGCCCTGGTCGTCGGCCACCGCTGAGGTGGCCGCCGCCCCTACCAGACCTGGCGCGCCCAAGGAGAACCTGATGCCCACACCCGAGCCCATCGCCATCATCGGCATGTCCTGCCGGTTCGCCGGCGGCGTCACGTCGCCCGAGGACTTCTGGGAGTTGCTGCGCTCCGGCAATGACACGATCGGCCGGGTGCCGGCCGAACGCTGGCAGTTCTACGCCCGGCAGAGCCCCGCGCACGCCGCCGCGGTGCGCGACGCGCCCGCCGCCGGGTCCTTCCTCGACGACATCAAGGGTTTCGACGCGGAGTTCTTCGACATCACCCCGCGCGAGGCGGCGCTGATGGACCCCCAGCAGCGCATCGTGCTGGAGCTGGCCTGGGAGGCCCTCGAGCACGCCGGGGTGCCCCCGGGTGAGCTGGCCGGCACCGACGCCGCGGTGTTCATGGGCGTGGGCGCCGACGACTACGGCCGCCGGCTGCTGGAGGACCTGCCCACCATCGAGGCGTGGACCGGCATCGGCGGCGCGTACTGCGCGGTGGCCAACCGGGTCTCGTACGCTCTCGACCTGCGCGGGCCCAGTGTCGCCGTGGACACGGCCTGCTCGTCGTCGCTGGTCGCCATCCACCTGGCGGCGCAGGCGCTGCGCGCCGGGGAGTGCGAGGTCGCGCTGGCCGGCGGCGTGCTGGTGATGGCCGCGCCCGGTCTGTCGCTGGTGCTCGACGCGGCGGGCGCCACCTCACCGGACGGGCGCAGCAAGTCCTTCGACGCCGCGGCCGACGGCTACGGTCGCGGCGAGGGCGGCGGCGTGGTGGTGCTCAAGCTGCTGCGCGACGCCGAGCGCGACGGTGACCGGGTGCTCGCGGTGGTGCGTGGCAGCGCCGTACGCCAGGACGGGCGGACCAACGGCATCATGGCGCCGGACGCCGACGCCCAGATGTACCTGCTGCGCCGCGCGTACGCCGCGGCCGGGATCGACCCGGCGACGGTCGACTACGTGGAGGCGCACGGCACCGGCACCCGGGTCGGCGATCCGCTGGAGGCGGCCGCCATGGCGTCGGTGTTCGGCGTCGGGCGCCGCACGCCCTGCCTGATCGGCTCGGTCAAGCCCAACATCGGCCACCTCGAGGCGGGTTCCGGCGTGGCCGGGGTGATCAAGGCGGTGCTGGCGCTGGGGCACGGCACCGTCCCGGCGAGTCTCAACGTGACCCGGCCGAACCCGGCGATCGACTGGGACGCCACCGGCCTGCGGGTGGCCACCGAGCTCACCGCGTGGCCCGACGGGCCGGGCCCGCGCCGCGCCGGGGTCTCCGGGTTCGGCTACGGCGGCACCATCGCGCACGTCATCCTGGAGCAGGCGCCGGCGGCGGCGACGGCGGTCGAGACCGATGACGAGGCGAGCGTCTACCCGCTGTCGGCGGCGACCCCGCAGGCCCTGGCCGAACAGGCCGGGCGGCTCGCGGACCGGCTCACCGCCGGCGCCGGCTCGTCGCTGGCAGCCGTCGGCCACACCCTCGCGTTGCGGCGCTCGCACCTGCCCGAGCGCGCCGCGGTCGTGGCCGGCGACCGCGACGAGCTGGTCGCCGGGCTGCGCGAGGTGGCCGCGCAGGCGCGGAACGCCGTGACCGGTCAGGTCCTCCCGCACGCCGGTCGCGGCGTGGTGTGGGTCTTCTCCGGGCACGGCTCACAGTGGACCGGCATGGCCCGGGAACTCGACGCCGGGCATCCCGTCTTCGCCGCGGTCATCAACCGGCTGGAGCCGGTCTTCGCCGCGGAACTGGGCGTCTCGCTGCGCGCCGTGCTGGCCGACGACCGCAGCCAGCCCGTGGACGTGGTGCAGCCGATGATCTTCGCGGTGCAGGTCGCGCTGGGCGCGGCCTGGCGGGCGGCGGGCGTACGCCCGGACGCGGTCATCGGCCACTCGGTGGGTGAGATCGCCGCCGCCGTGACCGCCGGCATGCTCACCCTGGAAGAGGGCGCCCGGCTGGTCTGCCGCCGGTCGATGCTGCTGCGCCCGGCCATCGGCGCGGGCGCGATGGCGATGGTCAACATCGCGCCGGACGAGGCGCAGCGCAGGCTCGGCACCCGCGACGACGTGGTGGTGGCCATCGCCGCGTCACCCGGCTGGACGGTGGTCTCCGGCACCCCGGAGGCCGTGGCGGTGCTCGGCGAACAGTGGCGCGCCGACGGGTTCGCCGTGCGGATGGTCAACTCCGATGTGGCGTTCCACAGCCCGCAGATGGATCCGCTGCTCGACAAGCTCGCCGCGGCCGCGCACGACCTGTCGCCGCGCCCGCCGCGGATCCGGGTGTACAGCACCGCCATGGCGGATCCGCGCTCCACGACGGTCCGCGACGGCGCCTACTGGGCCCGCAACCTCCGCGACCAGGTGCGTCTCGCCGGGGCGGTCACCGCGGCCGCCGAGGACGGCTACCGGCTGTTCCTGGAGATCTCTCCGCACCCGGTGGTGGCTCACTCCGTCGATGACACCCTGGCCTCGCTCGGGATCTCCGACGCGTACGTGGGCATCTCGCTGCGCCGGGGCCGGCCCGAGCTGCGCAGCCTGCTGAGCTCCGCCGCCGGGTTGTACTGCCACGGCGCGGACCTCGACTGGGCCGCGCTGTGGCCGCGCCGCGAGCTGGCCGACCTGCCGGGCACCGCCTGGCAGCACAAGCCGTACTGGGTCGACGAACCGGCGGCACGCCCGGCCGTGACGACCCACGACCCGCTCTCGCACACGCTGCTGGGCCATCAGGTGAGCGTGCGCGGCACCAGCATGGTCGAATCCTGGTCCACAGTGGTCGATCTGGGGTCGAGGCCCTATCCCGGGCGCCATCCGGTCCGCGGGGTCGAGATCGTGCCCGCTGCCGTGCTGCTGGAGACCTTCTTCGCGGCGGCGTCGGCGCGGCGCGCCTGGCCGGACCTGACCGACGTGGCACTGCGGGTGCCGGTGAGCCTGACCCAGCGCCGTGACCTGCAGGTGTCGTTGCAGGACGGCTCGCTGCGACTCAGTTCGCGGATCGCCGACGGCCGGGACGACGACCGCGGCTGGCTGACCCACACGACCGCCACGGTCGCGGCCCACGCCGGGCTGCCGGACGCCGCCGGCGCCGCCGAGGCCGGCGAGGAGCTGGCGCCGGGCTACGTGGTGGACCGGCTGGCCACGCTCGGCGTCGCCGCCATGGGCTTCGCGTGGAACGTGCGTTCGCTGCGCCGGGGCCCGGACGTGCTGACCGCCGAGGTGGACCTGGACGGCGGCTCGTACGGCCCGCACCGGTGGGCGCCGATCCTCGATGCCGCGCTGTCGATCGCGTCGGTCGTCTTCCCCGGCGCGCCGGTGCTGCGCATGCCCGCGCACCTGGGACGGATCACCCTGGCGGCGACGGCGCCGCGCTCGGCCCGGATCACGGTGCGCCGCTCCGGCGCGGAGGTCGTCGACGTCGAGATCACCGACGCCGGCGGCGCGCCGGTGGCCCGCCTCGAGCAGCTGCGCTACGGCCGGATGGAGGCCGGCGACGAGGACGCCCCGCTGGTGTACACCCTCGGATGGCGCCCCGCCGCCGCGACCGCGCCGCAGGACCAGGACAGGGCGGATCTGGTCGTGCTCGGGCCGCCCTCGCCGTTACGCGCCCGGGTGGCCGCCGCGCTCGGCTGTCCCGTGGTCGACAGCCCGGAGCAGCTGAGCACGGCGGCCGGGGTCGTGGTGGTGCCGCCACCGGTCGCGGAGGACGCGGCCTGGCTGCTGGCCCGCGCCGCCGGGCACCCGGCGGTCACCCGGCTGTGGGCGATCACCGAGGGCGTCCTCGAGGGCCACGCCGCCGCGGCGGTGGAGCACGGCACGTTGTGGGGGCTGGGCCGGATCATCGGCGGCGAGCGGCCACAGCTGTGGGGCGGCGTCGTCGACATCGGAGCGGATCCGGCCGACGCCGGTGCCGTGGCCGAGGTGCTGCGCACGATTCGCGGCGAGGACGTGGTTGCCGTACGCGGTGGTGTGGCGAGCGTGCCACGCCTGCGTCCGCGCGTCGGCACGATGGTCAGCACCGATCAGGGTTGTGATCCCGGCGCCACCTATCTGGTCACCGGCGGCCTGGGTGTTCTTGGGCTGGAGGTGGCCAGGTGGCTGGCCGGGCGAGGCGCCCGTCGCCTCGTTCTCGCCGGTCGCGAGGGGTTGCCGCCGCGCGAGCGCTGGGACGGGGAGTCCGACCCGGGCGTGCGGGCCCGCATCGACGGGGTGGTCGCGCTGGAACGACTCGGCGTCACGGTCCGGCCGCTCGCCCTGGACATCGCCGACGCCGCCGCGGCCCGCCGGCTGCTCGACCCGTCCGCGCTCGGGATGCCCGCGATCCGTGGCGTCGTGCACGCCGCCGGGGTGCTCGACAACCGCCTGCTGCGGGACCTTGACGAGGGGTCGCTGCGCACGGTCATGCGTCCCAAGGTGAGCGGCGCGCGGGTGCTGCACGCGCTGTTCCCGCCGGGCAGCGTGGACTTCTTCGTGCTGTTCTCCTCCGCCGGGCAGTTGCTGGGCCTGCCGGGCCAGGCGTCGTATGCCGCCGCCAACGCGTACCTGGACACCCTCGCCGCGCACCGGCGCGCAGCCGGTGACGCGGGCAGCCTGGCGATCGGCTGGACGTCGTGGCACGGGCTGGGCATGTCGACCTCGTCCGAGGCGATCGACCTCGAACTGGCCGCGCACGGCACGGCGGACATCACCGCCGCTGAGGCGTTCGACGCCTGGGAGCTGCTGGCCGGCGGCGACGACGCGTACGCGGCCGTGCTGCGGGTGCGTCCGCCGAACGCGGGTGAGCCGCCCCGGACGCCGTTGCTGCGCGACCTCGCCGCCGTGACGGTGGTGCGGACGGCACCGGCGGAGGCCGACGCGCCGTGGGTCGAGCTCGGGGGCGCAGAGCGGCATGCCGCGCTCGTCGACGCGGTGACCCGCCGGGTGGCCGAGGAGTCGGGGCTGAGCGCCGCCGACATCGACAGTCACCGGCCCCTGACCGAGATGGGTCTCGACTCGCTCATGACCACCCGGGTCCGCCACCGGTTGCAGCAGGACTTCTCCGTGGTGTTGCCCGCCACGTTGCTGTGGGACCAGCCCACCGTCGACGGCATCGCCGCCTACGCCGGCGGTCTGCTGCCGGCGGCGCCGGGTGCCGCGGAAGGAGATTCGTGATGACCTCCGATGTCGTGCCGTGGCCCGCGGACCTGGCCCACGCGTACCGGACGGCCGGATGCTGGCGCGGCGAGCCCCTCGGCGCCCAGCTGTGGCAGTGGGCCGACGATCATCCGGACCGGGTGGCAGTGACCGACGAGACCCGCCGGTTGACCTACCGGGAGCTGGCCGTGCTCGCCGACCGGCTGGCCGAGGGCCTGGACGGGCTGGGGCTGCGCCGCGGTGACAGCGTGCTGGTCCAGCTGCCCAACGGCTGGGAGTTCGTCGTGGTGTTGCTGGCCTGTCTGCGCGCCGGCGTGGCCCCGGTGATGATGCTGCCACCGCACCGGGAGAACGAGCTAGGCGCAATCGGGTCCCATGTGGACGCCCGCGCGGTCATCGTGCCCGGCACCTGGCGTGGTTACGACCACGAGGGTCTGGCCCATCGGGTGCTGCCACGGCTGGCGGGCGGGGCACGTGTGCTGGTCTGTGGTGAGCCCCGCCGGCAGGCCAGTGTCCGCCTCGGCGATCTGCTCGAGCCGGGACCGGCCGACGATGTGCCACGGCGGCGCGAACGGCTGGATGCGTGTGCGCCTACCGGTGCCGACGTCGCGGTGTTCCTGCTGTCCGGCGGCACCACCGCGGTGCCCAAGGTCATCGCGCGGACCCACGACGACTACGAGTACAACATCCGCTGCGTGGTGGCGGCCTGCGGGTTCGACGCGCGGACGGTCTATCTGGCGGCGCTGCCGGCCGGGCACAATTTCCCGCTGGCCAATCCCGGCATTCTCGGCACGCTTGTCGCCGGTGGCCGGGTGGTGCTGGTCGGCTCGCCGCGCCCGGAGGCGGTGTTCGCCGCCGTCGAGGCCGAGCGGGTCACGGTGACGGCGGCGGTGCCGGCGGTGGTGCTGCGCTGGATGGACGCCGCCGCCACGACCCGCCACGACCTCAGCAGCCTGCGGCACGTGCAGGTGGGCGGATCGATGCTGTCGCCGGATGTCGCGGCGCGGATCCGCCCGGCGCTGGGCTGCGGGCTGCAGCAGGTGTACGGGATGGCCGAGGGCCTGATCTGCTACACCCGCCCGGACGCCGCGGACGAGGTGGCGACCACGACGCAGGGAGCGCCGATCAGCCCGTACGACGAGCTGCTCGTCGTGGACCGGGACGGCACGCCGGTGCCGCCCGGCGGGATCGGTGAGCTGCTGACCCGGGGGCCGTACACCCCACGCGGCTACTACCGGGCCGCGCAGCAGAACGCGGTCTCGTTCACCCCCGACGGCTGGTACCGCACCGGCGACCTGGTGCGGATCACCGCGGCCGGCCACGTCGTGGTGTGCGGTCGGGTGAAGGATCTGATCAACCGCGGTGGCGAGAAGATCTCCGCCGGTGAGATCGAGCAGCTGCTGCAGGAGCTGCCCGAGGTGGCCGAGGCCGCCGCCGTCGCGATGCCGGATCCGGCGGTGGGCGAACGGGTCTGTGCCGTCGTGCGGCTGCATCCGGAGCGCTCCCTGACGCTGCCGGACGTGCGGGCGTTCTTCGCCGCCCGCGGAGTGGCGGCGTTCAAGGCTCCGGAGCATCTGGTCGTGGTCGATCAGCTGCCGCACACCCCGGTGGGCAAGCCGGACAAGACCAGGCTCCGTGCCCTGGTGAACGCCTCTTTTAGTGACGCTTGAGGGGTTTCGCGGGAGATTTGTTGGCCGATCACCGATGAGTTCCCGGTCCGCGCATCGTCATAACAGATAGAACCGGTTGGGCCGACCGGTTGTTCTGCGCTCCGGAGTGCGCGTCACACACAGCACGAGAACACCTCTCATCCAGCGAATGGAGCTCACGTGTCCGTGAACAAGATCAAGCGCCGTCTCCTCAGCGGTGCCGCCGCGACCGCGATGGTGGCCGCCACCGTCACCTTCGCCGCCCCGATGGCCGGGGCCGCCGAACCCGCGGCCCTGGCCGCCGCCATCTCGGTCAGCCCGTCAACCGGTCTCACCGACGGGCAGGTCATCGCGGTGACCGCGACCGGCCTGCAGGTCGGGACGACGTACACCGTCGGCCAGTGTGGCGTGGTCGGCGACGTCTTCTCCTGCAACGAAGCGGGTCTGGTCACCGTCAGCCCCGAGGACGACGGCAGTGCCGCGACGTCGATGACCGTGGCCCGCACGTTCCCGGGCACCGTCGGCCCCGACGGTGAGCCGGGCCCGGCGGTCGACTGCACCGTCGTCGAATGCGGTATCGGCATGTTCAACGAGGTCGGCGACGCCGCTGGAACGTCGATCAGCTTCTCCTGACACACCCGCACCGAAGCGCCGGGCCGGCCTCTGCCGGTCCGGCGCTTCGCCGTGTGGGGTGCGCCCGCCGGAAGATGCCGCACGCGCCGGCTACTGCCTACCGTGACGGGACATCTGCTTCCTGGAGGCGCGCATGCCCACCCCGAGAACCGGCCGGCTGAGCCTGCCGGACGCGAGCATCTACTACGAGGTGCGCGGCGACGGCCCACCTCTGCTGCTCATCCCCACCGGGAACGGCGACGCCGCCCCGTTCGCCCCGATGGCCGACGACCTGGCCCGGCAGTACACCGTCATCACCTATGACCGCCGGGGCTTCTCCCGCAGCGCGGTCTTCACCGACGTGGACGACGCCCGCCGCGTCGACGACGACGTGTCCGATGCCACGCATCTGATCGATCAGCTCGCCGGCGGGCACGCGGACGTCTTCGGCAGCTGCTCGGGCGGCATCGTCGCGCTCGCCCTGCTGCAGAGCCACCCCGGGCGGGTACGACGGCTGGTCTCCCACGAGCCGCCGCTGGCCTCGGTGCTGCCGGACGCCGACCACTGGCTGGCCTACTACGACGACCTCTACGCCACCTACCGCAGCGAAGGGCTGGCCGCCGCGAAGGAGGCCTTCAGAGCGCACGTGGGTCTCGGTGCCGAGACCCGCCCACCGGCCGGTTCGGAGCTGCCGCCGGTGCTGCTCGAGCAGTTGCTGGAGCGGCTGCGGCGCAACCTGCTCTTCTGGTTCGAGCACGAGGTTCGCACGTTCCCCGGGCACCGCCTCGACCTGGGCGCGCTGGCGGCGTCGGCGGACCGGCTCGTGCTGGCCGCCAGCACCACCGGCCGGGACCAGTTCGCCTACCGGCCCAATCAGGCCCTGGCCGCCGCGCTGGGGATGCCGCTGCGGCACTTCCCCGGCGGCCACGTCGCCCACGTCACCCACCCGTTCGCCTTCGCCGCGGCCCTGCGCGACGCGCTGGCTGCCTGACCTCCGGGTCCGATACCGGCGCGGTGGCGGGCCTCCCTGCGCGAACGTGCCCGCGCCGGCAACGGCGCGGGCACGTTCCGCACGGCTCAGCGCCGGGTGAAGCCGGCGATGAGGATGCCGCCGACCACGATGTGCATGACCGACAGCCACAGCATGGTGCCGGTCGTGGTGGCCGTGGCGGGGCCGGCGAACGACACCAGCAGCACCACCACCGCGATGATCGTCCAGATCAGGCGGCCCTTGGTGGTGAAGCGTTCGAGCAGGGCCAGCAGACCCCAGCCGACCAGGCCGACGAGCAGCGGGGAGATGATCACCCCGCCGAACGGCACCTCGGCGGGCGGTTTGTCGGCGGCGGTCTCGGTCAGCAGTTCGGCCCCGGCGATCGGGACGGCGATGATCCAGAGCACCACGGCAGCGACGACGGCCGCGGCCACGGTCAGCGCGCGCGTTTTTGTGGTCTTGGCCCCGGTTCCCGAGGCACTTCCTGTGGACACAGTGGAATCCATTCCACATCCTTTGGCTTCGAGATGCCCCCCGGCGCGCTCAGGATATCGCACCAAGCGCAGCTCACCCACCGGCGCACCGCAATTCCCACCGCACATCCGGAGACGACACCGGCGCCGGTGGCCGCCACCCTGAAAGGGCCCTGGCACGCCTGCGGAGCGGAGACCGAGCCATGCGAGACCACGTGACCTTCGTCGATGACCGTACCGAGGAATCCGGACGCGCCGCGGGGGCGCCGCCGGCGACGGACACCGGCACCGAACGGCCCCGGGCACGCTGGCGGCGCCGCAGCATCTGACCCCGCCGCCCCGCTTGCAGAGGAGACAACGATGACTGTTCCGGCCACCGATGCACCCGCCTATCCCATCGGGCGTGAGTGCCCGTACCGGCCGTCGCCGCGCAACGACGCCCTGCGCGCGCGGGGGCCGCTCGCCAAGGTCACCCTGTACGACGGCAGCCAGGCCTGGCTCGTCACCGGTTACGCGCAGGCCCGGCAACTGCTCGCCGACCCGCGGGTGTCCATCGACCCGCACCGCGACGGTTTCCCGTTCGTCAGCCCCGACATGGCCGGGCTGGAGGACACCGGCTACACCGACGCGCTGATCGGCGTGGACCCGCCCGTGCACACCCGGCAGCGCGCCATGCTGATCTCCAGCTTCTCCGCGCGCCGGATGAAGACCCTGCGCCCGGTGCTGCAGACCATCGTGGACGAACGGATCGACGCCATGATCGCCGCCGGCCCGGGCGCCGATCTGGTCTCGGCGTTCTCCGTCCCGGTGCCGTCGATGGCGATCTGCGTGCTGATGGGCGTGCCGTACGAGGACCGGGAGGCGTTCGAGAAGCCCGCCCGGGCGCTGTTCGACCCGGACGCGGCGCACGCCGAGCAGGCGATGGCGGACATGACCGCGTACTTCGACGACGTGGTCGGTGCCAAGTTGCAGCGTCCCGGCGACGGGCTGCTCGACGATCTGATCGCCGAGCAGGTCCGCCATGGTCACCTCACCCGGGCCGAGTTGGTCCAGTACGCGATGCTCATGCTGATCGCCGGGCAGGACACCACCGCCAACGTGATCTCGCTGGGCATCATGGCGCTGCTCGAGCACCCGGAGCAGTTCGCCGCGCTGCGCGACGATCCCGGTCTCGCCGCCGGCGCGGTCGAGGAGATCATGCGGTATGTGTCGCTGATCGAGGCCATCTCCCGGGTCGCGGTCGAGGACATCGACATCGCCGGCGTGCGTATCCGCGCCGGGGAGGGCGTGCTCATCGGTGCGGCCGCCGCCAACTTCAGCACGGACCTGGTGGCGAGCCCCGAGGAGCTCGATGTGCGCCGGGAGCCCCGCCACCACCTGGGTTTCGGCCATGGTGTGCACCAGTGCATCGGGCAGAACCTGGCCCGGCTGGAGCTGGAGCTGGTCTTCCGCGAGATTCCGCGCCGTCTGCCGGGGTTGCGTCTGGCTATCCCCGCCGCGCAGGTGCGTACCAGCGTCACCGGTCCGCTGGAACGGGTGGAGAGCCTGCCGGTCACCTGGTGACCGGACAACGACGACGGGGTACCGCCACCGTGGTGGCGGTACCCCGTCGTCGTGGTGCGTCAGCGGTGGGCCGAGGTGCGTTCTGCCGCGGCGTAGTAGTCGGCCAGCTCGGCGAACGCGAGCTTCGGCTGCCAGGTGTACGCCGAGGCGGGATCGCGGTGGTCGGCACGGACCGTGCGGGTCAGCGCCATGCTGGCGGTGTCGAGGTCCCGGGCGGGGTCGGTCGAGTACGGGTGGGTGGGGTGGATGAACTCGCTGACCGCCACCCCGTGCACGCCGGCCCGCTCGAAGACGTCGAGCATCCGCAGGTGGAAGTCGGCCTGCGCCTGCTCGTCGCGGACGACGCCGGGCACGACCGTGGGTTCCGGGCCGGTGCGGTCGACGACGTCGAAGGACATGAACGCCCGCTGTGCGGCGCCCTCCCAGGTTGCCGTGCCGAACTCGGCGATCATGACAGGCTTGCCCCAGCGCTGGTAACGCTGGATCTCCCGCACGTGCTCCTCCTCGCTCACCGGGTACGCCAGCGTGTAGAAGTGCATCAGCCCGATCACGTCGACCAGGCGCCAGTCGACGTCCTCGAACGGCGCGGCGGCGTAGGCGATGGTGCCCTCGAAGGTCTGCCGAGCGGTCTTCACGGCCCGGTCCAGGTAGGTGTTGAGCCGCTGCGCCGCGGTCTCCAGATCCACGGTGGCGGTCGGCGTGAGCACCCGGTGGTCGGCGTCGGCGAAGATGTTGGCCATCCGCTCGTGGTACTTCTCGCCGGCCACGATGCCGGGCACGAACACCGACGCCACGCAGCCCACCACCAGGCTGATCTCGCCGCCCCTCGCGCGCAGGGACTCGGCGATCGCGGCGGCACGGGTGAGGTGGTCGATCACCTCGTCCTGAGGCCGGTCGACCAGCCGCGGCTGCAGCCAGACGTGCAGACCGCACTCCACCGCGGTCCGCGCGGTCTGCTCCAGGCGCTGCAGATCGCTGCCGTACACGGTGACCGAATTGCAGTGCAGCTGCTCGCGGATGGCCTTGATCTCGCCGGCCATCCGGGCCTCGCTCCAGACCACCCGGGACAGCTCGCCCTGCCCGGTGGCGAAGTTGGTGCCCGTGTCGTAGGTGACGCCGCGGTAGCGCGGCGGCCAGATGGTCCCGGTGGTCGCGCGGTCGGGTTCGCCGGTCATCGTCTCCCCTTCGTCGATGAGCCCATGCGGGCGTCATCGACCCTCCCAGCGGGCCGGGGGGCGGGGCACCTTCGCGCGTGCGCCGGCGGGCACGGCGGGAGGTGCCGGCCCGTACGCGCGGTTGCGAGACTTCCAGCATGGGCGAATTCGACGGCAAGACCGTACTGGTGACCGGGGGCGGCAGCGGCATCGGGCTGGCGACCGCTGATCTGCTGCTCGCCGCCGGTGCCCGGGTGGTGATCGCCGGGCGCCGCCCGGAGCGGCTGGAGGACGCGGCCCGTGAGCTCGGCGCGGGTGACCGGCTGCTGCCGGTCGTGGCGGACGTCGCGGACCCCGCCGCCGTGGACCGGTTGCTCAGCACCGTGCTGGCCCGCTTCGGGGTGCTGCACGGTTTGTTCGCCAACGCCGGCGTGGCCCGCTTCGGCCCGGCCGCGTCTGTGTCCGACGAGGACTACGACACGCTGATGAACACCAACTTCCGGGGTGTCTTCCAGACGGTGCAGAAGGCCATGCCGATGCTGACGCAGGACGCCTCGGTGGTGCTCAACGGAAGCTGGCTGGTGCATCGCGGAATAGCGACCACGGCGCTGTACGCCGCCGGCAAAGCCGCCGTGGTGAACCTGGCCCGCTCGCTGGCCGGCGACCTCGGCGCCCGGGGCATCCGGATCAACGCGATCAGCCCTGGTTTCATCGTCACGGACATGTTCACCGGGATTGCCTCCTCCGCGCAGGAGCAGGAGGCGTCGCGGCTGCAGGTGCCGCTCGGCCGGCTGGGTACGCCGGCGGACGTGGCGCAGGCGGCGCTGTTCCTGCTGTCGCCGCGCTCGTCGTACATCACCGGTCAGGAACTGCTGGTCGACGGTGGGCTGATCGGCTCCGTGCCGCATCGATGACCGCACGGTGCTGCGGTCACGTGGCGAAGGGTCAGTTCACCTTGGTCAGCGTGGCGTGCATGAAGGGCACCCAGGTCCCGTCCGGCAGCGGGAAGTCGCAGTCGTACTTGATGCTGCCGTCCTCCTGCAGGGCCCGGACGTAGCGGGCCGGGCCGACCAGGACGAGCTTGTCGTCCTCGAAGTCGCCCACGTAGTGGCTCTGTTCCTCGTTGTACGGGCCGAAGCTGCTGAAGTAGTGCGAGCGGAACTTGCTCGTCTCCGGGTCGTAGTCGAAGAACTCGTAGCCGACGTCCGGCATGGTGCCGCGCGGGCCCATGTCGATGGCTCCCTCCCAGTGGTGCACCAGGAAGAACCCGCCGGGCAGCCACTCGAAGGTCTCGGTACCGCTCATCTGCGCCGGCGGACCCATCGGGCCCTCCTCGGTCATGCCACTGAGCTTCCAGGTGCCGACCAGGTAGTCGAGCTGCTTGAGCTCGGGCGCGGGCTGCGGGGGCGCAGGCGGCATCGCTTCTTCGGACATGTTGGCTCCTTGCCGTCGTTTTGTCATGGGTCGACGCCGCACCGCCCGAGCCGATCGGCTCGGGCGGCGTGTCCTACCGGGGGTGAAGGACCAGGCGTCGCGACCCGGCGTGGCGGGCCGTGAGGGCCCGTCACTCGGATCTACCTGTTATGACGACGGCGGCTGTGTCAACTCATCGGTGCGCCGGGAAGTTTTTCCCCGGCGGGCCGGGTTCCCTCCTCAGAGGTACGGCTTGCGGGCAGCGATGACGGCGTAGCCGATGTCGGTGCCCCAGCCGAAGTAGTCGTGGTAACTGGCCTTGAGCTCGGCCACCATGGTTTCACCGAAGCCGGCGACGAGCTCGCCCAGCAACTCGTCGGCCCGGTCGACGTAGCGCAGACCCATGCCGTACACCCGCGGGCCGCACTGGGTGTACTCCTCGACGACGAAGCCGGCCGTGCGCAGGGCGTCGGTCCATTCGCCGAGGCTGAGCAGCTGGGCGACCTGGAACTTCTTCGCGAACTCGGTGGCGCGCTCGCCGACGAGCGCCGCCTCCCGGGTGATGTCGCTGATGCCGAGGCGACCTCCCGGGCGCAGCACCCGGCGCAGTTCGTGGAGCACCTCGCCCAGGTCGGTGGCATGCATGAGGGACTCCATGGCCACCACCGCGTCGAACGAGCCGTCGGCGAACGGCAGCGACCGGTAGTCCCCGTGATGGAAGTCGACGCTGTCACCGACCCCGGCCTCGACGGCCCGCGCGGTGGCCTCCGTCGCCTGCACCGCGCTGATGGTGACGCCGCTGACCAGGACGCCGAACTCCCGGTGCAGCTGGACGGCCGGGCCGCCGACGCCGCAGCCGGCGTCCAGCAGCCGCTCGCCGGCACGTAGCCCGATGCCGTCGCCCACCTTTCGGGTGATGCGCCGAGCCGCCTCGATCGCCGGCGTGTCGTCGTGATCGTCGAACCAGTAGGGCAGATGTTCCTGGCCGTCGATGAAGATCTTTGACAGCCCGGCGGATTCGTCGTACATCCGTCCCAGCTCTTCACCTGCGGGTGCCACTGCCTGCGGTGCGGTGGATTCCATCGTGTCTGCCCCTTCGCCGCCGATGAGGATCGCGGGTCCACCCTCGCATCGGCACCGAACGTCGATCACCTTCTCGATTGCGGCTCGATCGAGGCACGGTCGCCCGCCCGGCCAACGTCTATAGTGTTTGCGAACCGCTTGACGTCGGCTCTGGTGCGAAAGAGGAATCTATGGTAGAGGGCGAAGACGCCAGGTTCGGTCGGGGCGCGGGCCAGTCGGTGGCTACCCTCGACGAACCGACATTCTCCCGGATCGCGGAGGGTCATCGCCGCGAGCTGCAGGTCCACTGTTACCGGATGCTGGGGTCCTTCGAGGATTCCGAGGACCTGGTCCAGGAGACGTATCTGCGGGCGTGGCGGGGCCGGGGGAGCTTCGAGGGCCGCTCCAGCGTTCGGGCCTGGTTGTACCGCATCGCGACCAACGCCTGCATCGACCACATCGACCGTGCCGCCCGGACGCCGATCGCGCGCCGCCAGCCGGCGTTCTCGATGGAACCGGCCTCCGACACCCAGGGACTGACCGAGGTGCCCTGGCTGCAGCCGTTCCCGGACCGGTTGCTCGACCAGACGGCTCCGCCGGACGCCGAGCCGGACGCGCTGGTCATCTCCAAGGAGACCATCGAGCTGGCCTTCCTGATCGCGATCCAGCATCTGCCGCCGCAGCAGCGGGCCGCGCTGATCCTGCGTGATGTGCTGGCCTGGTCGGCCAACGACACCGCCGCGGCGCTGGACATCAGTGTGGCCTCGGCCAACAGCGCCCTGCAGCGGGCGCGGGCGACGCTCAAGGAGCGCATGCCGGCACGCCGTCTCGACTGGGGGCCGGCCGTCGACCCGAGCGAGGCCGAGCGGCACCTGCTCCAGGAGTGCATCGAGGCACTGGAGAAGTCCGACCCGGACCGTTTCGCCAAGTTGCTGCGCACCGACGTGCGGGTCACCATGCCGCCGGATGCCTTCTGGATCCTCGGCCGCGACGCGTTCGTGGCCGGCCTGGTGGCTCAGTTCGACCCCGAGTCGCCGGCCTACTTCGGCGAATGGCGCGCGGTCGCGACCAGGGCCAACAGGCAGCCGGCTGTCGCGACGTACGTACGCCAGCCCGGTCAGACGGAGTTCCGGGCGCAGGTGCTCAACGTGTTCCGCGTCGAGGACGGGCTCATCACCGACATCACGGCGTTCCTGCCCGACGTCTTCCCGGCCTTCGAGCTGCCGATGACGATGTAGCGTGCGACGGCCTCGCCCTCACTCACCGCCGGCGGGCGAGGGTGAGGCCGTCCGCGATCGGCAGCATGACAACGTCAAGGCGGTCGTCGGCGGCGAGCCGCGCGTTGAGCGCCGCCATCGTCTGCGCGCAGCGGCGCATCAGCGGGTCACCGGCCAGTTCAGGACTCGCGACGTAGCCGTCCAGCAGCACGTTGTCGAGCAGCAGCAGCCCGCCCGGGCGCAACAGCGGCAGGGCGAGGTCGACGTAGCCCGGGTAGTTCATCTTGTCCGCGTCGATGAAGACGACGTCGGCCCGGAAGTCCACCGGCAGGGCGCGCAGTGTCTTCGCCGCGGGGCCCAGCCGGAAGTCGATGCGTTCCGCCACACCGGCTCGCCGCCAGTGCTCCGCGGCGACGGCGTGCCAGCGGGCGTCGTTGTCGCAGGTGATGACGCGCCCGCCGGGGGTGAGGCCCCGGGCGAACGCCAACGCGGACAGCCCGGTGAAGGTCCCGATGTCCACCACGCTGCCGGCCGCTACCAGCCGGGCCAGCATGGTCAGCAGCGCGGCCTGCTCCGCCTGCACCATCATCCCCGCGGCGTCGCCGGTCGCCGCGGTGCGCGCGATCAGGCTCGCGGTGACCGGGTCCGGCGCGGTGCTGCTGCACGCCAGGTAACGAGCCAGGGCCGGGGTGACCGGCAGGTGCTTGACGTCGACCGGGCCTGCACCGGACATGCGCGGCTCCCCTTTCGGCAGGCGCGAGCGGGCGGTCCCGCCGCGTGCCCTCCAGTCTGGCCGCGGCGCTCCCCCGCCTCCCCTCACAGCGTGCCGAGAGCTGCGCAAGCACGAGGACGAGGCACCCGCGCGGCCGGTGCCATGGTGGGAACACCATCGCCATGAACCGCCCTGAGGAGCCCGCATGCGTGCGATCTGGAAAGGCGCCATCTCTTTCGGACTGGTCTCGATCACCGTGCGGCTGTATGCGGCCACCGAGGAGAAGAGCGTGCGGTTCCATCAGGTGCACCGCACCGACGGCGGCCGGGTGCGCCACCGCAGGATCTGCTCCGCCTGTGACACCGAGGTGGCCATGCTGGACATCGCCAAGGGCTACGACGCCGACGGTGGCGACATGGTGGTCCTCACCGACGAGGATCTGGCCGGGCTGCCGCTGTCGAGCTCGCGGGTCATCGAGGTGCTCGAGTTCGTGCCCGGCGCCGAAGTGGACCCGATTCTCTACAACCGGACGTACTTCCTCGAGCCGGATGCCACGGCCATGAAGCCGTACGCCCTGCTGCGGGACGCGCTGCGCGACACCGACCGGGTCGCGGTGGTCAAGGTGGCGCTGCGCCAGCGCGAGCAGCTGGCGGCGTTGCGGGTCCGGGGTGAGACGCTGGTGATGCACACCATGCTGTGGCCGGACGAGCTGCGCGCCCCGGACTTCGGTTTCCTCGACCACGAGGTGGTGGTCAAGGACTCCGAGCTGGCCATGGCGGCGTCCCTGATCGACTCGATGACCGGCAGCTTCGACCCGTCGAAGCTGACCGACGAGTACCGCGCGGCCCTGCAGGAGGTGCTGGAGGCCAAGCTGCAGGGCCGGCAGGTCACCGTGCCGGCCACGCCGAGCGCCGCCACCAAGGGCACGGACCTGATGGCGGCGCTGCAGGCCTCCGTCGAGCGGGCCAAGCGCGCCCGCGAGGCTGACGCCGCCTGAGTGGCTGGTTCAGCGCACCCGTGAACGACGCGCCAGCAGCCACACCAGGCCGACCATGAGCGTCAGGTCGATCAGGACGAGCACCAGGGTGCTCGCGTTGCGCTCCAGATGGTGTCCACCGTGCGCCTGATCGGCAGCCTCGGCAGGACCCGCGGCAGCCTCCGCGCCGGAGCCGACCGTGAAGGTGGCGAGCCCGGACACCGGGCTGCCGTCGCCGAGCTCCAGGTGGAAACCGACCCGGTAGCGGCCCGGAAGCGCGGCCGTTACCGGGACTTTGACCAGCGTGTCGGCCACGACCGGCGCACCGCGGGTGACGTCAGCCCCGCCGGGACCGACAACCGTGATGTGCACGACCCGCGGCTGCGGGGCGGCGGTGAACCGCAACGTCACCGCGGTGGGCGGGACGGTCACCGCCGTACCGTCGGCGGGCTCGACGGCCAGCAACCTCGCCGGCGCCGTCCCGCCGAAGACCAGGTAGGACACCAGCAGCACCAGGCCGAGCCCGGCGCCGCCGAGAAGCAGGCGGCGCCGGGCTGCAAGCGTGGAGATCATGCCGGCAGCGGACGGCAGCTGCACGCCATGACGCGGGACTCGGCCCGCGAGGGACGCAGGTGGAAGTACATGGCGATGACCATCGGCAGGAACACCACCGAGTTGTAGAACAGGTGCAGCTCGACGCGGGGCAGCACCAGCTGCAGGATGCTGGTCGGCACCGCCCGGCCGGCCAGGAAGTGCCCGCTCTGCGACTGGAGCAGCAGCAACAGGTGCTCGATGTGGTGCCAGAACTGCACGGCGAGGGCGACCGTCCACCAGGTGCGGCTCCGGCCGACGAACCCGGGGCGCAGCAGGAACAGGAAGAACAGCATCACGGCCGCGTAGCCGTAGTGCAGCCACTCGGAGCTGATGAGCCACGGGAACGGCATCCCGAGCACACCGCGCGCCTGCGGCGGCTTCCAGCCCAGCGCCCAGATCTGGTACGCCTGGGTGAGGTGCTCGGCCCAGTGCGCCAGGACGATGACCATGAACACGCCGAGGGCGGCCCGGTGATGGCTGCCGTTGAGCCCCCACGGGCGGCCGGCGCTGGTGGCCGGCGCTGAACGTACGGGGTGGGACACTGTGCCTCCCGGAGATCGGTGAACGCGTCGGCCCCAGCCTGCCGGTCACCGGCACGGGCGGTCTTCTCCGTGCTTGCTCCCTTTGATCCGCCCACCGGGCGGGCGGATCAGCCGCGGCTGAGGGCGTCGGAGGCGGGCGACCACCATTCCCGGTTCTGCCGGTACCAGTCGACGGTCGCCGCGAGCCCGTCCGGGAACGGGACCGTCGCGGCGTACCCGAGTTCCTCGCGGATCTTCGTGGTGTCGACCGAGTACCGGCGATCGTGGCCCATCCGGTCGGCGACCGGCTGCACACTCGACCAGTCCCGGCCCGTCGCGGTCAGCAGCCGGGTGGTCAGTTCGCGGTTGCTGAGCTCCGTGCCGCCGCCGATGTTGTAGATCTCGCCGGGCGTTCCGCGCTCCGCCACGAGCCGCACGCCCGCGCAGTGGTCGTCGACGTGCAGCCAGTCCCGCCGGTTGCCGCCGTCGCCGTACAACGGGATCTTGCGGCCGCGCAGCAGGTTGGTGACGAACAGCGGGATGACCTTCTCGGGATACTGGTACGGGCCGTAGGTGTTGGAGCCGCGGGTGATGCACACCGGCAGCCCGTACGTCCGGTTGAAGGCCAGCGCCAGCAGGTCGGAGGCCGCCTTGGAGGCCGCGTACGGCGAGGTCGGCGCCAGCGGGTGGGTTTCCGGCCACGACCCGGTCTCGATGCTGCCGTAGACCTCGTCGGTGGACACGTGGACGAACCTGGTGACGGCGGCCCCCAGCGCCGCGTGCAGCAGGGTGTGGGTGCCCACCACATTGGTGCGGACGAAGTCGGCGGAGCCGGTGATGGACCGGTCCACGTGCGACTCCGCGGCGAAGTGCACCACCAGGTCGATGCCCCGCATCGCCTGCCGCACCGCCGCCGGGTCGCAGATGTCACCGACGATCAGCCGCAACCGCGGATCGGTCCGGACCGGATCGAGGTTGCGGCGGTTGCCCGCGTACGTCAGCTTGTCGAGGACGACGACCTGCGACGGTGCCGCAGCTCCGGAGTCACCGGCCAGCAGCCGGCGGGTGTAGTGCGAACCGATGAAGCCGGCGCCGCCCGTCACGAGAACTCGCATGATGCCTGCCCGCCCTCCCCGCCGGGCTTGATCCCGGCCGATGCCAAGCGTATGAACGTTCTTCGCTCCGGCCATTTCGCTGTGTGCGCTGTTGGCCGTCGGCGCCCGAGCACAGCGCCCGTTCCGGCGGGCGAGATGCGCACTCCGCGAGACGACAGGAACGCCCCGCCCGCTTAACGTCACGACCATGGTCTCCGCAGGCAACGCCGTGGTGCTCGGCGCGAGCATGGCCGGGCTGATCGCCGCCCGGGTGCTGAGCGAGGCGTACGAAACCGTCACGATCATCGACCGCGACACGCTGCCCGACGCGGCAGCGCCCCGGCGCGGGGTGCCGCAGTCCCGCCAGCTGCACGTGCTGCTGGCGCAGGGCCGGCGCGCGCTCGACGAGCTCTTCGAGGGCCTCAGCGACGAGCTGAGCGCCGCGGGCGCGCCGCAGGTCGATCTGCACGGTCAGGTGCACTGGTGCAACGACGGCTACCCGATGCGTCGAGCCGCGTCGGACCTGGTCGGCATCGGGGTCAGCCGCGCGCTGCTGGAAGGCACGGTACGCGCCCGGGTGCGGAAACTGGACAACGTCCGCTTCTGCCCGCCCGCCGAGGCGACCGCGCTGCTGAGCACCGAGGACCGCAGCCAGATCACCGGTGTGCTCGTGACGCCGCGCACCGGCGCGGTGTACCGGATCTACGCCGACCTGGTGGTCGACGCCTGCGGCCGGGCCTCCCGCAGCCCGGCGTGGCTGGCCGGGCTCGGCTATCCGGTGCCGCCGGAGCAGCGCGTCCCGATCGACGTCACCTACGTCACCCGCACCTACGAGCGCGATCCCGGTCAGCTCGACGGTCTGCTCGGCGCGCTGACCAATGCCGTGCCGGGTCGTCCCCGCACCGGCATCGTCGCCGCGCAGGAGGACGGCCGCTTCGCGGTGGCGCTCAGCGGGGTGCTCGGTGAGCAGCCGCCCATGGACCACGAGGGCTTCACGCGGTTCGCGGAGTCGCTGGGCGTACCGGTGATCAGCCGGCTGGTGCGCGAGGCGGTCCCGGTCGGCAGCCCCGCACGGATGCGCTATCCGGCGAGCGTGCGCCTGCGCTACGAGCGGCTGCGCCGCTTTCCGCTCGGCTACCTCGTGCTCGGCGACGCCATATGCAGCTTCAATCCCCTGTACGGCCAGGGCATGACGGTCGCCGCCACCGAAGGGCTGCTGCTGCGCTCCGTCCTGCCCGGCGGCCCGGATCGGCTGGCCCGGCGGTTCTTCCGCGGCGCGGGCAAGCTGATCGACGGCCCGTGGTCCATCGCGGTCGGCACGGACCTGCGCTTCCCGCAGGTGCCCGGGCCACGCTCGGCGCGGGTGCGGCTGGTCAATGCCTACGTGCACCGGCTGCACGCGGCCGCCCGCACCGACGCCGTGCTGGGCGCCGCCTTCCTGCGCGTGCTCAACCTCGTCGATCCACCGACGCGGCTGCTGCGCCCCGCGATCGTGCGCCGGGTGCTGCGGGCGCGGAGGAACAGCGGTTGAGTGCGGGGAGCGCCATCAGCAACCGGTGACCGCCGCGGTCACCGCCTTTGCCCGCGACGGCTACGCGGGCACCACCACCGATCTGGCACTTGGGCATGCGGGTTTCTGGCGGTGGGCATGCTCCGGGCAGACCGGCGGATGAAAAAAGCGCACGTTGGGAGACGACGGTCGTGATGCCGAGTCCCGAGGATCGGGGGCATGGCTTTCAGGCAGCAAGAATTCATCCTCGCCGAGGCGGCCCCGCCTCGACGTCGTGCCGGGATCGTGCTGGGCGCCGCCGCGGCCGGTGTGCTCCTGGCGGTGCTGTGGTCGTACGAGTTCGTCGACCATGTGATCGGTGACAACGTCGCGAACACCCTGCTGGGCCACGACGCCAAGGCCACCGCGATCTCCGGTGTCGTGGCCGGCCTGGTCTTCGCGTTCGTCTCCGGGCTGGCCGGCACGTTCACCGCATGCAACATCGCCATGGCCGCCTCGGTCGGCCCGATGAGCCAGGCGGGCGCCAGCGGCGGCACTCGGGACGGACTGCGCGGGCTGTTACGGCCGGTCGGTCTGCTGGCGGCGGGAATGATCGCCGTGTCCTTCCTGTACGGCTTCGTCGGGGTGTTGCTCGGCGACCGGCTGCCGCAGCTGTCGACCGGGGTCACCGCCGGCATGCCCGTCCGGCTCGTGCAGTCGATGGTGGTGTTCGGCCTGATCGGTCTCGTCTTCGTCTGGCTGGGTCTGGCGGCGCTCGGGGTGATTCGTGACCCGTTCGCCGAGCGGCCGGCGGCACGGGTCGTCCTGCTCGGCGCCCTCGTCGGCGGCTTTCTCATCGGCCGGCCGTACCCGCTGTTCAACAAGCTGTTCCACTGGGCCGTCGAGACCGGCAACCCGCTCTACGGTGCGGGTGCGTTCGTGCTCCAGTCGCTCGGCAACATCGTGGTGGTGGCGGTGCTGTTCGCTCTCATCGTGGTGCTGAGCAGAGGCCGGTTCGTCTATTGGCTGGCGAGCCGTCCGTCGCGTACCGCAGCGGTGACCGGTGCGCTGCTGGTCGGACTGGGGATCTTCACGGTGGTCTACTGGGACGTGCGCCTGCCGGCGATGTTCGGCCACGGCTGGTTCCCGACGATGCCGTACAACAACTGACTCGTTGCGGCCGGCTCACCGGGACGAGGCCGCCTACGATGCCTCGGCCGACCGCAAGCGTCTTGCTGCCCGGGTGGTGCAGTGCCAGCACCGCACCACCCGGACACGCACCCCGCGGGCCGTAAACGGACAGGGCCGGCGATCGTCAGTTGGCGGCGCCGTCGCCAGACTCGCAGACGAAGTCGACGAAGGCCTGGAAGGTTTCACGGTCGAAGGTCAGCACCGGTCCCGAGCGGTCCTTGGAGTCACGCACATGCACGTGGTTGCCGTCGACGGCAACCTTCACGCAAGCGCCGCCGCTGCTACGGGAACTGGTGCGCCAGTCGAGTCCCTCGAAGTCCCGCTGCGTGCGCTGCAGGTTGATGTCGTCTGCGTTGTTACGGGAAGTTGTTGTCACGGCTCTCATCAGCTTTCGTTAGTTTCCGCGAGCCGGCGCTTGATCCGTTCCACCGTCTGCTCGGGGCTTTCCGCGAGGGATGCGATATTGCTGAAGGCGTCTCGGCACCGGGACACTTCACTTTCCTCGTCCTGGAAGATCTGGCCGAGTTGGCCTTCCGAATACGCGTAACTAGGAACCTTCGGGAAGTCGAGCAGGGTGAACGAACCGTCTTGAGCCTGGCTGGCGGCGACGGAGAAGGGCAGGATCTGGATCGTGATATTTGGATAGGCGGCGAAAGACAGCAGGTCACGGAGTTGATCATGCATGGCGCGACGCCCACCGAACGCGCGGTAGAGCACGCCTTCGTCGACGATCGTGTGCAATGAGGCCCGCTGCGGATCGCGCAGAACCTGCCGACGTTTCATCCGGCTGTCAACGGTGGCGTTGAGTTCGCCGTCCGAGAAGCCGGGTCGCACCGAACTCACGACCGCGTACGCGTAGTCCCTGGCCTGGAGAAGGCCCGGGATGACGGTGAGTTCGAAATTCTTGATCGAGGAAGCGCTCGCTTCGAGGCTCAGATAGTTCCTGGTCTTGTCCTCCAAATTCGGGCTTTGCCAGAAGCCGGACGTTTCGGCCGTTTTGGCCAGGACTCTGAGCTCGTCCGTGCGCTCGCGGCTCCAGCCGTAAAGATTGCTCAGAGCAATGAGGTCGCGAGATTGTGGCCGGCGCTCCGCCTTCTCCCACTTGGTGATCGTGGAGGGATCCACGTCGAGGAACTCGGCGACGTCGACGCCCCTGAGGTTCTTCGCCTCACGGGCCTCGCGCAGAGCGTTGCCCAGCTCCCGTTGCTGCATGGACGGGAGCCGTGAGACGCGGGGCTTGGCAAGCCTTCTCGGCTCGGGCAAGATCCGCCTCCCCTCGGCTACGGCACAGTCGTCAACCCTCAATATGCCAAAACTTATAGCGCCAAGTCTGCGCCTGCCAATTGGCAACACTGTAGTGGACGGTGCACACTCTCAGCTATGAGGCGCTCACGTTGGGCACCCGCATCGGCACGCGACGCTCGCATCCAGGACAACCTCTGCGTCGCGGCGGGTGGGCGGTCGGCACAGCGACCGCAAGGAAGGGCATCTCCGGTTCCCGCCGGAGATGCCCTTTAAGACCAGTCCGCCAGACAGCAGCCACTATCGAAAGGGACCAGCAATGACCAGGTTAGTCCTCGCCCCGCCGTTCGCGCACCTGAGAACGGAGGGGGACTTACCCTCGGCCGCCCGTCGGCCCGCCATCAGCGGGCCCGCACGCGACGCCCGACACGCTCCCCGCAACGAGGTGCTCCTCTACTCGGGCCCGCGCATCGTGGTCACCGACAACCGGATCATCACTCCCGGCCACACCTACCTGACCGCCGAGCTCGGTGTGCTGACCCGCCTGCTCGAATTCGCCCACCCGGCGCGGAAGGTCGCGATGATCTGCGGCGCGATCGAACTCGTGCTGGCAGTCGCTCTGACACCGGGCTTCCGGGCGGTGGGGCTGCTGGGTGTCGGCCTGGCCGCAGCAATCGGATTGGCCGTCGCGATTCTCCTGGACGGCCGGCGCAACCCACGGTGGATGGTCCTTCGCGCGATCCACCATGGTCATCTCGTGACGCTTTTCACCTCGCGGGAACACGACGAATTCGAGCAGGTCCGGCGGGCAGTCATCCGGGCGGTCGAAGCCCACCGCTGGTGAGCCGTGCCCGTCGCGCCCGGGCAGGTGCGCACCTGCCCGGGCGGATGCGCCGCCCGCGGCGTGGTGCTGCACTGCGATCCCTCGGGATTCCGGGGCTCGGAAATATAGTGTTTTCGATATCTTGTGCCTGGTGGCACGTTCCTGTTCTCCTACGGCCAGCCGTGAATCGGCCTCGACCCTAGGAGCCCCCATGAGACTCAGAACGGTGACGGCAGGACCTGCCCTAGCTGTTTTCGCCGCGGCGACGCTGGCGCTCAGCGCGCAGCCGGCGGCAGCCTCGCCCGGTGTGCGACCGTCCGGCTCATCCATGCCGGCACTCAGCGCTTCCCTGTTGGCTCCTCCGCCGGCTGTCGATGTCAACAACGTCAACGGCCACCTGCAGCAACTGCAGACCTTCGCCAGCAACAACGGCGGCAACCGAGCCACCGGCACGGCGGGTCACACCGCGACGACCACCTATCTGCAGCAGAAGCTGCAAGCGGCCGGCTTCACCGTCACCGTGCAGACCTGCACCACCTGCAACGGCTCCGCGAAGAACATCATCGCCGACTGGCCGGGTGGCAACACCAGCAACACCTACATGTTCGGAGCCCATTCCGACAGCGTGTCGGCCGGGCCGGGCATCAACGACGACGGCTCCGGGACGGCCACGCTCCTGGAAGCCGCGCTCCAGCTCGCCGCGAACAACCCGACCATGACCAACCATGTCCGGTTCGGCTGGTGGGCCGGCGAGGAGCAGGGGCTGATCGGCTCCAAGTTCTACGTCAACTCGCTGACCACGGCCCAGAAGACCGCGATCAAGGCGTACGGCACCTTCGACATGGTCGCTTCCACCAACGGCGGCTACTTCGTCACCGGCACCGACGCGATCGCCGGGAAGCTGCGTGAGTACTTCACCTCGATCAGCGTGCCCACCGAGACGTCGACCGAGTGCTGCAGCGACGACGGCTCGTTCCGCAACGCCGGCATCCCGTCATCGATCAACTCCACCGGGGCGAGCTACACCAAGACCAGCGCCCAGGTGAGCAAATGGGGCGGCACCGCCGGAAAGGCGTACGACCCCTGCTACCACAAGGCCTGCGACTCCTACCCGTCGAACATCAACAGCACCTCCCTTGGCCGCTGGGCCAATGCCGAGGAGTACGCCCTCTGGACCCTCACCACGGGCACCGCGCCGGCCAACGACTTCTCGGTGTCGCTCAGCCCGAGCGCGGGCGCGGTGACCCCCGGCTCCTCGGCCACGGCCACCGTGAACACCGCCACGACCTCCGGCGGCACGCAGACCGTCACGCTGACCAGCTCCGGCGCTCCCGCGGGTGTCTCGGTGAGCTTCAGCCCGACGTCGGTCACGTCGGGTGGATCGTCAACCATGACCGTCACGACCACCACGGCCGCTGCGCCCGGTTCATACACCATCACGGTGACGGGAACGGGCTCCGCGGTCCACAGCGCTTCGTACACGTTGACGCTCACCGGCACCGGCGGATGTGCCGGCGCCGGCCAGAAACTCGGAAATCCCGGCTTCGAAACCGCCACAACACCGTGGACCGCGTCGACCGGAGTCATCGGCGCGAACACCGGCGACGGATCGCCGCGAACCGGCACCCGGGACGCATGGCTCGGCGGCTACGGCGCGACCCGCACCCAGACGCTGTCCCAGTCGGTGACCCTTCCCACCGGTTGCAGCCTCTACACGCTGTCGTTCTACCTGAAGATCAGCACCACGGAAACGACCACCACCACCCAGTACGACAAGCTGACCGTGCAGGTCGGCACCACCACCCTGCAGGTGTTCTCCAACCTCAACGTCAGCGCCTACACCCTGCGCTCGTACGATCTGGCCGCCTTCGCCGGGCAGACCGTCACCCTCAAGTTCACCGGGACGGAAGACTCCTCGCTGAAGTCGTCGTTCGTCATCGACGACACCGCGCTCACCGTCAGCTGACAGCAACCGGACGATGCCGCAGGGCGGGCCGCCCTGCGGCATCAAGCCGGGTTCTCGAGGCTCCCGCTGTACCCGCGCGGCAGGCTCCGGCCCGGCCAACCGGCCCGACACGTCACCGGCGCCGTCCGCCGCGTGTCCGATCTGACTCCATGCGCCAACCACCGGTGCGGTGTTCGTCGCGAAACAGCAGGTCATCGTGAACCGGTTAACCATCGCCCGGCGAGCGGCACTCCACAGAGATTGACATCGATGAATAGCAGGCTTAGGTTCAGCTCGGGTAAGCGCTTACCTGCAGGCCGGAGCCTTGCGGCCGAACGGCTCCGCACATTTCCACAAGCGCCAGCCCGGCCCAACCCGCCCGTCACCGAGCGCGCGAGGGCCGGGTCCCCCGCATGCCGCCCCCGGCGGCATCCACTCCCCTCAACGGAGGAATCGCCATGCCCGAAACGGCACAGCCCGCGGCGGCCCGCCCCCACCGCCGCCGCACCGTCATCGCCGCCCTCTCGGCCGGCCTCCTGGCCCTCGGCGGCACGCTGACCCTCACCCAGGGCAGCGCGTCCGCCGCCGAGTCCAGTCCGGTCGGTTTCGCCAGCCTGAACGGCGGCACCACCGGCGGCTCGTCCAGCACCGTGGTGACCGTGACCACCGCGTCGGCGCTCAAGTCGGCGCTCAGCTCGAGCACCTCGCAGACCGTCCGGGTCTCCGGCCTGATCTCCATCTCCGGCATGTACAGCGTCGCGTCGAACAAGACGGTCATCGGGGTCGGCTCCAGCTCCGGGATCACCGGCGGCGGCCTCAACCTCTCCGGCGTCAGGAACGTGATCATCCGGAACCTGGTGTTCCGCAACGCCAGCGATGACTCGATCAACGTCCAGTCGAGCACCAAGAACGTCTGGATCGACCACAACGACCTGGCCAACGGGTACGACGGCCTGATCGACATCAAGCGCGGGTCGGACTTCATCACGGTGTCGTGGAACCGCCTGCACGACCACGACAAGTCCATGCTGCTGGGCCACAGCGACGACAACTCCGCCGAGGACCTCGGCCACCTGCGGGTGACCTACGTGCACAACTGGTTCGACGGCACCAACCAGCGGCACCCGCGAGTCCGGTTCGCCAACCCGGTGCACGTGCTCAACAACTACTACAGCAACATCGGCTCGTACGGTGTCGCCTCCACCGAGAACGCCGGCGTCTTCGTCGAGCGCAACTACTTCGAGAACGTGGCGAACCCGACGGTCACCCAGACCGGCGACTCCGCCTCCGGCAACATCAAGGTGCTGAACAACTACAAGGTCAACTCGGGCACCGAGCAGGTCCGCAACGGCGCCAGCGTCGCGGCGATCCCCTACTCCTACACCCCGCAGGCCAACAACACGGTCAAGGCCACCGTCACCGCGGGTGCCGGCACCGGCAAGATCTGAGGTACGCCGGCGGCGGCGCCCACCACGGGCGCCGCCGTCAGGTCACCGAGAAGGCCACCCCCGACACCACCGGCGAGATGAACAAGCTCCGCCGGTCCAACGGTGCCAGACTGAATACCGTGTCCGACGTTGACGACTTCCTCGCAGACGTTCTCCCCCGCCTGCGGGCCGCCGAGATCGCGCTCCACAACGAGATGCCGGTCCGCGCGGCGAGCTGTGGTCGCACGAAGACCCCGTCACCCTCTTCGGTGCCGAGGTCAACCGCAAAGGCTGGGCGGAGCTGGGTCCCACCTTCGACTGGCTCGCCACCCGGTTCTCCGAGTGCACGTCCTTGGCGTACGAGATCATTGCCGCCGGCGCCGGCGGCGACCTCGGCTATCTCGTGGCCATCGAGCGGATAACCGCGGTGGCCCATGGCAGCCCCGCGACGTACGAACTGCGAGCGACCACCGTCGTCCGCCGGGAAGAGGGAGTGTGGCGGGTCGTCCACCGTCACGGCGACCGCTACCAGCCAGGCTGAAGGTCTTCGTCGAGGCACCTGGGCGCACCTACCACCGGCATCTTGCCCAGTCATGGCTGACAGCGCGGCCGTTCGTGGTCGCAACCGCGATCACCCGGCGGTGGCGGGCAGGTTCGCGCCCGCGACAACGGCCTTCGGCAGCCGCAGGGCCAGGGCCGCGGTCACCGCGGCCAGGGCGAAGCCGGTCCACGGCTGGATCGGCTGCAGAAGGAAACCGGACAGGGCGAACACGGTGACGAGTACGGCGTAGCCGATGCCGTACCAGCGCAGTTGCCTGCTGGTGCGAGCGATCGCGCTACCGAGCACGATCGCCGAGACGATGAGCATGGACGTCGCGCCCAGCGCGGTGGCGAAGAGTGCGGGCCCGTACGCGGTGTCGGCGTTGAGTGCCGGCATGCCGGGGATGCCGTCGAGGTGGGCGCGGCCGATGCCGGGTTGCACGAACGCGGCGCTGCCGAACGCCGAGGCCATGAACACGTTGGTGATCGTGGTGAGCGTCAGGCCGATGATTGCCGCGCGTGCGGCGCGGCCGTGCACCAGCAGGGCGGTGACCGCAACGGCGCCCAGGATGGCCAGGCCGGCACCGAGGATGCTGGCACCCAGGTGACTGATGAGGAAGACGTCGGTCGTGACATAGCGCGCGTAGGCGTCGAAGTCCTCGACCGGGGGTTGGTGGGTCACGGTGCTCAGGCCCAGCAGGAGCCCGTAGACGGGCAGTGCCCATAGTCCGGCCCGGACGGCGGTAGCTGCGGTTGTGGTGGACATGGTGATCATCTCTCTTCGTCGGCCGGCCCGCTGACCGGATCGGCTGAGGTGCGGGCTTGGCGGTGCCGGCCCGGCCGTCCGCGGAGCCACTGGGTGTCGGGCGCCGGCGGACAGCCGGGGGCGCGTACCGATCAGGCGGTTGCCGGCTCCTTCCGCGGTGCGGCCGCGGCCGCACTTCTATGCTGCAGCGTGAGCGCGCTGATCAGGGCCGCCGCGGCGGCGACGCCGGCAGCGCCGAGGAACGCCGCGGAGTAGCCGTCGGTCAGCGCGGGCAGGTCGCCGAGCTTGTCGGCGCCGTGGGCGGCGGCGAGCGCGGTCATGGCGGCCAGGCCGAGGGCGGAGCCGACCTGGTAGCTGGTGTTGACGATGCCGGAGGCCAGGCCGCCTTCCTCGGGGCGGGCGCTGGACAGCGCGGTTCCCAATGAGGGGATGAACGCCAGTGCCATGCCGAGTGCCGCCACCAGGGAGGCGGGCAGCACGTCGATCAGGTAGCTGCCGGTCGGCCGGACCAGGGCGAGCCAGCCCAGCCCGGCGGCGAGCACGGCCAGGCCGGTGACCAGCGTCGGCTTGGGTCCGTACCGGGCGATCACCCGGGGTGCGAGCGCGATCATGCCGATCATGATCAGGACGGTCATCGGCAGCAGCGCCGCGCCGCTGGGGAACGCACGGTAGCCGAGGACCTGCTGGAGATAGAGGTTGAGGTAGAACCACATCGGGATCCACGCCGCGCCGAGCAGCAACTGGGCAAGGTTGGCGGCGGCCAGGTTGCGGTTGGCGAGGATGGACAGCCGCATCAGCGGTTCACGCCGCTTGGCCTGGATGGCGAGGAAGGCGCCGAGCAGGATGGCGGCGCCGGCCAGCGTGATCCAGGTCCGGGCGGTGTGCCAGCCGGTTTCGGGGGCGCGGACGATCGCGTAGACGGCGGTTGCCAGCCCGGCGGTGACGGTCAGCGCGCCGGCGATGTCGAGGCTGCCGCGGCGGGCGCCGCCCGCGGGCATGAGCGCGGGAGCGGCGATCAGGGCGACCACGGCGATCGGGATGTTGAGGTAGAACACCCACGGCCAGCTGAGGTATTCGGTGATGACCCCGCCGAGGAACACCCCGGCGGTGCCGCCGGCCGGGGCCGCCGCGCCGTACAGGGCGAGGGCCTTGGTCAGCTCCTTCGGGTCACCGCCGAACAGCATCATCAGCAACGTCAACGCCGATGGGGCGATCAGCGCGGCTCCGGCTCCCTGCACGGCGCGGGCGAACAGTTCGACCTCGGCGGTGCCGGCCAGGCCGGCGGCGGCAGAGCCGGCCAGCAGGACTGCCCAGCCGGTGACGAAGACGCGGCGGGCGCCGAACAGGTCGGACAGGCGGCCGCCGAGCAGCAGCAGCCCGCCGAACGCGACGACGTAGGCGTTGAACACCCAGGACAGTTCGCCGGGCGAGAAGCCGAGATCCTCGCGCATGCGTGGCAGGGCCACGCCGATGATCGACGTGTCCATGATGACCATGAATTGGGCGAGAGCGATGAGCCCGAGGGCCCACCACCGCTGGGGACTGCGTGACATGGCAACCACTCCTTGGTACCCCTGGGGGGTATAGTAGGTGCCAAGAGGTGTACCCCCAGGGGGTACCTGCTGTCAAGCATTGCCGGGAAACGACGCGCTCGTCACATCGGCTGCGCCGCGTCGAGGGTTCGACGGCCACCCGGCGCACTGCGTGGTCGATGCCGCCAGGAACGGCGGACCGGAAGCAGAGACCAAGCCACACGAGGCGTCGGCGGCCATCGCCCCGCTCGTGCGTTCCTGACCCAGCTCGGGGCTACCTTGACGGTGGCGGGAACCGAGCAGCATGACTGACGGGACGCGCTGTGCGGCACACCGGCGTGTCACCGCTGAGATCGATCTCCAGGTTGCACTGCCGGAGGCCGAGCGGATCCATGATCGCGGTCATGATGACCAGGCTGGAACCGTCCCACCGCACCGTCTTGCACGCCCACACCAGGTCATCACCGTCGCACGACGCAAGAACATCCTTGCTGCGAAAAACCAGCGCGTCGGCACGGGTGGCAACCTCAAGACGAACGCGCCCGATCCCGTCGTCAGCGATGCCGGCCACGGCCCGAGCCCGGTGCCGTCGATCGGGCGCCGACTTCCACGGCCCGTCCCACCGGTAGCGCAGTCCTCGCGCCTCGACGTGTGGCACCACGCCCAGGAGAAGGACCGGATCCCAGCCGCGTGCCCGCGCCAGCTCCAGGACGCCCTGGTGAACAATGCGCAGGCCCAACCGGCGCTGTCGGTCGGTCGGCAGCTGACCTCCACCATGTCCTCGGGCGAGGCGGTCAGCGCAGGCTGCGGTCTGGGATGCCACGTTTCGAGGTTCAGTCGCAAGACGGACGCCCTTGCGACCAGCGCCAGGCTCGGCAGCGCCTGGCTGTACGCCTCACCCAAGCCACGCGCGATCCGAGCGAAGGAGTCAAGGTCGGGTTCGTCGCTCCACGGGCGCTCTGGCCAGCCGCCGCTCGGCCAGACCTCTACCTTCCGGAACTTCGGCACACCCGCACCCTGAGTGACCATCTGACCGCCGGCCGGTCGCCCGCATCCTCCACGACCCTCTCGCCCTGATCGGACAGGCTCGTCCAAACGTCGGACGGCCCCGCCCTCAGGCCGACCCGTCGAGGTCGCGTGCGATCCATCCCGGTGTATCAAAACGGATGGGAGCCGCGCCGACCAATGTCGTCAACTGCCTTTCGAGATTCGCGAACTCAGCAGCGCCCAGCTGCCGTTCCCATTGTGTGCGCAACTCGTCGAAAATTGCCTCACCTTGACGCATGACCTCCAAGCCGAGCGGAGTGACCTGCAGGCGCTTGCGGCGGGCATCGCGGGGATCGGGTTGACGAACGACATAGCCGCGTTCCAGGAGAACAGCGATGGTCTTGGCCGCTGACTGTTTGGCGACCGAGAGGTGACGGCCCAAGTCGGACGCGCTGTCGGCTCCGGCCGCGATGGCGCGCATAGCGAAGTCATGGACGGGCCGCACGTCCTGGTAACCCCGACGGGCGAGCTCGGCCGTCGCGGCATCGACAAGGGCCCGAAAGCCACCCAGCAGCAGCAACGCGAGATCAGCGCCAGAACGAGACATGGCGAAAGGCTACGACACCGCGCCTGGACAAAGACAGCCTGGGTGTCTATCGTCGAGATCGACACCCAGGCTGTCTTTTTGAGGAGAAGCATGGCTACCTTCCGTACGCCACAGGACATCACGCATCACCGCGCTGACGTCAACGGCACCAGCCTGCACTACGTGAGTGCCGGCACCAGCGGCTCACCGATCCTGCTGGTCCACGGCTTTCCCGAAAGCTGGTGGGCCTTCCACAGACTGATTCCCCTGCTGGCCGCCACCCACCGGGTCTTTGCCGTGGACCTGCGCGGCTTCGGCGACTCCGACAACCCTCCGGGTGTCTGCGACAGCGCAACATCAGCCGCCGACCTCCACCACCTGATCGCTCACCTCGACATCGGACCCGTTCATCTCACCGGACAGGACATCAGCGGAGCGACCGTCTTCCGCCTGACCACCAGGCACCCCGAGGATGTGCGCAGCCTCACCGCAATCGAGATGGGCCTGCCCGGATTCGGCCTGGAGGCGCTGGCCGACGTGACGCACGGAGGCGCCTGGCACATCGGCGTCCTCGCCGCCCCCGGCATCCCCGAGCTGCTGCTCACCGGCCGCGAGAAAGAATTCCTCAGTCGATACGCATTCCCCTCCATGACCGCTGTGCCGCGAGCGATCCTGGACACCGACATCGAGGAATTCTCTCGCGGTTACGCCCGACCCGACGGCTGGCGCGGCGCCGCCGGCCTCTACCGGTCAATGCTTCGAGAAGGACCCGAGATCAGGGAACTCGCCGAGTCACCCGGCCTCAACCAGCCCGTACTCGCGGTCGGTGCCGGAGGCGGTACGTTCACCCACGCCACCATGTCGCAGGCGGCATCCACGGCAATCAGCTCAGTTCAGTTGGACGGCGTTGGTCATTACGTCGCCCTGGAAGCACCCGAGCAACTGACCGAAGCAATACTGAGCTTCGTCGACAACGTCGATAAAGCCTCATCCCACGCGTGAACCGGGAAGTGCCGGGCGAGGTTCTTCGCGGCCGGCGGTTCGCGGCACCCGCTGTTGCGGTGGATCACTCGCAGGTCGGGGGCGCAGCAGCCGTTGCCGCCGACGGCTCCCAGCTTCGCCGCCAGGGCGTTGTCCGCGGCCGTTCGCTGGTCGGGGACGCCGCCCGCGGACGGTAGAGCCGCTCGGCGTACCCAGGGAATTCCCGCCCGTCAGGAAGCCGACCACCGTCTCGTTCGCCAGGCGGCGGTAGCGCTCGTCCCACCGCCACTGCCGGGCCCGGCTGACCAGCCCCGAGTCGAACGGCAGCACCCGGCCGCCCGGTCGAACCAGGTCGGCGGCGAGGTTGCGGCTGGCGCCGGCACGGTCCTGCGTCACGTGCGCCGGCCGGCGCACGCCGTACCGTCGAGCACCGCGAGCAGCGCCTCGAGCGCGGCCGTGGTCGCGGCGGGCACAGGACTCCTTCGATGTTGATGTCCTTGGGACGATAGGCGACGGGCGGCGCGATGACGCCACGCGACCGGAAGCGGCCTGTCCGGCCACCTGTATTTGCCGACAGTCGGCAGAAGGAGAGTCAGTGAGCACCACAGAGGAACTGCCCTACTCGTTTCACGGGCTGCACCACACGCAGCTGGCCATTCCGCCGGGTGCGGAGGATCAGATCCGGGCGTTCTACGGCGACATCCTCGGCATGACGGAAATCGAGAAGCCGCCGGTGCTGGCCGCCCGCGGTGGCTGCTGGTTCCGCGGCGGGGCGCTGGAGCTCCACTTCGGAGTCGAGCCGGACTTCACCGCCGCCCGCAAGGCCCATCCCGGTCTGCTGATCGCCGATCTCGACGCGCTGGCCAAGCGCCTGGGTGACGCGGGCGTCGACGTCGACTGGGACGACAACTTCCCCGCGCACCGCCGTTTCTACGCGTTCGACCCGTTGGGCAACCGCCTCGAGTTCCTCGAACCCGAGGCGCCGGCCGGGCGGTAAGCACGCGCACGAGGCAGCAGGACAGTGAGGGCGCCCCCTGCGGGGCGTCCTCATCGCGCGTCCGGGCCAGCTCCAAGGAGCCGTACATGTTCGAGTTGCCGGACGAGATCCTGTGCCGGGGCACCGACCTGGCCGGCACCGAGGCGGAACATCACCCGGATGGACGCCGCCGCTCGGGCGACCGTCCGGTCGGCCGTCACCGGCGGCGGAGCTGCCCACGTGCATCGCCGGCGCGACAGCCCGTTCGGGTACATCGACCTGGTCAACGGGTACGGGTCCACGGAACGTCGCGTGACGCGACGGCTTCCGAATGCGCCAACGACCACGTGGACCACCCGGAGCCGGCGCCCGGCCGGAGCACCCGCATGAGCCGAACTCGGGAACCATGACGTCATAACCGTGGAGCTTCCGGTTGCTCGACATCTGAGTCAAAGTCTGAGCGAAACGGCTGTCCACTCGCGACAATGCAACCATCAACTTCGCGGAGTTCGTCCGCACTGCCGACTGTGGACAGACCGGTGAGTCTATGATCTGATGGCAAATTGATGTATGTCAGGCTAACGGGAGATGGACTCTGCATGAACTTTAAGTGGATGGGCGTTCGCCGCAATCCTGTTCCACTGGCCGCGCTGGTGGTCATTGTGGGAATACCGTCGATGGCAATGGCGTCGTCCGAGCGCGTCGACCGGACCGATGCCGCGAGAAAGGCCATCGTAGGGGGCCATGCCCGCAACGTCATCCTCCTCATCGGCGATGGCATGGGTGACAGCGAAATCACCATTGCCCGTAACTATGAGGTTGGCGCGGCCGGGCGGCTGGCGATGGACAAGCTTCCACTCACCGGCGCATACACCACTTACGCGGTCGAGAAGAGCGATCCTACGAAGCCCGACTACACGCCCGATTCAGCGTCGTCCGCCACCGCCTTCTCCACCGGTCACAAATCGTATGACGGCGCCATCTCGGTGACCCCGGACGAACGGCCGCAGCCCACCGTCCTGGAGCTGGCCAAGCGTGCGGGCCTCCGCACGGGCGACGTCTCGACCGCCGAGTTGCAGGACGCCACGCCCGCGGCGGCCGCCTCACACGTCCCCAACCGCTACTGCCGGGGGCCGCAATCCATGACCTTGTGCCCGGCAAGCTCCAAGGAGAACGGTGGGCCGGGATCCATCTCGGAGCAGCTGATCGAGACGAAGCCCGACGTCTTGCTCGGTGGCGGTATGCGGTACTTCAACCAGACGGTGCAGGCAGGCCCGTACCAGGGCAAGACCGTATTGGAACAGGCTCGGGCCAGCGGATACCGGATCGTGACTGACGGGCAGGCCCTGGCGGCCGCCACGCCGGACGCGCCACTGCTCGGGCTCTTCGCCGACAGCGACCTGGACCGGGAGTGGACCGGTCCGGTGCCGGTCCGCGAGAACACTCCGCCCGCGGCGTGCGCACCGAATGCTGACCGGGCGGCCGGCCAGCCGCACCTGGTCGACATGACACGCAAGGCGATCGAGCTCTTGAGCCGGCAGACCGAGGGCAAGAAGCGCGGCTTCTTCCTGCAGATCGAAGGTGCCGCCATCGACAAGGCCGCCCACACCGCAGATCCGTGTGGCCAGATCGGGGAGACCGTCGGCTTCGACGCTGCTGTCGCCGAAGCCCTCCGGTATCAGCGCCGTCATCCTGACACTCTGGTCGTCGTCACGGCGGACCACGGGCACAGCAGCCAGATCGTGGAGGCGGGTTCGGTCACGTCTGGCCTCACCGCCACCGTGCGCACCCGGGAAGGCGCCGACATGACGGTCAACTACAGCACTGCTCCGGCCCCCGGCTGGGAGCAGCAACACACCGGCACTCAGGTGCGGATCGCGGCCGGCGGCCCGCAGGCCGCGAACGTCCTGGGTATCACGGATCAGACCGAGGTCTTCGTCAACCTGCGTCGCGCCCTGGGAATCTGAGACGACCGCCCGGTGCGGTTCTGGACTCGTTTCCAGAACCGCACCGAGCCCTTCGGTTCCGAAGATTTCGCCCCGTCGGCCCCTTCGCCTCCGGCGACAGCAGCCGAGTCAGACCAGTTGAACGAAGAAGAAGGTGTCTCGGCTGGTGAACGGGCCGCCGTTGGCGAACCTGAAAAAATCGGCGAACCGCAGCGTCACCCCGCGGCCGTCCTTCAGCGTGCCTACGAAGGTTCCGTGCACCGCTGCGGCGTTGCCTTGAACGACCACTTCGGAGAGGCTGTGGCAGCCGTCCTTGATGACCCGCTGATCGCGGTAGAAGCGGGTCAACGCCTCGCGTCCCACCAGCGGGTCGTAGCCGGGACGGCGGTAAACGGCATCGGGGGCGAAGAGTTCCACCAACCCGGGTACGTCGCCGCCGTCCACGAGTTCGTAGTACCTGCGGATCCGGTCCTCCCGCTCCATGCCGATCTCCTTGATCAATCCGGCAGCCGCCCGTTCGAGGTGAAGACAGGTTCGATCTTCAGTTCGGCGTGGAACCAGTCCCGGATCCCCTCGAGACGCCCGAGCACCGTGGCGCGATCGTCGCCCACCGCGACCGCTGTCATCAGCGCGTCGAACGCGCTGGTCGCGGGCTTGATCTCGGTCCCGACGGCGGTATGGACGGCAAACTCGTGCACTCCGTCGAGGGGACAGCCGGTGGGCACCCGCCGCACCCGGCCCGGGATCGGCGGCACGACCAGCCAGCCGGCCAGCCGCGAGGGCTGCAGCCCGGCCGCGAAGCTCATTTCGCCCGTCGCCAGGGCGCGCAGATACTCCCGTCCCAGGGAGACGCCGAACGCCATCTTCATGGCGCTGCCGACCTTCACCCCGCCCATCCGGCTGGCGATCTCGTTCAGCAGCCACCGGCCGTCGGGCGTGTGGAAGACCTCGGCGTGGAAGATGGTCGTGTCGGGCGTCGGAAGCGCCGCCAGTGTCTGCTCGACCAACGCCACCGACGGCTCCCACCGAGGGTCGTCACGATCCAGCATCGAGCTCACGAGGGCCCCGCCGTCCCGGTAGCTGAGCGTTGTCGTGTCGCCGTGGGTGGACGGCCAGATCAGCTGCACCTTGCCCGCGTGCACGAGGCCGTCGACGTGCAGCATCGAGTTCGGCACGTACTCCTCCGCGAGCAGCGCCGCCCCGACGTCGCCGCCCAGCTCCCGACAGGACATCGCGACCCGCTGGACGTCCGCTTCGTCGCGGAGCAGTTCGACCCCGACCGACCCCGCACCCCGGCGGGGTTTCACGATGAACGGATAGCCCGTCCGCTCGGCGAAACCGAGCAGGTCGCTCACCGTCGTGACGGCCGCGAACCGGGTCACCGGCACACCCGCGGCGGCCAGCGTCTCCTTCATGACCAGCTTGTCGCGGTACGCCAGTGCGCTCGCCAGGCTCTGGCCGGGGATGCCGAGCAGCTCCCGGAGCCGGGCGGCACGAAGCACGTCATACTCCGACAGGGCAACGATCGTGTCGAACGGCCGCCGGCGGTGCAGGCGATGCGCGGCGAGCTCAACAGCCGGCGACTCGTTGTAGTCCGGCACGGCGACCAGCTGGTCGTACGGCTCGTCGTAGGATTCGGCCTGCCGGATGGCGCGATCGTCGCCGATGACCGAGACCTGCCACTCCGGCCCCATCACCTGGGCGTAGTTGGTACTGCCGAACGGGCTCCTGCTGAGCACCAGTGCTCTCATGACCGATCCCTCTCCAGGGGTGTCGATTCCTTGTTGCCGGCCGGCTCCGGCGCCGGCCCGGCCGGTGACTCCTGATCAAGATCAGGCCAGCCCCGCAACTTTCCGTCCGGTGACCGCCGCAGTCGCCGGACCCGCGGGATGAACAGCACGATGCCCACTCCGAGGATGACGAACATCGTCGCGATGCCGATCGCCCAGGTGGCGCCGACCCGGTCGGCGACCGGCCCGATGGCCGCGAAGCCCACCGGCGCCAGGGTGAAGGAGATCAGCCAGTCGTACGACGTCACCCGGGACAGCACGGCATCCGGGATGAGCTGCTGCGTCGTGGCCGTCCAGGCGCTGTTCATGAACGTCACGCCGGCGGTGCCGACCACCGCGCAGACGGTCAGCACCGCGATGGGAGCTCCCACCGCGAGCGCCGCGAGGGGCAGCAGCATCAACAGCAGCGAAGCGTGGGCGGCGACCAACGGCCGGTCCGGCCGGAACCGCATCGCTGCCCCACCGCCGACCAGTGCACCGACGGCCGCCCCGGCGCTGACGACGCCCCAGCTCGCCGCGCCGCCGGCCGCCTGGGCCACCAGCACCGGCCCGAGAACGTAGAACGCACTCGATCCCACATTCCAGACGGCGTGGCAGCAGAGCGTCACCCAGTACCACGGCCGGGCCTTCAGCTCGCCCCAACCGGCGGCGATGTCCTTCAGCAGGCTGCTCGAATCGGTTCGCTGCACGTGGGCCAGCGGCAGCATCATCATGGCTACCGCGCACACCAGGAACGTCAGCGCGTCGGCGAGATAGACCCATCCCGGACTGGTCAGGCTCACGGCCACCCCGGCCAGCGCGGGTCCGACCACCAGGGTGGCCCCCCGGGTCATCTCCAGAAGACCGTTCGCCTCCTGCAACCGCTCATCCGTCACCGTCTGGCGCACCAGGCCGGTCAGCGCGGGCTTGGTGAGCGCCGAGGCGCCGCCGTAGCAGACGGCGGCGGCCAGGAGCATCTGCATGTCCAGCCGGCCGGTCAGCAGCAGGATGCCCACCAGCGTCTGCACGACGCCCAGGAACAGCGAGGTGCCGCCGAGCAGCAGGCGACGAGGCAGGCGGTCAGCCAGCGCACCGCCGGCGAGCAGCAGCAACGTCCGGACCACCATGCTGATCGCGAGGATCAGCCCGATCTCGGCCGCACCGCCGCCGATCGACAGCACTGCGAACGTCTGCGTGACCGGCATCAGCGCATCGCCCAGCGCGGACGAGGAGCGACCGATCCACACCAGACGGAACGGCCGGTCGGCGAGCACCCCGAACTTCTTGCTGACGTTCACCGGCGGTCCCGCCGTCGTGGTTCCGCGGCCTCGGTGGTGGCCGGTGGCCTCAGCCCTCCTGCGCCTTCGCCGCGCGCCACAACTCCAGACGCCGCTCCGGCGAGGCGTCGATCGCACCTGGACAGGCGCGCTCGACGTGGTCCAACCGCGCCGTGAATCGGTTCACCGCCTCCTGCAGGGCGACCTCCGGATCGACCCGCAGTTTGCGGGCGACCTGGACGACCGCGAAGAGCACGTCCCCCAGCTCCGACGGGCTCGGATCGTCCCGGAACTCGGCCAGCTCGTCGTCCACATCCGCGAGGGCGGCCGCCAGGTCGGGCATCCCGAAGCCGAGACCTTCGCCGCGGTCCTGGGCGCTCACGGCCCTCGACAACGCCGCCGGGCCAGCTGGCTCCATGCGAACCTCCTGCTGTTCTGGTCATCATGCGGTCCGCCAGAGTCGCATCGGCAGGTGCTTCTGCCCACCCACGACGATCGACGGCAGCGGGGTCGGCGCTCCGGCCGACTCGAACCGTATCCCCGACTCGAGGATCTCCGAGAGCAGGACGGTGGTCTGGATCCGGGCCAGCGCCGCGCCGATGCAGGCGTGGGCTCCGGCACCGAACGCGAGGTGCCGGTTGGGCCGGCGGGCGATGTCGAAGACGTCGGGATCCGCGAAGACGGCCTCATCGCGGTTCGCGGATCGAAGCCACACCACCACCCGGTCACCCGGGCGGATCGCCTGGTCACCGATGCGGCCGGCGGTTGTCGCGGTCCGCATGCTGTGGGTGGCGCTGGAGGCCCAGCGCATCATCTCGCCGGCGGCACCGGGCAGCAGCTCCCGGTGGTCGACCAGCAGTTGCCACTGGACCGGGTTGTCGATGAAGGCGAGCATGCCGGTCGCCATGGACAGACCGGAGTTCTCCGCCGCGCCGGCGATGTTCTCGCAGTTGAAAAGGATCTCCAGGTCGGACAGCGGCGCACCGGCGACCTCGCCATGGACCAGGCGGCTCACGATGTCGTTGCTCGGGCTCACCGTGCGCTCGTCCATCAGCTGGAGCAGGTAGCCCATGAACTCGTGATTCGTCGCAAGCGGCCGCCCGGCGGCGAACGAGGCGTCGATCCACCGGCGGACCTGGTCCCGGTCCGCCTCCGGTACGCCCAGCAGCGCGCAGATCACCGTGATCGTGAGGCGCGCGGCCACGTCATGGGCGAAATCGCAGGTGCCGGCCTCGACGGCCTGATCCAGGACGGCCCGGGTCGACTTCCGCAGATCTTCCTCCAGGGCCCGGACGGCGCGGCCGGCGAACAGGTCGCCGACCAGCGCACGGATGTCGCCGTGCCGGGGCGGATCGGTCAACGCCAGCGCGGCGCCGCCGGCCGGGTCGTCGCCGAGTGCGAGCGGCCGCAGCATGACCCCCTTCGCCGAGCTGAACGTCTCGTGATCGAGGTACACCGCGCGTACGTCGGAATACCGGACCACGGACCAGAACCCGGGATAGCTGCCGGCGTCGTGCCAGTGCACCGGGGCGTGCCGCCGCATCCACGGCCACAGCCGATCCGCCCGGCCGTCGGCGTGCGCGACCGGATCGGTCAGGATCGACAGGTCGGGGGCGCTATCCACGACCATCGCCCCTGAACCGGGCTGCCATCGTCTCGACGTTGTCGAGGAAGGCGCGCGCGACCGAGGTGGCGGTGGCCGTGGTCACGCTCTCCCTGCGGAAGGCGACGTCCAGACGCGCGGAGCCGTCGTCCTCGCACCAGAGCTCGGCATGCAGCTCGACCGGGAGATCGAGGTAGGGCTGCCGGACGAATTCGGTGCGAGCACCGTCGAGGTCCAGACGTGGCACCGGATTGTCCTGCACGGCGAACAGTGCCTGGGCGAGCGGCGGCCGGGAACTGCGCGGCCGCTCCACCGCGTCGAGCACGCTCGTCACGGGGACGTCCTGCGTGCGCATCGCGAGATCGACGATGTCGGTGATCGCGCGGACGGCCGCGGTGTCGCCGCCCAGGGCCTCGTCGCGGAGGCGGAGGAAGACCAGGCTCAGCTGGCAGCCGACGGCTTGTTCCGTCCCGGCGCCGACCCGCTGCCGGACCGGCGTGCTGACGACAAGATCCCGCTGGTCCGTCACGGTGGCGAGCGCGGCGCCGCAACACGCCAGCAGGACCGCGAAGCGGGTCGTCCGGGCGGCCCGGGCGAGCCGATCCAGGGTCTCGAGATCCGAGGCGGACACCCGGTGGCTGAGCAGGGCGATCCCCTGGTCCTGCGGGGCGGGCGATCCGGGCCACTGCAGGTCGGACGCTCCCTTCAAGGAGAGCAGCAGCTGATCGGCCAGGTCCGGGTCGGGGCGCTCGATCCCGGCAGCGAGGGCCGCCAGCGGAACGGGCGGCGCGGTGTGCACCGGCCGGCCCGAACGAGCCAGGTTGTACGCATCGGCCAGGTGGGTCGCGAGCACCGACTCCGACCAGCCGTCGAAGGCGACGTGGTGCACCACCACGCCGAGCACCCAGGCGTCCTCGGACACCGGCAGCAGGGCCACCCGCCACAGGTCGGCCACGGCCGGATCGAGGTCCTCGTCGAAGGCGGCACGGATCGCCGCGACGCCACCCGGCACATCGGCCGCGGCGCCGAGCTCCTCCAGCGGCGGCGGCGGGATCTCCACCGTGACCGCGTGGGGATCGCGCCCCATGACATAGGCGGCTCGCAGCGACTCGTGCCGGTCGTGCACCGCACCGATCGCCGACCGGAGCGCCGTACGGCTCAATGCGCCGTGTATCACCCAGGTCAGGATGCAGTGGTTCGTACGATCGGCCGCCGACATCAGGCCACGGGTCAGGAACAAGGTCTGCATCGGGGTCAGCGGCACAGCCGACCCGCCCGCGGCGACTCGTCCGCGGCTCTCCTCGTCGGCCGTGGCCGCCAGCCACGACGCCAGCCCGGCCGGCGTGGGCTGCTGGTACAGCTTGGACAGCGGGACCGGGCGTCCGGTGTGCCGGGCGAGCCGGGCACAGGCCCGGCCGGCGTCGAGCGAGGATCCGCCGAGGTCGAAGAACGAGTCGCCGTAGGACACCTCGGGCACACCGAGGAGCGAGCGGAACACGTCGGCCACCATCCGGGCCCGCTCGTCCCGGGCCGGTCCGGGCCGGTCCGGGGACGGCCGTCCCGGCCCGCCGACGCCGGCCGCGCTCACCAGCAGCTTCGCCTCGTCGACCTTGCCGTTGGCCGTCAGCGGCAGGGCATCCACGCTGATCACGGCGGCCGGTCGCTCGTATCCGGCGAACGTCCGCCGGATGATCTCGCCGGCCCCGGCCAACGGGTCACCGGCACGCAACGGCACGCAGAACGCGATGAGGCCGTCCGGCCGGCCGTCGGGTCCCTGCCGCGGCACCATCCGGCAGGACCGGATCGGTAACAGCGACTCCAGCCGCCGTTCCAGAGCCACCGGCTCGATCCGGTGGCCGCGGACCTTGATCTGCCGGTCGGCCCGGCCACGGAAGTGCAGGATCCCGTCCTCGTCCTTGAAGCCCAGGTCCCCGGTGCGATAGACCCGCACGGACCGCCGGTTCAGGCATACCTCGACGAACTTCTCCGCGGTCAGGGCCGGGTCCCCCAGATAGCCCACGGCCAGGCCGGCCCCGCCGATGCAGATCTCACCGGTCTCACCGGCCCCGCACGGCTGGTCGCCCCGGAGAACGTAGATCTGCGTCCGGGGCACCGGCCGGCCGAGCGGGATTCCGTCCGGCAGCTCGCAGTCCTGCGGACGGATCCGGTGCATCGTGGCGAACACCGTGGATTCGACCGGCCCGTATCCGTTGAACAGGGCGATCCCGGGATGCGCGGCGAGGAAACGGCCGACCTGCCGCCGCGCCAGCGCCTCGCCTCCGATGATCACTTTGACGAGTCCGGTGAAGGCGTCCAGGTCCTCCTCCACGATCATGTTGAAGAGGCTGCTGGTCAGCCAGGTGGCGGTCGCGCCGTGCGCGCGCACGGCCCGCCGGAGATATTCCCCGGTGATGTACGGCTCGTCGTCGACGAGGGCGGTGCCGCCGTTGAGCAGCGGCCCCCACAGCTCCAGCGAGAACGCGTCCCACGGGGTCGGCGCCCCGACCGGGAACACCGTCCGTTCGCCCAGGTCACCGAGCTCGTCCGACTCGAAGAGGCGGGCCGTCGCGAGGTGCGTCGTCAGGACGCCCTTGGGTGTGCCGGTGGTGCCGGACGTGAAGAAGACGCAGCACGGGTCATCGCCCGCCACGGGCACCGGCCGGCGGTCCACGTGCCGGCCCGACGACCCGCCCGGTGACCACACCCGCTTGGGCCAGGTCGCCCGCGGGGCGCCGGCGCCCACCACGATCAGCGGGCTGTCGAGCCGGCCGCACGTCTGCTCCAGGCGCTCGACCGGCCAGGCGGGATCAAGCAGCGCGTACGCCGCGCCGGCCTTCAGCACGGCCAGCATGGTGATCACCAGATCGGTGCCGCGCACCATGACCACCGGCACCACCTGCCCGCGGCGCACGCCGGAGCTCACCAGGTCGGCCGACCACAGGTCCGCCCGGCGGTCCAGCTCCACGTAGGTGACGGTGTGCCCGTCGGCCTTGAGGGCCGGGGCGTGCGGCCGGGAGCGCGCGAGATCCGCGACGACTTCGTGCAGACCTCTGAGCTGACCTGGCATACGACCCTCCAACGCCCCCGTGAGTCCACGATGCTACGCGCAAACTCCGCATTGGCCGGTACCCTCCGCGCCGCCCGCCAATCGACCGTCCCACGTGGATTCGCCGGAACCACTATGCTGCGGAAGTCGGCTCCCGGAGATGGATCGCTGTGGATCTCCGGGACGTTCTGGACACAAAGGGGACCACATGGACGTTCGCTCGACCGATGCCACCAAGCACGAGTTCTCGCACGACACGGTCAATGTCTGGTGGATGGTGCGACCCGAGGAGATGCGCTCGATCACCGAGGGCGGATACCTCGAGTACGTCACCGAGTTCGAGGTGGCCGGTGGCGACATGGTGGAGGCACACCACCATCCGTCGCACGAGTTCTACTACGTTCTGCGCGGGCGCGGCACCATGGTCGTCGGCGACGACTCCCGGGTGGTCCACCCGGGCGACCTGATCTCGATCCCGTCGAACGTCACGCACAGCCTCACGCCGCTCAGCGAGCACGACTCGATCCGCTGTTTCACCTTTGCGATCTCGGATCCGGGCGAGTCGAGCCAGTACTGACAAAGGAGACCGGTTGATGACCGTCAAACCGCACTTCCCCCCGCTCCTGAAGCAGATTCCGCTCGATGAGGAGTGGGTGGTGAACCCGGGCTGGGCCATCGAGGCGCGCCGGCTCAAGGCCGACGGCTGCGATGTCGTCTTCGCGACGTATCCGGAAGGCATGTCGCTCGAGCCGCACCAGCACGACGACATGAACATCGTCGGAGTGGTGACCCAGGGATGCGTGCGGCTCACGATCGACGGCGTCGAGGGGAAGTACGGGCCGGGAGACTGGTTCCACGTTCCGACGTCCGTCGTGCACTCGGCCTACTACGAGTCGGAGTGCTCGCAGGTCGAGCTCGTGTATCCGCCCGACACGGTGTAGCTCGTACGGGATCGTCGTCCGGGACAGCGGTCTGCTCCCGCTCCGAGGCTGATGTCCCGGACGACGCCGGCGCTCAGGACCGTGGCCTGCAGTGGGTCGCCAGGTCAGCGAGCGACGGGCTGTCCAGCAGCTGCTCGATGTCGACCACCAGACCGTGCTCCTCCATCGCGGTGACCAGCCGGAGCGCGTCCATCGAGTTGGCGCCCAGGTCGAAGAACTCATCGGTGGACTGCACCTTGTCGACGCCGAGAATCGACTCGGTCAAGGTGATCAGCACGGTCAGCGCACGGTCCTCGGTCACAGCAGTCCCCTCTTCGGTCAGCGGCCCGGCCGGCCGCTCACCACGTCGTCACGAACCCAGTTCGCCTCCGTCCAGCCCTCCCATTCCACCAGGGCCGGCCGGAGCGGGGTCTCATAGAAGGTGTAGAGGCGCTGGACCAGCTCCACCGCCTCATCGGCGGTCCGAGGCGGCCCCAGCGGCTCGCCGAACGTCACCACCGGGGTGCCCTCCGGCCCCGCGGCGGCGTAACACGGCACGACCGGCAGCCGCTCGTGCAGGCAGAACAGGTGCCACGAACTGCCGGTCAGCAGTTCCTGGCCGAGGAAGGTGACCCGCTCCGGCGCCGGCCTCCCGCCCCGGTGCAGGTCGGGAAAGACGCTGATCGTGCGGCGGTCCTTGAGGGCCCGGCTCGCCCTGACCAGCACCAGCGGATCCTTGCCGTCCAGCGCCAGCTTGCGCTGCTCCGGCGCCGGGTCGGCGGGCACGTCGGCCGGCGTGTTCACGTCGATGATGGATGCGGTGCGCAGGCCCAGCGCCGTGACGGCCGGGCTGATCAGCGGGAACTGGCGGATATGGAACGGAGCCAGCAGGAAACGTGAGGTTTCGGCGGCCAGCTCGCGCACGGCATCGGCGCCGCTGATCACGACGCGGTCGGCAAGCTGATCCGGAAAGAAGTGGATCATCGCCTTCCAGTACAGGATGTCCGCACGCCAGTTCAGGTAGTCGGCCGTGGTCCGTTCCACCGCGCCCGGCGGGAAGGCCCGCACGGCCGCGAGCTTCTCCGGCCACTCGTGCCTGGTCTTGAAGAGCACGTCAAGGGCCGGACGTTCGGCCTGGTAGATCGCCCGGAGCACAACGGACCCCCGGTCGAGGCCCAGCGCGGTCATCGTCTCCTGAACGGTGCGGCCGGCCGGTCCGCCATGCCGGAAGAGCCCGGTCGGACCCGTCACGGGCGCTCACCCCGGCCCAGCTGCCACACGAACTCCCGGCTGAGGGGGCCGCCGTGGCGCAGGAACTTGCCCAGGTGCCGCACCTCCCCCATGCCTCCGACGAGGCTGAGCTGAGAGGCGTGACAGAAGACCGCGTCACGTTTGCGTGACCACGCCTGGTCCGAGAGGTTCGCGCTGGTCAGCAGCTCCATCCCGTACCGATCCCGCAGATTGCGGTATTCCGGGTCGTGCCGCGCGAGGGTCGTCACGACCTCGTCGGCCGGTGCTGACGTCCAGTCGGGCACGAGCGCGGGCGCGTACGGCTGATCGGCATAGATCCGCACCGTCCTGGTGCCGAGGCCGGCGAGGATGTCCAGCGCCGCGTCGCGGACGGCGATGTGGTCCGGCTGGGTGGTGCCCAGCGGCAGGTAGACCGGAACGTCACTGCCCAGCCCTCGCAGCACCTCGCCGAGCCCGGCGAAGGGGTCCGCCGCGGCCCGATAGGGCCCGTCCGGGTTGGGCAGCATCAGCTGCTCCGCACCGAGGATGGCGCACGCGCGTGCGTCCTCGGCGGACCGCACCGCATGCGCCTCGGCCCCGCTGACAAAGCCACAGTCGGCATCCCAGCCGGACACCTTCAGGGCCGGATCCGGGGGTCCTCCATGGACGGTGACGACGACCGTGGGCCCGTCGATGGCCGGCAGCAGGCCACCCATCGACAGGGCCACGTCGTCGAAGTGGGTTCCGATGACGACGGCCCCGTGGTTGCTGATCATTGACTGATCGCGTTCCTCCCCGTGAAGTGCGACCAGGTCGCACACGCGGCAATGATATGACATGCGCCCGCCCCGGCGAGGTCCCTGCCGGGTGCCGGGTCCCGGCCGCCCCTCGGACACACCGCACCGGACTGTTTCAGTACCTTGTGTCGGAGGCCACCTTCACGCTCCCGGCGCACACGCTCCAGAAGGGACATCACATGACCGATTCGCCAGCGGACAGTACGGCGAGGTTGCTCGCCCGATGGAAGTTCGAGGAAGGCGAGGGAAGCACGGTCGAAGACCTCTCGGGCAACGGCCACACCCTGCACGCCCACGGCCCGGTGAGCTGGACGCGCAGCATCGCCGGCGGGGCCGTCCAGCTGGATGGCAAGTCGCAGTATCTGTCCACCGAGCGGCCGGTGCTCCGCACCGATCAGAGCTTCAGTGTCGCCGCCTGGCTGCGGCTGGACAGCGAGGTGATCGGGGACGAGTTCAAGCTGCCCGACGGATGGTTCGCCCTGACCGCGATCAGCCAGCCCGGGCCGAGGCCGGGGGAGCTGACGCACTCGCCCTTCTACCTGGGCGCCCGGGCGATCGACGAGGTGACGCCGGACGTCGTGAAATGGTGTCTGGAGGCCACTCCGGTCGACGGCGACCCGCCCGGACCGCCGTGGCCGTTCGTCTGGGAGAACGCGTTCTCGACGCAGATCATCGACTCCTCGGCGCTGGACCGGTGGACCCTGCTGGTCGGGGTCATGGACGCCGAGAACCGCGAGATCCACCTGTACGTGCCGGGTACGGACGACCACGGTTCGGCCGAGCTGGTGGATCACTGGCCGTTCTGGTCGGCCGACGCGCCGCTGCACATCGGCAACGCGTACTGGCGGAACGCCCCGGTCGACCAGTGGCATGGTTCCATCGGTCCGGTACGGATCTACCAGGGCGTTCTCACCCGCGAGGATGCGCAGCGGATCTACCACGAGGACATCGCGGAATGAACTCCGCCACGGGGACAGGAGAGGCGCATGGATAGGACCGCGATCACGCCGGAGCTGATCCGGCAGCTGCTGTCGGAGCAGTTCCCGCAGTGGGCGCAGTTGCCGATCCGGCCGGTCGAACGACCCGGCTGGGACAACATCACCATGCGGCTGGGCGACACCATGTCGGTTCGCCTGCCCAGCGCGGAGATGTACTCCTCCCAGGTGGAGAAGGAGCATCGCTGGCTGCCCGAGCTGCGCGAGCACCTGCCGGTGGACATTCCCCGGCCGCTCGCCACGGGCGAGCCCGGGCAGCACTTCCCGCGCCCCTGGTCGGTGTACGAGTGGTTGCCGGGCCACCAGGCGACCGTCGAGCGGGTGCCCGATCCGGTCACGCTGGCGGAGGATCTCACCGGATTCCTGAACGCGCTGTACTCGATCGACGCCACGGGCGGGCCGGAAGCGGGCCTGCACAGCTTCTACCGTGGCGCCAGCCCTTCCTACTGGGACGAGTCGGCACGGACGGCGATCGACGCGCTCACCGAGGTGATCGACGCACCGCAGGCGCTGGAGGTGTGGGAAACCGCCCTGAACAGCAGCTGGACCGGCGACCCGGTATGGTACCACGGCGACATGAGCGCCGGGAATCTGCTGGTGCAGGACGGAAAGCTGAGCGCGGTCATCGATTTCGGCACCTGCGGGGTCGGCGATCCCGCGTGCGACCTGGTGATCGCGTGGTCGTTCTTCCACGGTACGAGCCGGGAGACGTTCCGGCGCGGACTCAAACTGGACGACGCCACCTGGGCCCGGGCCCGGGGCTGGATGCTCTGGAAGGCGGCCATCACGTTGCGGGACGCCTATGCCGAGACACCCGACGACGTGGCCTCGGCGGGGATGCAGTTCGGGTGGCGGACCGGCGCGTTCCAGGTGATGCAAGAGGTGATGGCGGAGCACCGCCTGGCCATGGCCGGTTGACCGGCTCCCGCCTCCACCCGGCGCCGACGGCTCAGAGGAGCCGGCTCAGCTCCCGGTGGAGGTGGGGCCCACCGGCGAGCACCCCGTCGGCCACCGGCGAGACCCGCCCGCCGGCCTCGGTGACCAGCAGGGCACCCGCCGCCCAGTCCCACCGGCCCAGCTCGTCCTCGATGAAACCGTCGAGGCGCCCGGCGGCGGTCCAGCACAAATCGAGGACCGTGCTGCCGCTGGTACGAAGATCGGCCACGCGCGGCGCCAACTTCGCCATCGCCCCGGTCTGACGCGTCCGGCTCGCCACGGAGTATCCGTACTCGGTGCCGATCAGGGCCTGCTCCGCCGGCACCGGATCGGTCACCGCCATCGGCACGCCGTCACAGAAGCTGCCGCCGTCCAGCACCGCGGTGAACAGCTCCCGCCGATGGACGTCCCGGGCCACCGCGACCACCGCCTGCCAGTCCCCGTCGACGTACCGCTCGCAGGCGAGGCTGATCGCGACATTCGGAATCCCGTGCAGGTAGTTGACCGTTCCGTCCAGCGGGTCGGCGACCCACCGCAGCCCGTTGCGGGATTCGGTCTGGTCGCCGTCCTCGCTGAGCAGCCCGTCCTGCGGCCGGAGCCGGCTCAGGCCGCCGTGGATCGCCGAGGCGCTGGCCAGGTCCGCCTCGGTCACCGGGTCGGTGGCCGAGGATTTGTACGACAGCGCGGACCGTTTCCCTGATCGGGCCAGGATCGCCTCGGCCGCGGCCGTCACGACCTCGACCGCCACAGCGAGAAGGGCCTGGTGGTCGACCGCCGCGGTCGTCACTCGACGATCACCGTCCGGGCCACCCGGGACGCCGTCGCGTGGACCTGCTTGCGGTAGTCGTCGGACAGGCCCTGGATGGGCGGGGCGATCCGGCAGATCTCGGCGATTCCATCGGGGTACGGCAGCGCCAAGCCGATCAGGGGCAGGACCTCCCGGATGTCGCCGTACCGCCCCGGCTCGGTCACCTGTCCGTGCTTGTCGAGCGATGCGCCGCAGAACACCGTGGTGACGCCGTCGCTGGTGCCCAGGACGGTCCCCAGGCCGGCGGCACCACTCGGCACCACGCCGGCGAGTGCCGCCTTGAACTCCAGATACCGGCCGTTTGCCTCGAAGTCGCTGAACGCGGCGGCCAACTCGACGTCAGGGCCGGGGAACTTATGCAGGAACTGACGGTATGTCACGCCCTCGGTGACGAAGTTGGCGGCCGTGTCGCGGATGTGCGGCAGGTGCAGGGCCCAGACATCCTTGCGGAGCACGATGGGGATCCCCTCGGCGCTGATCCGGTATCCCCACTCGATGTCGTCCACGCCCCAGCCGCGGAGCGACTCGTCGAAGTACAGATCATGCCTGCGGATCAGGTCAGCCGGGAGCGCGATGAAGCCGGTCCAGGCGAAGCTCCACGGAATCACATGATCCACTTGGAAACGCGGGTCGCGCGGCACGTCCCGGGTGTCAGCCATCTCGATCAGCCGGTCCTGCCAGGTCGCGAACGGCACCTGGTCGACATGCTCGACGTCGCCGTCGTAGTTGTTGCCGTAGCCCAGGACCTGGCCGACGACGCAGGCCGCCTGACCGAAGGCGTAGTGCCGCTCGTACAGGTTGGTCAGCGCGTCGGGTGGGAGCAGCGTGTCGGCGTCGATGTTGACGATGACCTCGCCGGCGGCCTGTCGCATCGCGATGTTGCGGGCGATCGGGATCTCGAAGGCGTCGTTCGTCATCACGGTGACGATGCGGATCCGGTCGGCGACCTCCCGGCAGGCGGTGACGTAGGCCTCGTCGTACTCCATCGCACCGATGACCACCTCGAACTCCGCCGGGTCCATCGTCTGGTGCACCAGGCTCTGCAGGGCCGATCGGAGATTCTCCAGCCGCTGCCGGTAGGGGATGATCAGGCTGAGCTTGGGTCGGGGCATCATGCTCCTTGCGGGTGCGGCCGCGTTGGCCGGGCGTTGTCCAGGACGCGGCGCAACCAGGCCAGCCTGGCCTTCACGGCCGAGTCGGAGACCACGGCGCCGGGTACCCACTGATCGAAGCTGTGGAATGCTCCCGACCACACGTGCAACTCGGCCGAACCACCGACGCGCCACATCTCGAGCGCGAACTGCACCGCCTCGTCGCGCAGCGATTCGACGGATCCGACGTCGATGAAGGCGGGCGGCAGCCCGGACAGGTCGGCGGCCCGGGCCGGCGCGGCGTACGGCGACACCTCGGCGCCGCCCCGCCGCTCCCCCAGCAGCGCTGTCCAGCCGGTGCGGTTGGACAGGGTGTTCCACAGCCCGACGTGCTCCATCTGCCGGGCCGATTCGGTGTCGCAGCGGTCGTCCAGCATCGGGCACTGCAGCATCTGCCCGATCAGGTCCGGTCCGCCGCGGTCCCGGGCGATCAGCGCCACACCGGCGGCCAGCCCCCCGCCCGCGCTGTTGCCGCTGACGATGATCCGATCGGGGTCGATGCGGAGTTCCGCGCCGTGCTCGACGACCCAGCGCAACGCCGCATAGCAGTCCTCGACCGGAATCGGGTCGGGGTGCTCCGGAGCCAGCCGGTATTCGACCGAGATCACCGCCAGCTGGAGGTGCTCGGCGCGGTCCAGCTCTCCGATCAGGTCGGCCGTACGGGCGTCGCCGGCGACCATGCCACCACCGTGGATGGAGAAGATCACCGGGTGCGGCCCGGGGGTCGCGGTGGGCCGGCAGATCAGCAGGGCCACCCCGGCGCCGTCCGCATACCCCGGGATCTGCCGCTCGACCAGGTCGAAGGCACCGTTCCGGCGGATCTGCTCGTCCGTCAGCCGGCCCGCCACCGTCCGGGCCCGCCGGTCGGGGATCTGATCGGCCGTCATGGACGGCAGGCCGGCGAGGATGCCCTCGAGCGGGCCCGCCAGTTCCGGATCGAACGGTGGTGGCTGACCCTTGCTCATGCCGATACCGCGACCTCGGCCGGGTGCCGCAGGTGCAGGCTGCGGTAGAGGCAGCGCCGGCTGCCCGCCCGGTCCTGGTAGGCCGCGCGTCCGTGCGAGATCCGGGTGTTGTCCATGATGATCGCCTCGCCCGCGGCCAGCGTGAACCGCAGCACGTGCCGGCTGCCGTCCTGCCGAGCATTGTCGAGAAAGGACAGTCCACGCCGGACGGACTCGCCGAGCTCGCCGTCCGGGATCATCCAGCTGTCTGTCTTGTCCACGCAGTAGCGGCACAGCAGCTGCTCGTCGTCAACCGTGAACACCGGCCCGGCGTTCTCCTCGTTGGAGCCGTTCATCGTGGCCCGGCGGACCAGCAGCCCCGGCGCTGTCAACGCCTGCGCGGCCGACGGGTCCGTCGCGGCCAGCTCGGCGAAGGCGCCGTGGGCGTTGAACACAGTGGTCTCGCCACCGCTCTCACCCTGTGACTCACACAGCAGGATCGCGCTGCGCACCACCCCGATGTCCTGCAACGTTCCGTCGCAATGCAGATCCTGACCGTCCGTCGTCTCGAATCCGGCGTGCACCGTCGCTTCCGGCACCGTCGGCGCGGCGATGCGCGAGATGCCGGTGGTGACGTACGCGCCCATCGTGTAGAGCGGGGGTACGAACGGCTCGCCGAGCCCCAGCGCCTGCGCAAGCCGCCGCACGGTGTCCTCGGTCCACGGCCCCGCGGCGAAGCGCGCCACGGCGAAGCCGTTGGCCCGGTATCTGCGGGCGATCTCGGCGGCGGCAGCCGCCGGGATGTCCTGCGGGTCGGCGATGACGGCCGGTTCGGCCGGCACGGTGTCGAAGGAGATGTCGCCTCCCGCGATGCCGCGGAGCAGGCGATCCACCGGAACGATCGAGGTCATGGGTCGTGCTCCGATCAGAAGACTTGATGAACGGCCGGGGGCACGGGCGGAACCTCATCCCCCAGGGTGAACGCCGATTCGATCAACGCCGCGGCGCCGTCGACGTCGCCGGAGTCGTAGTGCAGCTCCGCGACGATGTCGCCGCGTTCCACCCGATCGGCCACCCGGCGGTGCAACACGACTCCCGACCCGTAGTCCAGGGCCGCGCCGTACCTCAGCCGGCCCGCTCCGACCAGGAGCGTGGCGTTGCCGATGGCCCGTGGCTCCACCCCGACGACCCAGCCGGACCCGGTCGCCCGGATCTCCCGCCGGAGTTTCGCCGACGGCAACCGCTCGGGATGCTCCAGGACCTGGCGATCGGCGCCCTGCGCCACCGCCCAGCGCAGGAACATCTCGTAGGCCGAGCCGTCCTGCAACACCCGCTCGACCTTGGCGTCGGCGTCGGCGTCGGCCAGATCCACGTCCACGCTCTGCAGCATCAGCCGCGATATCGTCGCGCACAGATCGGACAGGCCGGGTATCCGTTCGCCACGCAGCACCGCCAGCGCCTGCTTGATCTCCAAGGCGTTGCCGACCGCGGGTGAGAGCGGCTGGCTCATGTCGCTGAGAACCGCCCGGCAGCTCAGACCGAACGAGGTGGCGAGATCCCGCATCGTGTGGGTCAGCTCGAGGGCCAGCTCCCGGTCGGGTATCAGCGCTCCCGCCCCGGTCTTGATGTCCAGCACCAGGCCGTCGGCGCGCACCGCGACCTTCTTGCTGATGATGCTGGCCGCGATCAGCGGAACACTCTCCACCGTGCCGGTCACGTCCCGCAGCGCGTACGTCGCTCCGTCGCCCGGGGTCAGGTTCCGGCTCTGCCCGGTGATCACCATGCCGACCTTGCGCAGCATGGGTACCACCTCGTCGGCGGACAGATAGCTGCGCAGACCGCTGATCGATTCGAGCTTGTCGAGCGTGCCACCGGCGAAGCCGAGCGCCCGGCCGGTCATCTTGGCCACCACTCCGCCGCACGCCGCCACGACCGGCACCACGATCAACGTGGTGGTGTCGCCCACCCCGCCCGTGCTGTGCTTGTCGATGACCGGTGCGTCCAGCCCGGAGAAGTCCAGCGCCTCCCCACCGATGGTGTACGCGCGGGTCAGCGAGTGCACCTCGGCCACGGACATCCCGCGGCAGGCGACCGTGGCCAGCCATGCTGACATCTGGTAATCCGGAATCCGGCCGGCCACGAAGTCGGCGACGACCGCCTCGATCTCCTCGGCGCCCAGCTCGGCACCCGTACGTTTGCGGTTGACCGAGGCGGTCACCCGGGCCGAGGCCACCGCCTCCGTCGACTGCTGCTCACTCACGCCGCCACCTCCTTCAGCGCGGCGGCGAACCGGTCGGCGATCGACTCGAGCGCGGCATCGTCGACCGTCAACGGCGGCACCAGCATCACGACCGCCCCCTGCCGGCGCAGCAACAGCCCCCGCGCCTCGGCCTCGGCGACCACCCGCTCGGCGTCGGGCTCGCGGGTGAACTCCACCGACACGAACAGGCCGAGGCCGCGCACGTCGGCGACCGTGTCACCGTCGGCCACCGAGACAATCCGGCTCGTCAGCAGCCGACCGGCCCGATCGGCCCGTTCCACCAGACCGTCGCGCTCGATCACGTCGAGCGTGGCCAGGGCGGCCGCGCACGAGATCGCATGACCCGACGTGGTCTGGCCGAACCGCAGCCCGCCGACCAGCGGGTCCTGCTCGAACTGCCGATAGATCGACTCCCGCACGCTCACCGCGGAGATCGGCGCGTAGCCGGCGGCCAGACCTTTGCTGGTGACGACGATGTCCGGCACCACATCGTCATGCTGGAAGGCGAACATCCGGCCGGTCCGGCCGTAGCCGGTGGACACCTCGTCCAGCACGAGCAGCGCGCCGCTCTCGTCGCACAGCCGGCGCACCTCGGTCAGGAAGCCCGGCGGCAGGACGACGCCACCGCCGACGTTCAGCAGGGGCTCGATGAGCACGGCCAGCGGTGGCGGCTCGACGTCGAGCAGCGCCCGGCGGAACTCCTCCACCAACGCCGGGAGGCCGGCGACATCCCGGGTTTCCCGCGCCGACAGGGGCAGGTCGATCCGGGTCACGTCGAGCGGCGAGGCGAACGGGTGAGCCAGGTGCGGCAGGCCGGACATCTCGCGGCTCAGCAGGGTCGAACCGTGGTAGCCGCGGGCGAACGTGACGACCCGGGTGCGTGGCTCGCCGCTGAGCTGGGCGTACATGCCGGCGATCAGCAGTGCCGCCTCGATGCCCTCGGTGCCGCTGTTCGTGAGCAGGGTCCGGGAGAGCTCCGGCGGCATGAGGCCGGCGATCCGCGCGGCCAGCGCCCCGGAGGTCTCGTGACCGTGCACCGAGATGTCATAACCGTGCAGCCGGCCGACCTGCGTCTGCACGGCCCCGACCAGGTCGGGGTGGGCGTACCCGCAGGAGAGATTGAGCGACGAGGCGTCGATGTACGAGCGCCCGTCGATGTCCCGTACGGTGTGCCCGGTCCCGCTGGAGAGGCACAGCCGAGCCAGGTCGGCGCGCACCGGCGACCAGATGTGCCAGAGATGGCGACGGTCACGGTCCCGCACTGTTGCCGAGTCCTGGTCCGATCGTCGGGTGAGGTCAGTCAAGGGACTCACCGCCTTTCATCAGCAGCTCGAAGGGTGGCTCGTCGATCAGGTAGAAATGGCCGCCCCGCACTGTCGCCTGCCGGACGGGCCCGGTCGACAGCGTGTTCCAGGGCCGGCGGTCGGCGTCGTCATCCGCGTCGCCGACGATGGCGGTGATCGGGCACCGGAGCATCGGCGCCGGTGCCATCTCGTACGAGTGGAAGAGGTCGGCGTCCGCCTGCATGTACGGCAGCACCAGCTCCAGGAAGTCCGGGTCCGCCAGCAGCTCCGGGTCGGAACCGCCCATGCGCAGAAGGTCCGCGACGATGTCCTCCTCGGTGGTCTCACCGGATGAGGGCTGCGGCTCGGGCAGTGCGGCGATCCGCGAGCCGGATGCCCACAGGTGCCGGACGTCGATGCCGGAGGCCTCGAGCGCGCGTGCGGTCTCGAGTGCGACGGCAGCGCCCATGCTGTGCCCGAACAGGGCCAGCGGCCGGTCCGCGAGGTCTCTCAGCGCGGTCGCGATGTCCGCGGCGAGGGTGCGCAGGTCGGTGGCGAACGGTTCGGCGATCCGCTCCGCGCGCCCCGGATATCGAACGGCGTGCACCTCCACGCCGGGCAGCATCTTGGCCCAGTCGTCGAAGAAGCTCGCCGATCCGCCGGCATGGGGAAGGCAGACGAGCCGGAACGCCGGGTCGACCAGGCGATGCCGGCAGTGGAGCCATTCGCTCACGTTTCCTCACTCCGGAGTGCCCGGCGTCGCCGGGCGTTTCGCAGGGCCAGCGCGCGGGCCGCGGTCGACTGCTGCTCCTCGCCACGGTCCGGCGGGCCGGCCTCGGCCTCGACCAGGGCGACCTGCTCGGTGACCGTCGTGTGACGGAACAACGCCACCACCGACGGGCGGACGCCGGTGTGCCGCTCCAGCGCGCCCTGGAGCAGGATCATCGCCATCGAACTGCCGCCGAGATCGAAGAAGTTCACGTTGCTCGGCACGTCCTCACGGTTGAGGACCTCGCGCCAGGCCGCGATCACCCGGGAGCTCGGGTCGTCCGCTCTGCCGGGTGCCGCCGGTACGTCACGCCGGGCGATCTCGCTCAGCCGGGCCCGGTCCAGCTTGCCGTTGGCGTTGACCGGGAATTCGGCCACGACATGGATCACCCCGGGCACCATGACCGCCGGGAGGTTGTCCGCGAGGTGGGCGCGCAGTTCCTCCGGCGGCACCGGATCCGCCAGGACGACGAACCCGACCAGCCCGAGGTGATCCGCGGTCGGCACCACGACTGCGTCCTTGACCTGCGGCACGGACCGGAGTCTGGACTCGACGGCACCCAGCTCGACCCGGTGGCCCCGGATCTTCACCTGGTGGTCGCGGCGCCCGACGAAGCGCAGCTCGCCGCGGCCGGTCCAGCTGACGATGTCCCCGGTGCGGAACATGCGCGCCGACTCCACGGGCGAGAACGGGTCGGGCAGGAACGCCCTCGACGTCGCCGCGCCCCGGCCCAGGTAACCCTGGCTGACCCCGGCGCCACCGATGTAGAGCTCACCGTCCACGTCCGGTCCGACCGGCCGGCCGTCCTCGTCGAGAACGTAGAGCCGCGCGCCCGGGATGGGACCGCCGATCGTCACCGGCGCGGGTTCGGTGTACCGGCGGTAGCTCGCGAAGACCGTCGTCTCGGTCGGACCGTACTCGTTCACGAGCTCGATGCCCGCCGGGTAGGTCTCGAAGTGCCGTCGCAGCAGGGGCTCGGTCAGCGCCTCGCCGGCGACGATGACCGTCCGCAGTGACCGGAGTCGTTCCGGCCGGCCCCGCTGCACGACATCCAGCAGGAACGAGTACAGCGACGGCACACACAGCAGGTGGGTGACTCCGTGCCGCTCGACCAGATCCGCGAGCGGCTCCGGATCACGCACCTGGTCGGCCGACGCCACCACCAGGTGGCCCCCGGCGCTGAGAGTTCCCCAGATCCCGGCCACCGAGGAGTCGAACGCCAGCGGCGACACCAGGAGGAACAACGGTCGGCCCGGGTAGATCAGATGCCGTGCGTGAGTGGCCGCGGTCAGGTTGGCGTGGCTCACCACCACGCCTTTCGGGTCACCCGTGGTGCCCGACGTGTAGATCACGTAGGCGGCCTCCTCGGACAGGTGCCGCCGGCCCTCCGCCGCCGCCGGCACCACGGAGAGCCCAGCCGGCCGATCTCCGCCGTCACCGAGAAGGTCACCGCCCCGGCGATCCGCGACGGTCGCGACCACGCCGGCGTCCGCCAGGATCTCCATGGTCCGAGCCCGGGGCACCGCGGGGTCCAACGGCACGTACGCCGCCGACGCGCCCAGCACACCGAGAACCGCGACGATCATCGCGCTCGACGGCTCGCACAGCACCGCCACCCGGTCCCCGGGCCGGCAGCCCGCCTCGAGGAGCTCCCTCGTCAGGGCCGCGGCCTCCGCCACGAGTTCGCCGTAGGTGAGGCTCCGGTCGGCGCCGGACACCGCGAGGCGGTCCGGATCTCGTGCGGCGACGGCGTCGACCAGCTCATGGACCGGCTGCCGCGCTCCGACGGGCAGGTCCGGTCCGATGCCCGACGCGACCGGTTCCGTTACCGAGGAGTTCGGCGTCGTCGTCACCGATGCACCGCCTCGCTCAACTCGGCGCCGGCACCGGCCGTGGCCAGGTGCGCCACGAGCTTGTCCACGGTCCGCAGGACCGCCTGGTAGTAACGCTCGTCCTCGTCCTCGAAGCCGGACGGCCCGCACGGCACCGAGATCTTGAAGGTGCGGCTCGCCAGTGCGTCCGCGACGGGGAAGTCCGTTCTGATGCAATCCCGGTCATAGGTCGTCACCGGTGAGATGGGCCGCTGGAACAGGTGCAGCGTGTGCAGTGGCGAGGTCGCCTTCGGGATGTCGACGTCGTCGATCCCCTCGGCGTTGCACGCCCGGACCAGCCAGTCCCGCCCGCCGGGCAGCAGCTCCGGGTCCACGTCGAACAGGAGCGCATAGTGCGCCGACACACGCTCCGGATCGGACATCGTCAGCGGCGTCACGCCAGGAAGACGACCGAAGCAATCCGCGATCCTCGCCGCGTACGGCTGCTTGCCCCGGACCCAGCCGTCCAGCTCCTCGATCTGGCCGACGGCGAAGGCGATGCCCAGCGGGTGCGCCCGGTACTTCAGGCCGATGCCGGTGCTGGCGTAGTCGTAGAGCGGTCCGGCCGGATCCATCTCCTTCATCGCCCGCTTGTTGAAGTGCCCCAGCAGCTGGGCCCGGTCATAGACGTCGCGCCGGCGGGTCGACAGCACGCCGCCCTCGCCGGCGGCCACCAGCTTCTGCGTCTGCAGGCTCCAGGCTCCGGCCGCGCCGAAGGTGCCGACCAGCCGGCCCCGGTAGCGCGCCCCGTGCGCGTGCGAGCAGTCCTCGACCAGATCAAGACCGTGCGCCGCGGCGAACTCGACGATCGCGTCCATGTGGCCCGGGAGGCCCCACATGTGAGTGATCACCATCGCCTTGGTCCGCTCGGTGACCAGGGCAGCCGCCGCGGTGACGTCGAACGACCCGTCCGGCAGGCTGTCGACCAGCACCGGTAGCGCGCCGAGCTGGAAGAGCGGCGCCGCCGTGGCGAAGAACGTGTACGTCGGGCAGAGCACCTCGTCGCCGGGGCCCAGCCCGATGCCGTAGAAAGCGGAGTGCAGGGCCGCGGTTCCCGAGTTCGTCACCAGGCTGAAGTCGATGTCGTGCAGTTCCGACCAGGAGTCCTCGAACTCGGCGATGACCCCGGACTTGTCGTAGACGGAAAGCTTCCCGCTCATGAACTGCTGCATCATCCGGTCCTGCCACGCCGCACGGCGCTTCGGCCAGGGATAGGACGCCAATTCCTGGATCTCCGGCACACCACCGTCGATCGCAAGCATGGGTTCAGGCACAGTACTCCTTCGGTCTCACTGGCCCGACGGGAACCGCCGTGGAGATCGAGCGGTACAACGCGTCGATGATCGCCGTGCTGCCGAGGCCGTTCGCGACCTCCTGCCGGACGATGTCCGGATTGGACAGTTCGGCGATCATGCTGCGCAGCACGTTCAGCGCGGACGCCCCGTCGGGCTCACCCTTCTCCTGCTCGACCAGGACATCGGCGCGGTCGTAGCGCTCGAGGGACTTCTTGGTCAGGAGGATCTGCCCCGCACTGCCGGACACGGCCAGCCACTCGTCCTTGCGCGCCTCACACAGCGACAACCGGAGAATTCCGGTCGCCCCACCGGGGTAGGTCAAATTCGCCAGGACGGTTTCCTCGATGTCGTATTCCGCCGTCGGGATGAGTTTCGGGGCGGAGGTCGCATAAACCGTCGACGGCATACCGAAGTACCAGTACAGCAGGTCGATCAGGTGATAGCCCATGTCGATGATCGCCCCGCCGCCGGAGGTCTCGGACTGCGCCCGCCAGCCCTGCCGGTAGGCTTCGGCATTCAGCTGATAGGCCGCGTCGAAGTGTCGCAGAGTGCCGATGCTGGCCAGCGACTGCCGCGCATGAATATAGAGCGGGTGGTGCCTGCGCTGGACACAGAGCCGCAGATGTCCGTCATAGGTTTCGATCACTCGGGCAAGCTCGCCGGCCTGTTCGATGGAAATGGCGAACGGCTTTTCCTTGAGGATCGCGATCTTCCGTTCCAAGAGGTCACGTGCGATGTCGAGATGAGTGTTGTGCGGCGTCGCGACGATGGCCAGATCCGGTCGCTGCGCGTCGAGCGCATGTCGCCGGTCCGTGAAGTACTCCGGGACGGGCAGCGATGGGTAATTCTTCAGCGCGGCCAGGAATCGCTGATTTGCCGCAGGGTCGACGTCGCAGACGCCGACGAGTTCGACTTCCTCGGAAAGTGCCGCAAGAGCCGGCACGTAGTCGCCGAGCGCCCGTTGACCGAGGCCAATCAGGACAGCACGCAACCTGGGCACCGTGCTCAATAACTTCCCCGTTCTGATCACGCGGTTCAGGTCACCGCGAGCGTGAGGCCACCATACGACACTCGGCACATCGCGGCGACCCTTCGATCGTCGGGGGCCGATCCGAGTGATGTCGTGATCGGACGGTCCAGTGTGGGGCTGCGAAGCCCGGCACCGTTCGCTAGTCTGGCGACCGATCAGCAGGTGTCAGGCATCAACGTGGAGCGTCACGCCGACCACAGGGGGCCATGTTGGCAATCGATCATCTCGCGGTCTCCCGCGACCTCGCGGAGCTGCGACGGCTGGCCGCGGCCAAAGTGGAGCAAGATCGGCTGCCGACCGGCATGGCGGCCGCCCTCCAGGTGCGCGAGGATCTCCGGCAGTACGGGCTCGAGGGCCATGCGGCGGATCTGGAGACCCGCGGATACACGGTCATGTCGCCCGATGTCGCCGGATCGGCCGGACTGTGGCCGCGGGTCCGCGACGCCATCCTCGCCATCAACGACGAGAACAACCAGGCCCCGGACGGTATGGAGCGGTCCCGCGGACGCAACCTGTGGCACCTGCTGCCGCAGGACCGCATCTTCGAGCAGGCCCTCATGGCCCCGCCTCAGCTGGCCCTGATCGCCTACCTGATGGGTTACCGCGCCAAGCTCAGCCAGTTCCGGGGGATCGTCAAGGACAACTCCTCGGTCGAGCCGATGGAGATCCACGCCGATCACAGCCGTAAGGTGCCGGCGCCGTGGCCGAGCGACGCCCAGTACTGCACCGTGACCTGGGTGTTGAGCGACTACAACCGCGAGAACGGTGCGGTCTGCGTCGTTCCCGGAAGCCACAAACTGGGCATGGACGTGCCGCCCGAGTTCGTGATGGCCCACGACCACCCCGATCTCGAGGTCGTCGAGGCGCCCGCCGGTTCTGTCATCGTCTGGCACGGTGGCCTCTGGCATGGCGCTGTGCCCCGTACGGCGCCCGGCCGGCGGGTGACCCTGGTCATGCCCATGGTGCGATTCCACCTGCTGCCGCAGGAGTTGTTCTGGGCATCAACGACGCCCGAGATGCTGGAGCGCAACTCGTCGCGCTTCGCCGCGCTGGTGGGCCTGCTCGGGTCGTGGCCGTGGGGACCGGAGGGCCCGGACACCGCCTACAAGCGGCCCAGCTGGCTGTCGACCTGGCAGGAGAACCGTTTTGCCTGACCGGCGGCTGACGCATGTCGCAAGCCCGGCGGGGGTCTTCCCCAGCGACGGTTACACCCATGTCGTCCTCGGCCCGGGCCAGGTGGCCGCCATCGCCGGTCAGATGGCCTTCGACGAGCACGGCGAGCTGGTGGGCGTGGGTGATCCGGCGGCTCAGGCCCGTCAGGTGTTCGTCAACATGCGCAACTGCCTGGCGGCGGTGGGCGCGACCTTCGCCGACGTCATCAAGCTCAACTACTTCCTGACCGACATCTCCCACCTGCCGGTCATTCTCGCCGTGCGGGACGAGTTCATCGACGTCGAACGCCCGCCGGCCAGCACGGTGGTGCAGGTGGTGGCGCTGTACCGGCCGGATCTCCTGCTGGAGGTCGACGGTCTTTCGCTAGTGCCACAGCGGATCGGCTGATGTCCGCGGCGGTATCGGCCGGCTCGGACTTCCTTCCCCTACCCGGCGGGAATTGGCGGATCTGGCGGGGCATCGTGCTCCGCAGCGCCGGCTTCCCGATCCGGATGGTGACCGAGCTGGCAGATCCGCACCTGTCCGACGTCGCCGACCGGGCCCTGGCCGAACCCGGCAGCAGCTGGATCACCGCCGCCACATCGGCGGGGTACCGGGCGGAGTTCGCCGCTGCCGGCACGAGGGTGGCGGCGACGGTGCGCTCCGCCGCGGTGTTCCCGCCGTTCCGCGAGGCCGTTTCCTGGCAGAACCTGCCATTCGTCGCGAACTGCCTGGATCGGGTAACCGACATGCCGGCCGGCCGCGACAGCCGGTGGCGCAAGCGGGAGGGGGCGATCGCCAACTACCTGCAGCGATACACCACCAAATGCGAATCGATCGGGTTCTTCGGGCCGGTCGGCTGGGCGTCGTGGGCTCCGGACCGTACGGGATCCCGGGTCGTCGCAGGACCCGAGCTGCTGTCCCGGCGCACCGTCTACTTCGAGTCGTGGGCCATGGACGTGGTGGCCACCGCCCTGGCGTCGCGCCCGGAGCTGAGGCACGGCGTTCCGCCGCGGAGAAACCCGGCGGTCTGGTACGGCACGGACGACGCCCGCCTGCCGAGCGGCAGGCGGGTCCAGCTCTCCGACGCCGAGGCCGCCGTTCTGCGCCGGTGTGACGGGCACCGGACGGTACGCGACATTGGGCAGACCCTGGCGTTGCCCGAGGAGGAGCTGCTCGCTCTGCTCGACCGGCTGCAGAAGTCGCAGCTGGTGAGAGTGGACTTCACCGGGCCGATCGAGTCCCGCAGCGAGCGCCGGCTCCGGGACCGGCTGTCCCGGGTGCCGGAACCGGCGGCGCGCGATCGGGCCCTGGCCGATCTGGACCGGTTGGTCGAATCGGCCGCCGCCGTGGCCGCGGCGGCGGGAGACGCCGAGCGGCTCGGCCCGGCAATGGCGGCCCTCGGCGACGAGTTCACGCAGATCACCGGGGAGAACGCCGTCCGCGGCCACGGACGGGCCTATGCCGGGCGCACCGTTGTCTTCGAGGACACGGTGCGTGATGTCTCGGCGGAGTTCGGCGGGGACGTGCTGCGCGCCCTGGGCCCGCCGCTGTCGCTGCTGCTGGACAGCGGCCGGTGGCTCGCGGCCCGGACCGGCCAGGACTACCTCGCCCGTTTCGAGGGCTACTTCGAACGCCGGCAGCGCACCCCGGGCGCCGAAGTGCCACTGGCGAGCCTGTTGGCGCTCGCCACCCGCGACCTGTACACCGGCAGTGGCATGCCGGCCGCGGCCGCCGCCGCGATCGGGGAATTGCGGCAGAAGTGGGATCGGATCCTGTCGGTGCCGGCGGGCGTACGCCGGCACTCGGTGACACCTGACGAGATCGCCGAGCGGGTCCGGGTCGAGTTCGCGACCGACCGGCCGCCCTGGGCGAGTGGCCTGCAGCACTCGCCGGACATCATGATCTGCGCCGAGTCGGCCGACGCGGTCAGCCGGGGCGATTTCTCCCTCGTCCTCGGCGAGCTGCACCTGGGCTTCAACACCGTGGAGAGCCGTGCCCTGGTCGATCAGAGTCCTGATCCGGCCCGGCTCCTGGCCATGGCCGAGTCCTCGGCGGGTCCCGGCCGCATCGTGCCGGTGGCGCCGCGCGAATGGGGCACCCTGACCCGCACCGTGCCGCCGTCGGCGCTGATCTCGCCCGGTTACACGTACTGGGCGATGAGCAGCGATGACGTCGTCAACCTTCCCGGTGGTGCGGTTCCGCTCGGCTCGCTCCACGCGGCCCGGGGCCCGAAGGGAATCGAGGTCCGGTGCCTCGCGGACGGCCGTACCTTCCCGCTCGTCGAGGTGATCGGCGAATATCTGTCCTGGGTGCTGCTGAACGCTTTTCGGATCCTGCCGCCCCGCCGGCATGTTCCCCGGGTCTCCATCGGCCGGCTCATCGTCGCCCGGGAGACCTGGCGGTTCGCGCCCCGCGCCTGTGACTGGGTCAACCAGCTGGACGAGTCCCGCCGCTATCTGCAGATGCGCGAATGGGTGCGGCGCGCCGGCCTGCCCCGCGAGGCCTTCTGCGTCACGGCGATCGAGCGGAAGCCGATCTACGTCGACTTCACCAGCTTGCCGCTGACCAGCAATCTGGCCGCGGTGATCCGCCGGATGGACCGCGACGGCGCGGACGGGCAGGTCACCATCTCGGAGATGCTGCCGGACCGCGACTCGTGCTGGCTTACGGACGCCGACGGGGAGAAGTACGCCGCGGAGCTGCGGATGGTGGTCACCGAGCATGTCGCCTAGCCACCCCCTGCTCGACCAGGTCCGGGCCGCTGCGGCGGTGCGGCCCGGCGCCGCCGCGGTCGTGCACGACTCCACCGCGCGCACCTACCGGGAGCTGCTGGCCGACATCGACCGGCTGGCCGGACAGCTGCGCGCCGAAGGCGTCGAGCCCGGCGACACGGTGGCGCTGCCCGCGCGCCGGGACGCGCATCTGCCCGTCTCGATGCTGGCCCTCTGGCAGGCCGGGGCGACCATCGCCCTGATCGACTCCACGTTGCCGCCGGCCGTCATCGCCGCACGCGAGGCCGTCGTCCGGCCCGCCTGGCGCCTGGCCGGCACCACCCCGGTACGGCTGGCGGACGATCCCCGGCCCCGCGCCGCCGGCGGCAGCCACATCCTCTTCACCTCCGGCTCCACCGGCCGGCCGGCCGCCGTCGAGGTGGGGGCGAGTGCCCTGGAGGGTGGCCTGCGCTGGTACCGGGAGACCTTCGCGCCCGGCGCGAGCGATCGGGTCGGGCTGTTGTCCGGGCTGGGGCACGACCCGGTGCTGCGGGACATCCTGGTGCCGCTGGTCTCCGGTGGCACGCTGCTGGTGCCGCCGGACGGGGTGGCTGCCCGCCCATCGGACCTGGCCGGCTTCCTCGATTCGGCCGGCGTCACGATCCTGCACACCACGGCGGCGATGCTCGAGCTGCTGGTCGCGGCCGGTCGGCCGATGCCGCGGCTGCGGCTGGTCGTCGCCGGCGGGGCGCCGCTGCCGGCCGGGCTGGTGCGCGGCTTGCGCCCGCTGACGCCGGCCGCCGTGGCGAATGCGTACGGTGCCACGGAGACGCCGCAGATCGTGGCCTGCTCGGTGGTGGCCGGAAACACGCTTCCGGACCCGGAGCTGCCGGACGAAACGTCGATGCCCGTCGGCTCGGGAGTGGGCGGCGCCGAATTGCTGGTGACGGGCCCGGCCGGCGAGGTCGTGGTGTGCAGCCCGTACCTGGCGGACGGCTACCTGCCGGGCACGGGCCGTCCGGAGCGCTTCGGCGACGACCCGCGGGGCCGGCCCGGCTATCGGTCGTACCGCACCGGCGACCGGGGCGAATGGGGACCGGACGGACTGCGGATCGCCGGCCGCATCGACCGGGAGATCTCCGTCAACGGCTTCCGGATAGCTCCCGAGGAGGTCGAGAGCGCGGCTCGGCGGCATCCGGCGGTGCGCCAGGCGCGCGCCGGTCGCTACGCCGGACCGGCCGGCGACCTGATCGAGCTGAGGGTGTCCGTGGCCGGAGCCGAGGCCACCAGCACCCGGTCCCTGCGTGCTCATCTGCGGGCCCAGCTGCCCGGTCACGCGGTGCCGGCCCGTATCCGGATAGTGCCGGATCCCGGCCTCGACGCGAACCACAAGACGACACTGATGAGGAGCACCGATGACGACTGACCGATCGTCCACCGGCCGACGGGTGATCGACCTGTGGCAGGGGGTCCTGGGCATCGACGACATCCAGCCCGACGACGACTTCTTCGACCTGGGTGGTAACTCCATCACGGCGATCCGGATGCTGCCGCTGGTCAGTGAGACCTTCGGCGTGGAGGTCGATGTCATGTTCATCTTCGACAACCCGACGCCGGCGGAGTTCGGCGAAGCGCTGTCGGGAATGCTCGCCGATGCCTGAACGCGTGGTGGTGGTCGACCCGTACTCGTCGGGTTCCGCCTTCGCCGGCGCGCTCAGAAAGGGCGGCTTCGAGCCGGTCGGGGTGCTGTCCTATCCGCCACCGCCGCCCAGATACGCCGGCTCCCTCCGCACCGGCGACTACCCCCGGTTCCTCACCGCGACCGAGGACCCGGACAGCCTGCTCGGCGAGCTCGCGGCGTTGTCTCCGATCGCGGTCGTTCCCGGTGCGGAGAGCGGCGTGCTGCTGGCCGACCGGCTGGCGGCCAACCTGACCCCGCACCGGGCCAACGACCAGCGCCGCTCATCGGCCCGCCGGCACAAGGGCGCGATGGTCGCGGCACTGGCCGAGCAGGGCATCCGGACCATCCGGACCCTGTGCACGTCCACCCCCGCGGATGCGCAGGTGTGGCGCCTCGAGCAGGGTCTGGCCGACCGCGATCTGGTCGTCAAACCGGCGATGTCCGGGGCCACGGACGGCGTCCGGCTGGTGCGGGCGGGTCAGGATCCCGCGGCCGCCGTGGCGGAACTCCTCGACGTCGAAGTCAACATCTTCGGGCTGCCGAACACGGACGTGGTCGTTCAGGAGCGGATCTTCGGTACGGAGTACGTGGTGGACACGTTCAGCCGGGACGGGCGCCACACGGTGACCAACGTCTGCCGCTACCACAAGGTCGACAACGGTCACAACTTCGCGGTTTACGAGAGCATCGAGTTCCTGCCGCCGGACGCACCGGAGAACGCGGCCCTGATCCCCTATGTGGAATCCGTTCTGGACGCCCTGGGCATCCGGTTCGGACTCGCGCACAGCGAGGTGATGATGACCACGGACGGCCCCACTCTGATCGAGACGGGTGCGCGCCTGGCCGGCGCCGGGTTACCCGGCTTGTGCGAGCTGGCGACCGGCGAGAACGGCGTCGGGCGCCTGATCGACGACCTCGCCGGCCGGGCGCCGGGCCGGACGGGCTATCAGCTCGTCTGGCACGTCTCCAGCGTCTTCCTGATCATGCGCGAACACGGCACGGTGGCCAACGCCGCCGCGTACGAGAAGATCCGGGCCTTGCCGAGTTGCCGGTTGCTGCAGCTCAATGTCCACGACGGGGACCTGGTCACGCCGACGTCCGATCTGATGTCCACCATGCACACGGGGTGGGCCGTCCTGGCCCACCGCGACGCCGCCCAGATCCGCCGGGATCACGAGGCGTTGCGGGCCATCGAGCAGGAGGTGCGGCTCGTCCGGACCAACGGGCCGGGGTAACGGATGCTCGAGGTCCCGATCGCAGCGCTCGACCCGGCGACACGGCTGGCCGGAGCGGGGCTGCACGACTCCGCGGTGTGGTTGGCCACGAACGGCCCGGACGTCGACGCCGTCCAGACGATGGTGATCGACGCGGCACCGGACGGCACCGGCGCGCACGAGGGGATCTACCGGGCCCGGTTCCGCGCCGGCCCCACGCCCGCCACGTTGCATCCGGTGGTGTTGCTGGGGCTGCCGCTGGCCGAGGCCGAGCAGTGGGAGCCGACCACGGTGCTGGGCAGCCTGAGCGGACCGGTCCGGACCGAGTTCGACGATTCAAGGGCGGCTGCGGTGGCCGGCCTCGTCCGCGCCGCCGCGGCGTCCGCACCCGGTGCGGTCATCCTGCCGATGATGGGGCACCGGGCGGCGCTGGCCCTGGCCCCGCTCGTGCCGCACAGCACCCTCGTGCTCGGCCCGGTCGTGTCCGGTCACGAGGCGCTGCCCGTAACCGAGACGCAGTACCTGCGTCAGCTCGGCCCCCGCAAGCGTGCACTGTGGCGGACGGAGGACCGCATGCTGCGCGACGGCGGCCGGGAGATCGTCGAAGGCCGGCTGACGCCGGACCTGGTCGAGGACCTGATCGCGCTGCAGCGGCAGACCCAGCGCAGGCACCTCGCTCCGGGCGGCACGCGCATCGTCCGGGCACGCATGCTCGCCCTGCTCAAGTCTCCCCTGGCGCCACACACCACCATCTTTCGGTGCCTGGCGGGCGGTGCCCTGGTGGGCTACGCGATGACGGTCGAGTACGGCGACACGCTCCACCTGCTGTCCATCGGCCTGGACTATGCGTCCATCGGCCGGCACGCCGAGTATCCGCATCTCATCAGTCATGCCCCGGTACGCCATGCGATCGCCCGCGGCCTGCGGCGGGTGGACCTGGGCATCGGCGGCACCCACCAGAAGTACGTACGGGGCGCCGTGCCGCAGCTGACGTGGACATTGCTCGCCAACTCACCGCCCGGATGGTCGGCCGAGTCGGCACGGAGCATCTCCCGGGCTCGGGCGCTGGCAACGCTCGCGGAGGTCGGCCGGCGGCTGCCCCCGGAGCAGAGGGCCGCGCTCGCATCCTACGAAAACGCCTCTCCGAGGCTGACAGGGAGTGACTGATGACCCGCGACCGTGCGCTGGACATCGCCGTTGTGGGAGTCGCGGGGCGATTCCCGGGTGGCGTTGATGCCGACGGGCTGTGGTCCGCGATACGCGCCGGCCGGGTGCTGGTGGCCCGGCACGAGCGTGCTGCGCTGCTGGCCGCCGGGATCCGCGCCGACCTGCTCGAGGACCCGGACTACGTGCCGGTCAGCGGCTACCTGCCGGACGCCGAGCGGTTCGACAACGAGGTCTTCCGGATCAGTCCCCGGGACGCGGAGATGATGGACCCGCAGTACCGGCTCATGCTCGAGACCGCATGGACGGCGCTGGAGGACGCCGGCATCCCGATCAAGGCTCCGGGGCACACGACGAGCGTCTTCGCGTCGACCAGCGGCAGCGGCTACCTGCGCACGATGCTGTCCGGCGGACCGCTGGACCCGGTGACCCTGGACCAGGCGCTGCACGGCACCGAGCCCGACTTCATCGCGAGTCTCATCGCGTACAAGCTCGGTCTGACCGGCGCCGCGATCGGTGTGCAGACGGCCTGCTCCTCCGGTCTGGTCGGCGTCCACCTCGCCGCGCAGGCACTGCTCAGCGGCGACTGCGACCACGCCGTGGTGGTGGCGGCCGGCATCCCGTTCCCCCAGGGCGGGTACGTCAGCGTCCCGGGCGGCGTGCTGTCGCCGACCGGTATGTGCCGGCCGTTCGACGCCGGCGCCGACGGGGTGGTCCCGGGGGCCGGTGTCGCCTGCGTCGTGCTCAGCCGGCTGGGCGACGCGGTCAAGGAAGGCCTGCGCCCGCACGGGGTCATTCTCGGCTCGGCGGTCAACAACGACGGCACGGCCAAGGCCGGCTATTTTGCGCCCTCGCTGACCGGGCAGGAGCGGGTGATCACGTCGGCCTACCGCGTCGCGGAGGTCGACGCGGCGTCGGTCGGTTACCTGGAGACGCACGGCACCGGGACCCGGATCGGTGACCCCATCGAATGGGCCGCGGCGTCCGCGGCGTTGACCGCCCTCGGCGCCGAGCCGGGCCGGATCGCGGTCGGAGCCCTGAAAGCCACCATCGGCCATCTGGATTCGGCAGCCGGCATTGCCGGATTGATCAAGGCTCTGCAGGTCGTCAAGCGGGGCGAGATCCCGCCGGTGGCCGGGTTCGCCCGGCTGAATCCGCTGCTGGGCACCGACTCACCGTTGTTCGTGCCGACCGGGCGGCAGCGGTGGACGGGCCCCGGCCCGCGCCGGGCGGGCCTCAGTTCGTTCGGTATCGGCGGCACCAATGTGCACCTGGTCGTCGAGGAGCCGCCCCCGCCGGCGCTCCGGTCCGATCGGCCGGCCGGACCGCGGCTGATCGCCGTCTCCGCGCCTGATGCCGCCGGGCTGGCCCGGTCGGCCCGGCGCCTCGGCGAGCACCTCGGCGCGAACGATGTCGCGCTCGACGATGTGGCGGCGACGCTCGCCGCCGGCCGAGCGGAGTTCGACGCCCGGACGGTGGTTGTCGCCGAGACCCGCGCGCAGGCGGCGGCCGCGCTGACGGCTGGTACCGAGGAGCTCCGGACATGCCTGGCCGGCGACGACATCCGGCCGATGGTGTTCCTCTTCCCCGGGCAGGGCGCCCAGCGGCCCGGGATGGCGCTGCCCTTCACGGCCGCCGTCCCCGGACTCGCCGATCACCTGGACCGTTGCCTGAGCCACTTCGACGCCGGCCTGCGGACCCGGCTCCGGACCGCCCTGTACGACACGTCCACGCCGGCTCCCGTGGTGGCCGACACCGCGGTGGCACAGCCGGCCCTGTTCGCGCTCGAATACGCGCTCGCGGCCGGCCTGGGCGACCTCGGCCTGGTCCCGTCCGCGGTGGCCGGGCACAGTCTCGGCGAGGTGGTCGCGTACTGCGTGGCCGGATTGCTGGATCTCGGCGCGGCTGCCGAGTTCGTGGTCGCCCGGGCCCGGACGATGAGCGAGTGCCCGCCCGGGGCGATGCTCACGGTCGGCTGCTCCGCGGCCGACGCCCGCCGCCTGATCGCCGAGTCCGGCCTGCCGGTGGAGCTGGCCGCGGTCAACGCACCGGAGCTCAGCGTTGTCGCCGGGCCGATCGATGCGGTCAAGTCCTTCGAGGCCGGGCTGGACGCCGACGTGTGGACCAAGCCGCTCCGGGCCAGCCACGCCTTCCACACCAGCCTGATGGACGCCGCCGTGGCGGACCTCGCGGCAACGTTCCGGCCGGCCGGGTTCACCGGCGCCCGGGTGCCGCTGGCATCCGGTCTCACCGGCGAGTTGATTCACCCAGGTGGCACAAGCGACCCGGACGCCCTGATCGAACAGGTCCGCGCACCGGTCCGATTCGGTGATGCGCTCGACCGGTTGAGCCGGTGGCGCGGCGACGCGATCGCGGTGGAGCTCGGGCCTGGGCGGTCGCTCAGTGTTCTGGCCGAGATCGCCGGCATGACGAGCGTGGCGCTGGATGCGGACAACGGCGCCGGCCCCCTGGCCGCGCTCGGCCGGCTGTGGACCCTCGGCCAGCCGGTGCGTCTGGCCGCCCTCACCGCGGGTGGATCTCGCGTGCACCTGCCGGGGTACGCCTTCGGCGGAGATGTGCATGTCGCTCCCGAGGTGCTTCGCGCCCGCACCGACGCCGCGCCGGCCGCCGCGGCTGCCCCGGCCGTGACGGATCCGCCGCCGGCGCCACCGGTCGCCGCGATCGACTCCCCTCGCGTCGAGGCGGCCGCGATCGTCCTTGAGGCGTGGCGCGGGCTGCTCGGCCACCAGGACCTGGACGGTGACGCCGACTTCTTCGCCCTGGGCGGGAACTCGATGCACGTGACCGTTCTCGGGCGCCGCCTCCGGGAGGCCGTCGGGGTCCGGGTCCCGCTGCGCGACCTGCTGGCGGCGCGGACCCTGGACGCGCACATCAGCCTGGTCACCGGGCTGATGTCGCGATCGGCCGGTGACGTCAGCCGGCGGTGACACACCGCCGGACGATGGCCTCCGTCAGTTCCTCGACCAGGCCCGGGTCGTACATGCCGTCCGGGTAGCCGGCCACGATCGAGGCCGCACCGGCACCGCCCAGGCTGACCTCGACGGAGATGCCCGGCGGGGTGTACCCGTCGGGCCGGACCGGCATCGGCACCTTCGTGCCGGGCAGGCCGTCGAGGTGGAATGCGGGCCCGTCCTCGGCATCCACGACGTTCAGATGAAGGAACGGTATCGACGGCATGCGGTCGTAGGCCTCCGGGAACCTGATCCTCAGGAACTCGTCATGGCCGAGCATTCCGTGCAGTGCCGCATGCATGGCGGCCGAACGCACCTGCCGGTACAGCGTGGTGACCGGCTCGTCCCGGCCGACCGCCACGCGCAGCTGACACGGCCCGGCGAGGGACCCCACCAGATCCACGGCGACCGGCCAGGTCCGGCGGGAGTACCCGAAGAGCAGCGCCACGTCGTCGGAATCGGCATGGTCACGGACACTGGCGGCGCCAGCCGTCGCCAGCAGCACGAACGATGAGGCGCGCAGGGTGCGCATCCGCTGCCGCATCGTCCGCACCTGCTCATCGGTGATGGCGAGGGTGTGGTGCCGCCGGCCCGCCGCCGGGTCGTACGCTCCGGCGGTCGGCACCGTCAGCCGAGGGTAGGCCGCAAGCCCCTCGTTCAGCCCGTCCCAGTGCGACAACGCCGCCGCACCCTTGTCACCGGCCAGCCACTGCCGTTCCTCCCGGGCGAACGCCGCCGCATCGGACCGCACCTGATCGAAGGCCGCCGGATCCTCGGCGGCCAGTCCGTTGTAGACATACTGCAGGTCCGCCAGCAGCAGGGGTTCCGATTGGCAGTCGAAGACCGTGGTGTCGACGGCCAGCCCGAGAAGATCGCCGGCGGGTTGCCGGACCACCGACGCACGGAGCAGCGGCCGCTCGTACGGCTGGAAACCGGAGCCCAGCCAGGCCAGGGCCGCGGACTGCTCCGCCGCCGCCACCACGGGATCCGGGCTGAGGCGAACCACCCGCAGCGGCCACCGGGCCGCCGCCGGTGGCAGGCACACCGCCACCTCGATCGGTTGGTCGGGGGCGAAGCAGGTACGCAACGCGCTGTGCCGGCGAGCCAGGAGCCGCAAGGCGGTCTCGAGGCGGGGAAGGTCGAGTCGCCCGGCAAACCGGTAGCCGATTGTCTGCGGCTCCTTCCACAACCGGTCCGGGCCGCGCAGGACGGCCAGGCGTCGCATCTGGCTCGAGTTCGTCGGCACGGACCGCGCCTGACCTGTGCTCATGCGCTGTCCGATGCTCTCATCAGCTCGGCTCGCAGCGCCGCGCGCGCCGGCTCGCCCGCGCCGGCCCGGCGCAGCGCCTCGATCGCCGCCCCGCTCGCGGGTGGCAGGTCGAGAACCCGGACGGACGCAGCGGGTGCGACCGCCGCGATCCCCTGCCGGATGCGCTCGTACAGGCGCTCATCGCCGTTCTGGAGCACGCTGCCGCCCAGGACGACCTCGGCGTCGGACCGCACCAGCCGCAGCCGGCGGAGCAGCGCGCCGGCCATCGCGGCCACCTCATCGCCGAAATCCTCGATGAGCCGCACCGCTACCGGGTCGCCGTCCGCGGCGGCGCCGGCCAGAACCGGCGTCAGCGCGGCCACGGCGGTCACCGGCAGCCGTCCCAGCTCGATGGCGACCGCCACGTCAGCGGCCCGGCGATGCCCGAAATGGGACGGCACCGCCCGGGACAACAACGTGGCCGGTCCCCGCCCGTCATCCGCCCGGACGGCGGCGCCGAGGGCGTGCAGTCCCAGCCAATGTCCCCCACCGATGTCCCCGCTGTGAAAACCGAAGGCGAGGAATCCGGCCGTACGGCCGTCCGCCCGTACCCCGATCGCATTGATGCCCACCCCGGCGACGACGGCGACGCCCCACGGACGGGTCGCTCCGGCGTACAGCACGGCGAGCGTGTCGTTGTGCACGAAGGTGTCCTCCGCGAGCGGGGCCAGCTCCCGGGCCGCGAGCCGACGCTCGTCCGGCAGGTCCAGATTGGCCAGGAGGAACACCGCGGACGACGGGCGGACCGCGGCCAGCCCGGCCTCCCGACGCGCCGCCGCGACCAGGTCGTGCAGGTGGGCCCGCCAGGCGGCCGGATCAGCCCGGGGTGAACCGACCCCGGCGCCGCGCACCCGGGTCAGCAACTCGCCGGTGACCGAGACGACCAGCACCTCCGTCTTCGAGTTGCCGCCGTCGACGCCGATGACATAGCCGGTCATCGGCGGCCGCCCGCGAATCGCGGCAGGTGCGCGCTGTTGGCGTCGAGCAGGGCGTCGAGCAGCGGCACCGCGACATCCCACTGCCGGACCAACGGGTTGGCCAGCAATGCCCGCAGGGCGGTGTCCCGGTCGCCGGTGGTCGCCGCCTCGATCGTCAGGACCTCGTACGCGGTCACCGCCTGCATCAGGGCGAGCATGTCCGGCGCCGGTGGGGCGACGCGGACCGGATGGGCACCGTCCTGATCCACGTACGCCGGCACCTCGACGACCGCCTCGTCGCTCAGGCCGGCCACGGTGCCGTTGTTGCGGACGTTGACGTAATGATGGGCGCCGTCGCCGGTCAGCAGCGACGTGGCCAGTGCCGCGGCCGCTTCGCTGTAGTAGGCGCCGCCGCGCTCCTCGAGCAGTGCGGGTTTGTGGTCGAGCGCCGGATCGGCGTACATGTCGAGCAGTTGCCGCTCGACCTCGATCACTTCGACGGCGCGGTGCTCGCCGCCGCGCTGCGCCTGCACGGCCAGATCGGTGCGGTAGTAGTAGTTCAGGTAGGAGGACGGCACCGCGCCCAGCGTGCGGATCAGCTCGATGGGGTGCTCGGTGAGCTGGGGAAGCACCCCGGCCGGACCCGCGGCGATCAGCGCGGGCAGCACGTCGACACCGTCGTGCAGAACCCGCCGGACCCAGGTCAGATGGTTCAACCCGACGTGGTCGAGGCGAATCCGGCCGGTCGGGATGCCGAGCGCGGCCGCGACCCGGCGGTGGAACTCGATGGCCACATTGCACAGACCGATCGCTCGATGGCCCTCGTCGAGCAGCGCCCGCGTGACCATCCCGACCGGGTTCGTGAAGTCGATGATCCAGGCGCCCGGCAGCGCGCGGCGCCGGACCCGCTCGGCGATGTCGAGCACCACCGGCACGGTCCGCAGCCCCTTGGCGAACCCTCCCGGCCCGGTCGTCTCCTGACCCAGCTGGCCGAACTGCCCGGGCAGCGTCTCGTCGACGAGGCGGGTGCGCTGGCCGCCGACCCGGAGCTGCACCAGGACGGCCGCGGCGCCGTCGATCGCCGCGTCCAGTGTGGACGTCGTGGTGAGCCGTCCCGGCCAGCCCTGCCGTTCCATGATCCGCCGGGCCAGACCGCCCACCACCGCGAGCCGATCCGCGGCGATGTCCTGCAACACGAGCTCGTCGACCCGCATCGCCGCATCCCGCCGCGCGAAGCCCTCGATGAGTTCGGGGGTGTACGTGCTGCCGCCGCCGATCACCGCAATCTTCACCCGGGCATCCTCGCAGAACCCTCGCCCGCGCGTCCGCCCGCGGCGCCGGACGACGACGATCGCCGGCCCGCTCGACATTTATCGGACTCAATGGAAACCTAAACGTTACGCACATTTTCCCCCTTTCGTACCGCGACCCACGAGGATCACATGCATCGACAGGCATATATGCCTGGGATCGTGGGGAGGAAACACGTGAGATTTGCTGTCGCGCTGGCCGGTGCCATCGTTCTGGCCAGTGGGGGCCTGGTGGCCACCGCCACAGAGGCAACGGCTGCGCCCGTCACCCCGGGCTCGTCGCTGCTCGACCAGGCAGGACCGGCGATCAAGAAGTCACCCAAGGACCGCTATGCGATCCACAGCAGCAAGAAGGGGATCGTCCGCTACGCCCGCACCTACGACGGCCTGCGCGTCGTCGGCGGCGACCTGGTCATCCGCACCAAGCCGGACGGCACGTACGCGGCGTCCTCGGTCGGCCTGACCAAGCCGCTCAGTCTCGGCACCAAACCGTCGGTCAGCACCGCCGCGGCAACCGCCACCGCGAAGAACGAGTTCCGGGGCACTGTCACCAGGACCGGCAAGCCCGAGCTCTTCGTCGATGCCACCAGCGGCCTCGGCAAGCTCTCCTACGAGACGGTGATCAGCGGCTGGGCGCCGGACAAGCAGACGCCGTCGGTGTTCCACGTCATCACCGACGCGCTGACCGGCGCGGTCGTCGGCTCCTACGACGAGATCGAGAACATCGCCGGCACGGGCAACAGCGTCTACGCCGGCGAGGTCGCCATCGAATCCACCGCGTCCGGCGCGTCCTACACGCTGGTCGACCCGGTGCGCGGCGGCGGCTCCACCTGCGACATGAACAACCGCACCTCGGGCACCTGCACCACGTTCACCGATGACGACAACACCTGGGGCACCGGCGCTCCCACCGACCGGCAGTCGGCCGCGGTGGACGCGCACTTCGGCGCGGCGGTGACCTTCGACTACTTCAAGACAGTGCACGGCCGCAACGGCATCTTCGGCGACGGGCGGGGCGTGCCGTCGCGCGTGCACTACGGCAACGCCTACGTGAACGCGTTCTGGGACGGCGCCCAGATGACCTACGGCGACGGCAGCGGCAACACCAAGCCGCTGGTGGCGCTGGACGTGGCCGGGCACGAGATGTCCCACGGCGTCACCGAGAACGTCGTACCGAACGGGCTCACCTACTCCGGCGAGTCAGGCGGCCTGAACGAGGCCACCAGCGACATCTTCGGCAGCATGGTCGAGTTCTACGCCAACAGCACCGAGGACGCCGGCGACTACGACATCGGCGAAAAGATCAACATCAACGGCAACGGTACGCCGCTGCGCTATATGGCCAACCCGGCGCTCGACGGCCGCTCGCACAGCTGCTGGTCCACCTCCACCGGCGGCGTCGACGTCCACTACTCCTCGGGCGTGGCCAACCACTTCTTCTTCAACCTGGCCGAGGGCAGCGGCGTCACCCCGTACGGCACCTCGCCGGTCTGCGGCACCGCGGACGCCGTCGCCGGCATCGGCAGGGACAAGGCCGAGAAGATCTGGTTCCGGGCGCTGGACGCGTACTTCGTCTCGAACACCAGCTACGTGAACACCGCCAATCCGGCGAACACCGCCCGCGCGTACACCCTCGCGGCGGCCACCGACCTCTACGGCCTCTGCGGCACCGAGTACAAGGCCGTGCAGGCGGCGTGGACCTCGGTGAACGTGGCCGGCAACGACGAGGAGTGCTTCGACGGCAACAACTTCTCGCTCACCCTCTCGGCGGCCACCGCGGCCGTCGGCCCCGGCGAATCGACCACGATCACGGCGACCACCGCACTGGTCAACGGCGAGGCCGAGCCCATCACCTTCTCGGCCGGCACCGCACCGAGCGGCGTGACGATCTCGTTCGAGCCGGCCACCGTCACCGCCGGCGAGTCCACCACGATCACGATCAGCGCCGCCGAGAACGCCGGGCGGGCCGGCGCACCGGTCACCATCAGCGCGGTCGCACCCTCGATCACCCGCTCCAAGGCGCTGACCGTGACGGTGGGCAGCGTCGCCGCCTGCACCGCCACCAGCAGCACGGCGGTCGCCATCCCCGACAACACCACGGTGACCAGCACGGTCGCGCTCACCGCGTGCGCGGCCACCCCGTCGGATGCGAGCACGGTCGAGGTGCACATCCAGCACACGTACATCGGCGACCTGGTGGTCAGCCTGGTCGCACCCGACGGCTCGGCGTACGTTCTGCACAACCGGACCGGCGGCAGCACCGACAACATCGACCGGGCCTACCCGGTGAACCTGACGAGCGAGACCGCGAACGGCACCTGGACCCTGCGCGTGCAGGACGCCGCCGCGATCGACACCGGCAGACTGACCGGCTGGACCCTGTCTCTCTGACGCCCCGGCGATGCCCGTCCCACCTCCCGTGGGGCGGGTATCGCCCTCCACCCACCTGCCGGTCGCCCGGGTCAGCCGTGCAGCGAGGCGAGCAGGTCGTAGACCAGGTACGCGGGCCAGACGAACGCCTTGAGCACGCCCAGCACCCCCGACCACAGTCCGTCGGCGTGGCCGAGATAGTAGATCAGGGCGCCGATGAAGCCGAGGCCGTACACGGCGTCGCCGCCGCTGCGGTTGCTGCCCCAGGTGCGGTTGCTGCCCCAGGTGCGGCTGGTGTCGTTGGCGGTCATGTGCGGGCTCCTCCGGGTGGCGGTCACAGGTGTTCGGCCAGGAATCGTTCGACCGCGGCGTAGTAGGTCTCCCGGTTCGCGGGCCGGACCAGGCCGTGGCCCTCGTCGGGGAACAGCAGGTACTCGTACGGCTGGCCGTTGTCCCGCAGCGCCGCGACGATCTGCTCGGACTCCGCCCGGGTGACCCGGACGTCGTTGGCGCCTTGCACCACCAGGACCGGGATCCGGATGTCACCGGCCCGCGACAGTGGCGACCGCGCCCAGAGCAGGTGCTGGTCCCGGTCCGGGTCGCCGACCTGGGCGTTCATGAAAGCCCGCAACGGCGACCGGTACGGCGCCCCGGTGGCGAGCAGGGTCAGCAGGTTCGACGGCCCGCACAGGTCGACCGCGCAGCGGAACACCTCCGGGGTGAACGCCGCGGCGGCCAGGGCGGCGTACCCGCCGTAGGAGCAGCCCATGATGGCGACCCGGTCCGCGTCGATCGGCCCGGTCAGGTGTGCCACCGCGTCCAGCAGGTCGTCCTGCATGGCGGCGCCCCACTGGCGGGCGCCCAGGTTGCGGAAGTGCTTGCCGTAACCGGTCGAGCCGCGGAAGTTGACCTGGACGCAGGCGTAGCCGCGGTCGGCCAGCCAGAGGGCCTCCTCGTCGAAGCAGAACGAGTTGCGCGCCCAGGGACCGCCGTGCACGTTGACCACCGCGGGCAGCGCGCGGCGCTCGGCGCCGTGCGGCCAGGTGACGTAGCCGTGCACCTCGACGCCGTCGCGGGCGGTGAACACGAACGGTTCCATCCGGGCGAGCTGGTGGCCGTCCAGTTCCGGCTGGTGGGTGAACAGGAAGTCGAGCCGGCCGCCGGCGCGGTCGTACCGGTGGTACTGCACCGGGCCGTCGCCGCGGACCACGGAGACGATCCACCGCTCGCCGGACCGTTCGGTGCGCTCGACGTAGACCTCGGCGTCGACGCCGCGCAGGATCAGCTCCGCGCGGATGCGGTCCACGTCCTTGGCGAAGTCCTCGTCGAGGAACACCCATTCGTCGCGGTCCTTGGCGAACACGACCGCCTGCGGCACCCGGGTCACCGGGTCCAGCTCGACCTGTTTGACGTCGTAGGTGGGGTCCTCGGCGAGCAGCCTGCGGTGGCCGGTCGCCACGTCCACCGCGAAGAGCCGGCTGGCGTTGGCACCGATCGACGACAGCAGGTACAGGGTGGCGCCGTCGCGGGCGTACCCGATCACCCGGGTGCCCAGCACGTCCTCGTACGGCACGTCGAGCCACGGCTCGCCGTCGAGGTGGACGGTCATGCCCCCGCCGGCGTTCATCGCGGTGCCGCCGCGGACCCGCAGCTCGGTGTCGATCACCCAGCTGAGGTATCCGGGGTTCTCCGCGACCCGGGTGAGCCCGGCGGTGGACAGGTCCAGCAGGTACACGTCGTGCAGATCGCGGCGCTCCCGGTTGAGCCCGATCACCATGGTCCCGGGGTGCCAGCGGTTGTGGGCCAGGACCCGGGTCTGCACCCCGTCGAAGGGGGTCGCACACCGCTCGGCGCCGGTGTCCAGGTCGAGCAGGTACAGCCGCCAGCTCTCGTCGCCGTCGACGTCGCGCAGGTAGTACAGGGTGCGGTCGTCGTGGCAGAGGCCGTAGGTGCGGATGCCGCGGCCGCGGTCGTGGGTGACGGGCTCGGCCTGCTCCGGCCGGGACAGCGGCGCCGACCAGACGTTCATCACGCCGTCGTCGGGGGCCAGGAAGTACAGGCGCTGCCCATCCGGTGAGATCTCCGGGGCGAGGCGGGCCGGATTGCCGAACAGCACGGTGCGGGGTATCAACGGAATGTCCTTTCGCCGGTGACGGACGCGGCAAGCTCGGGGAACTGCGCGATCGCCTCCCCCGCCGACAGCGGTGGTCCGCCGCCCGCGGGGGGCCGGTGGGCCGCGGGGGCGAGCAGCGTCTGGGCGCGGAACAGGTCGGTCATGAGCCGTGGGCTGGTCAGGGTCGCGCGGGCGATCAGCTCCCGGGCCGGTCCGGCGCCGCCGGTCGTCCCGGGCCCGCCGGGGCCGGTCGCCAGCTGCCAGGACCGCTCGGACTCCTGTGCCATCGCGGTCTGCAGCAGCGGCGCGACGGCGGCGTCGGTGCCGTGCCGGTCCAGTTCGGCGGCCAGCCGCAGCGCGCTCATCGCGGCGACCGACATGCCGTGCGAGTAGACCGGGTTCACCGCCATCAGCGCGTCGCCGAGGACCACCAGGCCGTCCGGGCGGGGGCCGCGCTCGTAGAAGCGCCGCCGGTTCACCGTGCCACGGAACGGGCGCAGGTCCCCGACCGGTTCGGCGCGGGCGATCAGCTCGGCGATGACGGGGCTGCTCAGCCCGTACGCCCGGGCGGTGAAGCCGGCGGGGTCGCGGGGCGGGCGGGGACCGACCAGGGTGACCATCCACCGGCCGTCCTCGATCGGGAAGAGCGTGCCCCCGGTGGGCAGCGCGGCGGCCGGGTCCGGATGGATCATCACGGCCGGGGTCGCCGGGTCGGCGTCCCCGGGCGCCCGGTACATCCGGGTGGCGTAGGCCAGGTGCGGATCGATGCTGACCTCGTCGACGCCGGCCGCGCCGAGGCCGGCCAGCCAGTGCCCGGCGCGGGAGCGGCGGCCGGTGGCGTCGACCACCAGGTCCGCGGGCAGCGTCGTGACGCCGCCGCCGGCGTCGCGGACCACCACGCCGGACACCCGGGCGGGGTCACCGGTCAGGCCGATCACCTGGGTGCCCTGGCACACCCGGACGGCCCGGCCGGCCAGCGCCCGGCGGCGCACCACCCAATCGGTCAGCCATCTGCTGCAGGAGATGAGGTAGGCCCCGGTGTCGTAGCGCCGGAACCAGCCCTCGGCGCTGCGGATCAGCGAGTCGCCGGGCAGCCCGCGCCGGTGCGCGCCGCCCGCGAGCAACATGTCCACCACCCCGGGCAGCAGGGTGTCCAGGGCCCGGGCGCCGGCGGTCACCAGCAGGTGGCTGTGGAACGCTTGCGGCAGGCCGGACCGGGGTCCGGGCCGCTGCGGGTACCGGGCACCCTCGATGAGGACCACGTCGCCGGTGTGCCGGGCGAGCACGTTCGCCGCCAGCACGCCCGCGAAGCCCCCGCCGAGGACCACCGCTCTGGTCATCGCTCAGGCCGCCACGCTCTCGGCGAGCAGCCCGTCCCGGATCATGTCGTCGATGAAGGCGTCCACATCGGCGCGGATGCGGTTCCTGATCGTCGTGCTGGGCCCGCCGAACAGCAGGCACAGCCGGTTGATGACCGACTCGCGGTCACCGTCGGCGGCCAGCAGGACCCAGATCTGCGCGCCGGTCTCGTTGAGGGTGAGGAACTCGCCGGTGTCGGTGTGGTAGAGCGAGACCCCTCCCGCCGTCTCGTTCCAGATCACCGATTCACTGATGTGCAGGGACAACGTCCGACCTCCTCGGTACCGGCATGATGGGCAGCAGTTTGCGGACCTTGGCCGCGCGTTCGGGCGACGGCTCCCAGGTCTGCCACTGGTCGAACACGGGGTGCACGTCACCGCCGGCGACCAGCCGGGGGACGGTCATCTCGAGGTTGTGGTCGGCGATCTCGGCCAGCGGGACCCCGCTCTCCTGCCACAGCTGGGTGACCACGCCGTGCCGCAGGATCCGGCACAGGTGCCGGCTGTTGCGCTTGAGGTCGCCGGACTCGGACATGTGAGCCGCGCGGCAGCCGCCACCGCAGGCCGCCTTGATGTAGCACTTGTCGCAGTCGGCGTGGTAGTCACCGCCGTAGACCGTGCTGCGCCGCATGCCGGCCAGGACCGGGCTGGCGAAGATCTCGGTGAGCCGCTGCCGGCGGATGTTGCCGGCGTGGTCGGCGTCGCCGGTGACCAGCTTGCACGGGTAGACGTCACCGAGGGAGTTGACGTAGATCTCGTTGCCGCCCATGCCGCAGTTGCCCTTGACCGAGCACGGTGTCACCGGCTTGGGGCCGTCCGGGCGCAGTTTGCCGGCGGCCGGTGAGGTCCACACGATCTGCTGGACCCGCAGGTGGTCGCTCCAGCCGAAGTCGTAGTTGTCGCCCTTGCCGCGGCCCAGGTCGTTGTGGTTCATCAGCCGGATGCTGTGCACGTCGATGCCGGTCATGAAGGACGCGAAGTCCTCCAGCTCGTCGACGTTGTCCGAGGTGACGATGTGGTTGATCGCCGGGGCGACGCCGGCCTCGTTGAGCAGCCGCAGCGCCTGGTAGGTCTTGGCGAACGCGCCCTTGCCCCGGGTCCGGTCGTGGGTCTCGGCGGTGCCGCCGTCCATGCTGATGGTGACGGCGGTGAAGAGCTCGGCGAACCGCTTGGCCTGGTGCGCGTTGCGGATCATCGTGGCATTGGTGATGATCTTCGACTGCAGACCGAGGCTGTTGGCGTGCTCGACGATCCGGAACAGGTCCTTGCGCAGCATCGGCTCGCCACCGGTGAACACGATGGTCTTCGCACCGAAGTCGGCGATCTGGGTGACCAGGTCCAGCGACTCCTCGGTGGTCAGCTCCCCCGGCAGGCACTTCTCCGAGGAGGCGTAGCAGTACGGGCACCGCAGGTTGCAGCCGTCGGTGATCGCGTAGTAGGCGATCGTCAGCGGGGGCTCGGTGACGCGGACCGTGGGCCGGTTGCCGTTGAAGTAGACCAGCCAGGACAGGATGAGCTTGGCCAGGGCGCGCTCGGTCGCCGCGGTCGCCTCCAGGGCGGCGCCGCCGGCCAGCGCCCGCAGCACGCCGAACTCGGCCGGGTCGAGGACGCATCGCGCGCCCGCCTCGGGGTTCACCACGAGGTGCTCCTCGCCGCGAACGAAATAGGTCAGGCCCTTCGGCACGTCGAACAACGAGCGTCGCTGGGCCAGGCTCTCGCGCATCCGTCTCCTCCTCACCGGTCCGTCGCGGGTGCGGCCGCTTGGCACGGCCGCACCCGCGACGTGTGCGGACCTACTTGTTCGAGCCGGAGCCGGACCAGGCGCCGCAGGCGCACAGCATCGCGGCGTCGAAGCCCTGCTGCGTCGCCTCGGGCTTCGTCCAGTCCTGCGAGTGCGCCTCCACGTCCGGAAGGATGGCGGCGAGCCGGTTCCGGGTCGAGATGAGCACGTCGGTCTCGTTCTGCGTCAGGCTGCTGTAGAACGCCTCGAGCTCGGGCGACATCGTGCCGCCCAGGATGCCGGCTTCGCGCAGGGCATCTGCCGAATTGAACGCCATGCCTGTCCTCCTCTTTCGGTGCAACGGTCGGGTTGAGATCGAGCCTGCGGGGTGCCGGTGAGCCGTTCAACCCCACGAATGTGGGTTGCGGTGCCGGCCTCACCAGAGGTTGTCTGAGGTGGTCGCACACCTGCGGGGCAGCAGGAAGGCGCGCAGCAGGTTGGGCACGTGCAGGTCGGTCGCCGGGTCGCCGGGCGAGACGCGGACCAGGCCGGATCCGATGAGGACACTCAGCACGTCCACCATGTCGTCCGGCGGCCGGCCCAGCACCGCGGCCGCACCCGCCGCCGTCCAGGACCGGGGCAGCCCGGCCAGCTCCCGCAGGACGGTCCGGTGCCCGTCACCCAGCGAGGCGACGGTGGAGCCGATCAGCCCGCCGATGGTCTGCGCGGGAGCACCCGAGCGGGGCGGCACCGGCAGATCCAGCAGGGCCCGCACCGGCACCTCGAGGAGCTGCCGCAGGCTGAGCACCCGGAACCGCCCGGCCACCACTTCCAGGGCCAGGGGCAGCCCGTCCAGCCGGCGGCACAGCTCCGCGGCGGCGCCGACGTCGGCGGCGCCGAGCGCGAGACCGGGCCGGACCTCGGCGAGGCGGTCCAGCAGCAGGCGCACCGACGGTACGCCGCCGAGCGCGTCCACGGAGGCGGCCGCCGCCCAGTCCCGTCCGGGGGTGGCCAGCGGCGAGATCACCGCGGCCTGCACCCCGGGCACGTGCCAGGGCGCCCGGGAGGTGCTGATCACCCGCAACTGCGGGCAGTACGCGAGCAGCTCCGCCACCCCGGCGGGCGCCCGGACGTCGGCCACCCCGTCCAGCACCAGCAGCACCTCGTGCCGGCCGATCACCTGCGCCACACGGGACACGTCGGCCGCACCCGAGCCGAGCAGCAGGCGCAACGACCGGGCCAGCGGGCCGAGGGCGCCGGCTTCGTCGCCGGTTCGCGGCTGCGCGCCGAGCCAGAGCACCGGCCAGCCGCGCCGCGCGGCGAGCCGGGCCGCCACCTCGGCTGCCAGGCGGGTCTTGCCCACCCCGGGCAGCCCGGAGATGGAGATCATCCGCCGCCGCCCGGTCTCCAGCACCTCGACCATCGTGCGCACCTCGGTGTCGCGGCCGAGCATGGCGTTGACCGGTTGCGGGACGGCCGGTCCGGCCTCGGCACCGGCCGGCGCCGGCCGCCGGCCGCACAGCCCGGCGTGGATGAACAGCTCCCGCATCAGGCCCTGCAGCCGCAGACCGTCGGCGAGCAGCTGGATCGTGCGGGTCCGGGCGTTCGCCCGCCCGGACTCCAGATCGCGGATGGCGCGGGGGCTGATCGTCGAGAGATCGGCCAGGGCCCCCTGCGTCAGGCCGGCCCGTTCCCGGTACGAGCGCAGCAGCTCGGGAAAGGACCGGTCCGGCAGGGTGGCCGGTGGGGCGACGATATCGGTCACAGTGCCTCTTCCTGACGGCAGTCTTCATCCACGGACCGGCGGATCCCGCCCGGCGACGGGCCGGCACCCGGCCATGGCCGGACACCGGTGAACCGGACGGTGGGCACGGCGGTGGCCGCGACCACACCGATGACCCCGCATACGACATCCGCCTCGTGGGCGGAACCGGCGGTCACGAACAGGACCGCGTGCAGGCAGTCGCACCGCCGGCGGACCCGGACGTGCTCGATGTGGCCGGACAGGTCCGCCGGCGCCCGCAGCAGTCCTGCGAGCAGCACGCCGGGGGCCGGCGCGCGGTACCGGTCACAGATCGAGAACCGTAATTCGACGGCATACACGGAACCTATTCGACAATGCCCGGAACGGTCATGGGCGCACCCCATTCGAAGGTGCGCTGAATGGAATGGGTGCCCGCGTGCACCAGCGGTCCGAATGCCAACACGGAGGTCACGGCGAGCACAATAGCCACTACCAGCACCTTCATTTTTTCCTCCTGGGTAAGGGGCCGGAACCCGGCGCCGCCAGTCAAACGCATCCCTCACGAAGTGTCATCAGAATCTGACGTGAAGTAGTTGCCAGGCCACATCCGGCCACGTCGGACATCCGAAAGTCGCCGGTAAGAGCTGGTTTCCGGCCTCTTGTACGGACATCACGCCGACATCGCCGACCGGTCGGCAAATGCACGTGCATTCGACCGGACGCCGGGCCCGTCCGAACTGGACGTAAAGGATGTAAACGAACCTTACGGGTAATTACCTTCGACCTACCCCAATATCGAAACGGCCCTGTTTCCACCGGACGGCCGAGCTGTCTAGAATGCAATTCGCGACATCGATTTCAGCCAATCAGCAATGGGGGGCACTGTTGCTGCACCGCCAGCCACCCACGCACGATCGGGTCACGGTGGCGTACGCGATCCTGCGCACGAGCCCGGACCTCAATCTGGACGGCTTCGCCACCCGGCTGGGGATGGCCGTACCGGAGGCGGCGGCGCTGCTCGATCAGCTCGTCGACCTGTCGCTGGTACGCCGCAACGAAGAGTCGGGCCGGTTCTACGTGCCGACCACTCCCCTGATGGCCATGCAGCAGATCATCCAGCGGGAACGTGCCGCCCTGGACGCGCGGCGCCGCAGCCTCAACGAGAGCTACGACATGCTGGCCGACTTCATGGCCGACCTGCCCGAGGACCTCGATGCGCCCACCGCGGCGCCCGCCCCTGACCGCAGCCCGTCCGGCGCCTACGCCACCGCCGAGCGCATCGAGGGCGTGACGGCGGTCCGCGAGCGTCTGCAGGAGCTGGCGGACCAGTCCCGCCAGGAGGTGCTGTCGTTCGCCCCACCGGCGCGCGACTCCGGCGCCGCCCGGCGCGCCAGCCGGCGCCCCGACCAGGAGGTCCTGGCCCGCGGGGTGATCACCCGCACGCTGTACCTGGACACCATCGTCAGCGAGCCCCAGGCCCTGGCGTACGCCCGCGAGCTGATCGCCGCCGGCGGCCAGGTCCGGCTCGTGCCCACCCTGCCGATCCGCCTGATCATCGTCGACCACGTCGTCGCGGCGATCCCGATCGATCCGAGCGACGGCTCGGTGGGCGCGCTGATCCTGCACGACGCGAGCACCGTCAGCGCCATGGAAGCGCTGTTCGAGGCGTACTGGCGCGACGGCCGCCCCGTCCCCGGCACCGCCACGGCGGACGAGGCCAGCGCGACCGACATCGCCATCCTGCGGCTGCTCGCCACCGGGGCCAAGGACGAGGCGGTGGCCCGTCAGCTCGGTGTCTCCGTGCGCACCGTGCGGCGGGCCATCGCCACCATGATGGGACGGCTGAACGCCGAGTCCCGCTTCGAGCTCGCCGTCCGGGCCGCGGCGCGTGGCCTGCTCGACTGACCCTCGGTCACCTCGCCGCTGCTCGCGCGCGGGTGCGCTGGACGTCGTAGGCGAAGAACCGCCGGACCGCGCCGCCGAGGTCCTCCTCGCCGGTGAAGCCGCGCCGGGCCATCTCGACCAACGGCGTCGTGCCGGCGCCCTGCCAGTGCCGCAGGAAGATCCTGGCGCAGAGCGCGGGCGGCGGGATCGGCGTCCGGTAGCGGGTCTGCTCGGCCGCCTCGTCGGCCTCGCTGACGATCGCCGACCACCGCGCCCAGCTGTCCGAGCAGCGCAACCGGGCCAGCACGGCCGGCCGCCAGTCGACCGACTGCCAGGACGGCCAGACCCGCACCATGATCTGCCGCAGCCGCTCGGTGCCCGGCAGGCCGGCCGCCTCCGCCGGGGTGAGCCAGGACGCGAGCCCCGCGGGCAGCGGATCGGCGACCGCGCCGAGCCGGGACGCGACATAGCCGTCCGGAGACACCCCGGCGGCGTCGGCGAGCTCCGCCAGCAGGCCGGTCAGCGCCCGGGCGTGCACCTGCGGGTAGTCCTCGTCGAAGAGCCGGGCGGCGTCCAGCACGTCCAGATCGGACATCCACCGGCCCGGGGCGTACTCGCGCCGGGTGGCCCGGCTCAGCGCCTGGTCGCGGCTGATCCCCGTGGTCACCGCGGTCGTGACCGGCACCGGCGGCAGGTCGCCGGCAGCCACCGCGCGCAGCGCCGCCATCGCGTCGAGGCGTTTGCGGTCCCACTCGCCCGTGCCGATCAGCTGGTCCAGCAGGTCCAGCGTCTGCCGGTGCGCGCCGCCGAGCGCCCGCCGCAGGTCCGGCCAGCTCCGGAGGACAAACGGCAGCGCGCGGGCGGTCTCGATGACCCGGGCGGCGGACCCGGCCGGGATCAGGCCGCGGCGGATCCCCTCGCGGCAGCCGTACCGCAGGTTGACCAGGGCCACCGTCTGGGCCGGGTAGCCCATGACCGCGGGCCCGTGCACCACGCCGACCTCGTCGTCGCCGTCGATCTCGCCGCCGGCGTACATGGCGTGGACCTCGCCCAGGCCGCGCATCCCGTACGGCGACAGCTCGGCCGCCCGCAGCGCACCCATGCTGGCCGTGCCGATCACGTCCACGCCCGCGCCGAGCAGCCCGAGGATCTCCTTGTGGCCCACTGAGCGGCGCTCCCGGAAGAAGCCGTCGATCAGGACCGCCGTGTCCCCGGGTCGCCACGGGCCGGCGTGCAGGTCACCGCGGGCGACCGGGGCACGGACCTCGGCGTCCGGCAGCACCGTGTGCACCTCGTCGGCGGAGACGGTCGGACCGGCGTAGACGACCACTGTGGATCGGCTCATCACAGCACCTCCGGGCAGATCCGGCTGCCGGGCGCCACCACCTTGACGACCGGCACGGCGATGTCCTCCCGGGTCAGGTCGACCACGAGCGGCGGGTACGAGAACGCGGCGGTCGCCCGGGCCGTGACGTCCTCGAGGTCTTCCAGCAGGCTGCCGTGGCAGGTCGGCGCGGGCAGCAGCGGGCCCAGGTCCGCGGCCGGTCCGGAGGGTTCGCGGCGACGGACCGCGCCGGGCTGGTCGATGGAGTCCTGCAGGTCGTCGCGGGCACCGGAGATGTAGGCCAGCCGGGCCTGGGCGGCCTCGGTGACGGCCCGGCTCAGCGCGATGCCGGCGTCCAGGTGGCAGCCGAAGCCGTACATGGCGGCCGGGTAGTCGTCGCAGGACACCCAGGCCAGGAAGCACGGGAGCCCGGTGGGCGAGGCGACCAGCCGGGTCTCCAGGGTGACCCCGGCGGTCGCGATCAGCGCGCACAGGTCGTCGACCACCACCGAGCCCAGCGAACCGGGGTCCACCCGGACGCCCGGCTCGCCACCGGCCCGCACCGCGGCGGTCAGGCTGTCCCGTTCGATCACCTCGTACAGCGCGTGCAGGGTCGCCTCGACCAGGGTGTTCCCGCTGGCCAGCCCGTTGGTCGACTCGAAGAAGGCCGGCGGGTTCCAGCCCGAGCGCTGTTCCAGGGTGAGCCGCACCGTGGGCAGCGGGACCAGCGTGGCGGACCCGTCGGCCAGCGACCGGGCCGCCAGCCACTCCAGCGGCAGCCCGTCGTGCAGCACGCTGAGCGTGCCGGCCGGCAGCGCCGCCACGTCGTAGCCGAGCTCGTGCCGCAGCTCGCGGGGTGACGCGGTCAGCACCGGCGTCATCGGCTGCTCGACGTGCCAGGTCTCCACCGACTCCAGCAGCGCCGAGAGCTTGGCCAGTTCCGGGGTCACCCCCTTGCCCTGTGACACCGCCAGGGTCCGCGACAGGGGACGGACGGCCTGGTAGGTCGGGATCGCGAGGGTGTCCAGACGGGTGATGTCGGCGACCCGGGTCACCCCGACCTTCGCGGCGGCCTCCCGGGCCATCCGCAGGGTCGCCGCCGGCGGCCGGGCCCGGTTGGTGCCCGGCAGCCGTACGGTGGTCAGGTCGCGGTCCGTGGCGAGCCAGGACAGTGCGGAAGTCGTCGTCGGCATGTCCGCTCCGGTCTCAGAGGTTGCGGGTGCGGCGCAGCAGCGCGTGCCCGGCCAGACCGTTGGCGACCACCGCGACCACGAACAGGACCACCAGGCTGGGCCAGGCGGTGCCGATGCCGAACAGCGCGGCGTCGCGCATGCCGTTGACCGCGTAGGTCACTGGGTTGACCACTGAGATCCACTGCAGCACGACCGGCAGTTGCTGGGTCGGCGACAGCGACGGCGCGGCGAACACCAGCACCGTCATCGACAGCGTGGTCAGCACCATGAACGTGCGGTAGTCGCTGATGCTGATGGCCGCGGCCATGTAGATCCCGTTGAACGCCACCGACGCCAGGATCAGCGCCAGCAGCAGCCAGCCCCAGCGCGCCGGGTCGAACGGGTAGTCGAAGACGATGGCGGCCACGATCAGCGCCAGGATGCTCTGCGCCAGCACCAGCGATACCCCGGCCAGCACCTTGCCGAGCAGGAACCGCGAGCGGCGCAGCGGCCACGACCACAGCTGGGTCGACACGCCGCTCATCTCCTCCTGGAACAGCGCCATGCCGGTGGTGCCGGACGCGCTGATCACCGACATCGCGAGCACCATCGGCAGCAGGAACACCGCGTACGGCAGCACGGTGCCGCGGTAAGTGATGTCACCGACCACGTTGCTCAGTGAGGTGTTCACCAGCAGCAGGTAGACCAGCATCGGCGCCAGCCCGAGGATCAGGTTGACCCGGTTGCGGGCGAGCAGGGCGTACTCACGGTAGAACACCGCGGACAGGTCGGCCGCTTTCGTCGATCCCACCGGCGGAGTGGTCTTGAACGCCAGGTCGGTCACGACCCTCATCCCCTGTTCTCGGTCATCCGCAGGAACACCTGTTCCAGCGAGTCGGTGACGGTGCCCACGCCGGTGATCGCCACCGCCGAGTCCTGGCAGTACCGGGCCAGCTCGGGCAGCACCTCCCGCACCTGCGCGTCCTCGATGCGGACCTCGAGGTTGTCCACGGCAGCGGTGTAGCCGGCCGACTCGGCCCACTCCAGGACGACCTTGCCGGCGACCGCGTCCTCCACGGAGACCAGCAGGTGCGCGCCGCCGTACTCGCGGACGAGCTCACGCGGGTGGGCGAAGCGCAGCACCTTGCCGCGGTTGATCACCAGCACCCGCTGGCAGTTGCGCTCGATCTCGTCGATGTGGTGGCTGGTCCACAGCACGGTGACACCGCGCTCGTCGCGCAGCCAGCGCACGAACTTCTCGACCTCGTGCCGGCCCGCCACGTCCAGCCCGGCGGACGGCTCGTCGAGGATGAGCAGGCGCGGGATGGTCAGCAGCGCACGGACCATCTGCAGGCGCTGCCGCTGGCCGCCGGAGAGCTGGAAGACCAGCTGCGGCAGGGCCTCGGCCAGGCCCAGGTATTCGGCCACCTCCATCGCCCACGGCCGGACCGCGCGCCAGGAGACACCCCGGAACCTCGCCGCGATCTGCAGGTTGTCCAGAGCCGACAGCATCTCGTCGTACGGCCCGGACTGGTGCATCGCGCCGATGCCGTTCTTGGCCGCCACCGGCTCGTGCACCGGGTCCGCCCCGAAGACCCGGATCCGGCCGGTGGTGGGAGGGGTCACTCCACAGATCATCTTCATCAGGGTGGTCTTGCCGGCCCCGTTGGGCCCGAGCAGCCCGACCGTCTCGCCCTGGGCGATATCGAACGAGATGCCGTCCACCGCCGGGGTGTCCTTGCCCCGGTAGCGTTTGGTCAGCTCCACGGCTGTCACCACATCACTCGACACGATTCCTCCCTCCATTCCTCATGCCATTTTCCGGCTTCTTTCCCCGGCATTCACCCACCCGGTGAACGGGCGGCGGAAAGAAATGACAGGCCACCGGTGAACGATGCGAATGTGCACTTCGGACCCGGATCGGACCCTACGCGCCGGGCGGAAGCGCGGCGGTCGCGTCGCCCGAAGCTGCCGCTGAACTGCCGCTGATCTGCCGTTGGGGCACCGTTGGCGTCACTAGCATTCGGTCATGGCCATCACCGGTTCGGCGAATAGCATCGGCGCGCAATCCGCCGTTGTTCTCGTCAATGGCGCCGGGGGCCGCGAGCTGGACACCGTGCACGATCTGCTCACCCGGGCGCTGGGCACCCCCGCGGTGCTGCTGAACCACCGGGACCTGGCCCGGGTGCCGCTCTCCCTCGACCTCGCCACCGGCGTCCTGCACGTGCACGGCCGGCGGGTGCGCCCGGTCGTGGTCTGGGCCCGGCACACCTCCGCGGCCGCGCTCGCCGTCCAGGTCCCCGGATTGCGGGTGCTGGACGCGGTGTCCTGGTCGGGACTGTTCACCCACCTGGCCGCCACCGCGGACGCCGCCCTGCCCGGCAGCGCCCCGGCCGGCCCGGGCCAGCTCACCGATGCCGAACGCCTCGGCGTGCGGGTGCCGCGCACCGTGCTCAGCACCGCACCGGAGCGGGACGCCGGACGGGTGACGGCGGTCCGCGCCGTCGTCAAGACCCAGGACTTCCGGCTGTACGAACCGGACCGGCGCCGCTGGCCCGGGGCCCGGCCGCGGCTCGCCGGCGACGCCGCGGGCCCGGACCAGGGCCGCCCGATGGTGCTGCAGGAGTACGTCGCCCACGTCCGGGAGCTGCGCGTCTACTACCTCAACGGCGGGATCTGCGCTTTTGAGATCGACAAGCCGGGGCCCGCCAGCCCGTGGACCGAACCCGATCGCGTCACCGTGACCCGGGTGGACTGCCCGGCCGAGGCGCGCACCGCGGTAGGCGTCCTGTGTGCCGCCTGGAGCCTGCGGTTCGGCGCGTTCGACCTGCTCGTCTCGCACACCCGGGAAGTGGTGTTCCTGGAGGTCAATCCCGACGGTGACTGGCTCTGGTTCGAGCACCGGGCGCGGTGGCACGGTGTGTCGTTCATGGCCGCGGTGATGGTGCGTGAGTTGTTCATTCAAGGCACGTCGTCAGGAGCTCACGCAGATGACCACAGCACTGGGTAAGTCCGTGTCGGCCCGCGAGATGCAGCTGCTGACCATGCTGGCCCGGGGCCACACCACCGACCGTGCGGCCCGCGAGCTGCGCCTGAGCCGGCACACCGTCGGCGAGGAGATCAGCATCCTGCTGGACCGGTTCAACTGCCGCAACCGCGCCGAACTGGTCGCCTACTGCTACGTCCACCGGCTGCTGCCGATCGGCATCTGGCCGCCGTCCGTCTCCCACCCGTGAGGTGCACGATGCGCGATCCCCTGACCGAGCTGCGCGCGGCCGGTTTCCCCGTCGACCAGCTCAGCACCTCGCAGCGTGAGGTGCTGGCCGCGCTCACCGAAACCGAGCTCACCGTCCTGGTCTCGGTGCAGTCCCGGCTCCAGCAGGCCGCCGGCGAGGTCGTGGCCCACGACGTGAAGATGCTGTGACCCCCGGTGAGCCGCAGGTTGGTGGTGGTCCTGTTCCTCGACCTCGTCGGGTGGACGCGGCTCGCCGAACGGGTCGACCCGGAGCCGTTGCAGATGCTGATGGAGCGGTACTACGAGATCTGCTCCAGCGCCGTCGAGGACCACGGCGGCGTGGTGGAGAAGTTCATCGGTGACGCCATCATGGCGGTGTTCGGCGCCGACACCGCCCAGGAGGACGACGCGCTGCGGGCCCTGGGCGCCGCCTTCGAGATCCGCACCGACGTGGGCGAGCTGCGCGACCCCGGCGCCACCGTCCCGCCGTTCGAGATCCACTGCGGCATCGCGGCCGGGGAGGCGCTGGTGGCCCGGTCCCCGCGGGCCGGGTTGCGGGTGGTCGGTGACGTGGTGAACCTGGCCGCCCGGCTGCAGTCCGCCGCGGTGTCCGGTGAGATCCTGGTGAACGACACCGTGGCACGGCTGGCCCGTACCCGGATCGCCCTCATGCCGGTGACCCCGCTGACCCTCAAGGGCAAGACCGACCCGGTCCCGGCCTGGCGGGTGACCGGCGCCGACGACGACCACCGGCCGGCCGACGGGCAGATGGTCGACCGCACCGTCGAACGGGCCCGCATCCTGGACAGCTATCGCTGGGTCGCCGACCGGCGCCGGGCCCGGACGGTGGCGGTGCTCGGGCCGCCCGGGATCGGCAAGACGCGGCTGGTCCACGAGGCGCTGGGTGAGCTCGACGCGGTGGTCGCGGTGGTCGGCACCTGCCCCTCGTACGGCCCGCACGGCGCCTGGGTGGCCCTGAACCAGATCCTCGAGGCGGTCACCCGGCAGGCTCCCCGCAGCCAGCAGCTGGTCCTGGCGGACAGCCGGATCGCCACGGTGCTGGCCGGGCTGCGCGACGCCGCCCTGTCCCGGCGGCCCGGCGCGGCACCGGGGCCGGCGGTCGACGAGGTGTACTGGGCCGCCCGGGAGGTGCTCGCCGCGGCCTGCGACCGGCCGCTGGTGGTGGTCTGGGACAGCCTGGAATGGGCCGGGGAGACGCTGTTGCGGCTGATCGGCGAGCTCATCGACGGCCTGCCGGACCTGCCACTGCTCACCGTCTGCGTGGCCCGTCCCGAGCTCACCGTCATGGACCTGCCGTGGCTGTGCGGGCTGGGCGAGCGCGACCTCATCGAGGTCGGCGCCCTGGCTCCGGCCGACAGCGCGGTCCTGGCCGCCTCGCTGGCCGGCGCCACCGACGACGCCGAGGTGCTGGCGCACACCCTGGACCTGGCCGACCGGGCCGCGGTCTACGGCGCGGGCAACCCCCTGTTCATCAAGCTGGTCCTGGAGGCGGTGCCGGGCGGGCCGGTCGAGCAGATCCCGCCGACGATCACCGCCATGGTCGGCGCGATGATCGACCGGCTGCCCGCGGCCGCCCGCCAGCTGCTGGTCGCCGCGTCCGTCGTCGGGCTCAGCTTCACCGTCGAGGAACTGGCCTGCATCGGTGAGCCGGTGCCCGCCGCCGCGTTCGACGCCCTGCTGCGGCGGTGGCTGATCTCCCCGGCCGAGGACGGCCACGGCTACCGCTTCGTCCAGCAGCCGGTGCACGAGGTGGCGTACGGCCGGCTGGAGAAGGAACGACGGCTCGCCTGGCACCGGCGCCTGGCCGAGCACGACGTCAGCCCGGCGTTCCACTTCGAGGCCGCCACCCGGCTGCTCAACGCCCTGCGCCCGCGGGACCCGGAGCTGGGCGCCCTGGTCGAGCGGGCCGCGACGGCCCTGCTGGCGGAGGGCACCGCCGCGCTGCGCCAGCGGGACATCCCGACGGCGGTCGGCGTGCTCGGCCGGGCGGTGAACCTGCCCGGCGGTTCCCCGCGGTGGCGGGTGCTCGCCACGATCCGGCTCAGCGACGCGCTGATGCTCTCCGGTGAGCTGCCCCGGGCAATGCGTGCCGTCGCCGCCTGCGCCGATCACCTGCCCTGCCAGGTGCAGCAGCACCTGCTGGCGGTCCGCGCCGGCCGGATCCCGGAGGCCACCGTCGCGGCCCTGCTCGCCGCGTTGCGGGCCGACGAGACCGATCGGCTCGCCTGGTGCCGCTTCGAGCAGCTGCGCATGCTGCTGCTGCTCAACAGCGGCAGCTTCGGCGCCGCCGAGCAGGCCGCGGTCACCGCCCTCGGGCACGCCCGCGCGATCGGCGACGTCTACGAGGAGGACCGGCTGCTGGCCGCCGTCTGCGAGATCCGCCAATGGTCGCCCACCCCGGTCCGCGACACCCTGGCCGGCTGCCAGGAACTGCTCGTCCGCTTCGCCGCCGACCGGTTCCTGCTGGTGCCGGTCCTGGCCGTGCAGGCCCGCTGCCTGGCGCTGACCGGCGACCACGCCGGCGCGCTGGCCGCGCTGGCCGAGGCGGGTGCGGCCGCCGACCAGCTGCGCCTGAGCATGGGCCGGATCCTGATCGACCAGGCCGCCGGGATGGCGTGCTCGCTGCGGGGCGATCACGTCGGCGCGGAACGCCACCACCGGTGGGCGGCCGACCGTCTCGTGCGGGGCGGGCACGCCACCGCCGCGCTGACCAGCCAGGTCCAGGCGGCCCGCGCCCGCGCCCGGCAGCAACCGCCGCACGGCACCGCCGCGGAGATCATCACCCTGCTCGACCGCCGGGACGACATGGACGTCCGCGGCGAGATCCTGTGCCTCTCGGCCGCGGTCCGCCTGGCCGCCCGGGACAACCGCGCGGAGACCCTGATGGGCGACATGCTGACGCTGCTCGACCGGACCGACGACGCCTGCCTGCGCGGCGAGGTCTACTTCGACCTCGCCCAGGCCCACCGGCACCTGGGTCACCACGCCGAGGCGGACGCGATGGCCGGCGCCGCGATCGACAGCTTCGCCACCGTCGGCGCGACCCGCCCCCTGGCCACGGTGACGGCATGGCGATGAGCGGCCACCCCTGGCGGCAGGACCGCCCCCGGCACGCCACCGGGCTGCCCGCCTGGAGCATGCCCGCCGAGCACTACCGCGACCAGCCGGTGCCGGCGAACGTCTTCCACGGCATCGACCCGGACTGGGCGTGGGGCGGCGCCGACGGCCGCGGCATCCGGGTGTGCGTGCTGGACAGCGGTGTCGACGGGTTCCACCCGATGGTCGCGCCGGTGGACCAGGCGTGGCAGGTGGTCACCGGTGACGACGGGCGTACCCCGCGGGTCGAGGCGTGCGAGCCGCGCGATTCCGCCGGGCACGGCACCGCCTGCGCCGGCATCATCCGCGGTCTCGCCCCGGCGGTCTCGCTGAGCTCGATCAAGGTGCTGGGTGACGGCCGTTCCGGCAGCGGCGCCGCGCTGATCGCCGGGCTGTCCGCCGCGATCGACGAGGGTTTCGACATCATCAACATGAGCCTGTCCACCGCCCGTCCGGAATACCGCAACCGGCTGGCCGAGCTGTGCGACCGCGCCTACTTCCGGCGCTGCATGCTCGTGGTGGCCGCGCACAACCTGCCGATCGAGAGCTTTCCGTGGAACTTCGCCTCGGTCATCTCGGTCGCCAGCCACGACCAGCAGGAGTCGCTGCGGTACTACTACAACGCCGCGCCGCCGGTCGAGTTCTGCGCACGCGGGCTGCGGGTGCCGGTGGCCAGCCCCGGCGGCGGCACGAGCTGCAGCACGGGCAACAGTTTCGCGGCACCGCACATCGCCGGGATCGCCGCGCGGATCCTCAGCAAACACCCGTGGCTGACCCCGTTCCAGCTCAAGAGCGTCCTCTACCACTGCGCTGACAACATAACGAGCAAAGGAGTCGACGGTGGAGTCCTCGCCACACGAAACACTTGACGGCGCCATGGAACGCCGCCTGTTGCAGTCCATCGTGACGGTGGCCCGGCACGTCTACGGCGCGGCAGCCTCCTCGGTCTTCATGGTCAGCCCGGACACCGGTGAGCTCGTTTTCGCCGCGGTGGCCGGGGCCGGCCAGCAGAGCCTGATCGGCATGCGGTTCGCGCCGGGCACCGGCATCGCCGGCTGGGTGGCCGCCAGCGGGCAGACCCTGATCGCCGACAGCGTCGCGGAGACCGACCGCTTCGCCCGCGACGCGGCCTCCTCGACGGGCTACCTGCCGGCCAGCATCATGGCCGCCCCGCTGATCGCCGAGGGCGAGTGCATCGGGGTGCTCGAGGTGCTGGACCGGCACACCGGTGAGCACGAGCGCGACTTCGACGACATGGAGCTGCTCGGGCTGCTGGCCACCCAGGCCGCGCTCAGCCTGGCCCTGCTGCGCCGCAGCCAGGACGGCCACGGCTCGGCGCCGCGGCTGGGCAGTCTGCTGGCCCGGTTGTCCGCGCACGCCGAGGCCGACCGGGACGACCCGCTCGCGGTGGCTCTGCTCGGCGTCTCGCTGGACCTGCTGGAACGTTCCGCCCAGCCGAACTCGCTGGTCGGCTGACCCGGTGACCGCGCCGACCTCCACCGGATCGCCGGTGTTCGACCTGGACGCGCCCGAGCACCGCAGCGACCCGCATCCGCTGCTGCGCCGGATGCGGGAACGGGACCCGGTGCACCGCCGGGTCAACCGGGTCACCGGGCTGTCCACCTGGTACCTCACCCGGTACGCCGACGTGCAGCAGGCTCTGCACCACCCGGACATCGGCCGGCAGCCGGAGCGGTTGCCCGCCGGCCTGGCCGCGCGGCACCGCCGCGGCGACGCCGACCCGCTGGCCGTGGTCCGCCGCAACGTCTTCCACCTTGATCCCCCTGACCACACCCGGCTGCGGCGGTTGCTGGCGCCCTCCTTCGGCCCCCGTACGGTCGCCGCGATCGACCGGCGGCTGCGGCAGGCGGTGCTGGCCATGGTGGACGACATCGCCGCCGCCGACGGGGAGGTCGACGTCATCGAGGCGCTCGCCCTGCCCCTACCGGTCCGGGTCGTCGCCGATCTGGTCGGTTTCCCGCTCGACGACCTGGCCACCCTGCGCCGGTGGAGCGACGAGATCTGCCGCAGCGGGGACATGGCCCGGGTGCACCGGGCCGGTTGCGAGTTCGTCGGCTACGTCAACCGGGCGATCGACGCGCGGCGCCGCGACCCCGGCGACGACCTGCTGTCGCGACTCATCCAGGCCCAGGGCGCCGGCGAGCTGAGCCGCACCGAGCTGGTCTCGTCGGTGTTCCAGCTGCTGCTGGCCGGGGACGAGACGACGGTCAACCTGATCGGCAACGGCGTGCTGGAACTGCTGCGCCACCCCGACCAGCTGGCCCGGCTGCGCGCCCGGCCGGAGCTGATCGACTCGGCGGTCGAGGAGGTCATGCGGTTCAACGGTCCGGTCGGCCACGCCCGGCACGGCTACGCGCTGGCGGACGTGGAGATCGGCGGGACCCGTATCCCGCAGGGCGATCTGGTGATCCCCGTCCTGCTGGCCGCGAACCGCGACCCCGCGGCGTTCCCCGCACCGAAGGTGTTCGACATCGCCCGCACGCCGAACCGGCACCTCGGCTTCGGCCACGGCATCCACTTCTGCATCGGTGCGGCCCTGGCCCGGCTGCAGGCCCGCGCCGCGATCGGCACCCTGCTGCACCGGTTCCCTCGGCTGCGCCTGGCCACCGACCCGGCAGACCTGTCCTGGACGCCGACGCTCTTCCTGCACGGGGTGCGGCGGCTGCCCGTGCTGCCGTACGGACGCTGAGAGGAACCACCTTGACGAACGCGAACCTGTCCCGGATGGCCTACGGCTACGCGACCTCCCAGATCCTGTACGCCGCGGTCCGCCTCGGGGTGCCGGACGCGCTCGCGGCCGGGCCGGTCCCGGTCGCCAAGCTCGCCGACGCCCTCGACTGCGACCCCGGTGGGCTCAGCCGGCTGATCCGCGCCCTGGTGGTGCTGGGGCTGGCCGCCGAGGGCGACGCCGATCAGGTGGAGCTCACCGAGGTGGCCCAGCCCTTGCGCGCCGACCACCCGCGGTCCATGCGCTCCAGCGTGCTGCTCTACGGTCACCCGGCGATCTGGCAGGCGTGGGGCGCCCTCGCCGACGGGGTGCGCACCGGCGGTTCGGCGTTCGGCCAGGCGCACGACCGGCCGTTGTTCGACCACCTGGCCGAGGATCCGGAGCTGTCCGGCGTGTTCAACAACGCCATGCGCGAGGGCACGGCCACGGTCGCCGCGGAGGTCGCCCGGGCGTACGACTTCACCCGCGCGCGCACCGTCGTCGACGTCGGCGGGGGCAACGGCACGTTGCTGGCCGCCGTCCTGACGGCCACGCCGCACGCCCGGGGGATCCTGTTCGACAGCGTCGCGGGCGCCGCGGACGCCCCGGACACCTTCCGGCGCGCAGGCCTGACCGGCCGCTGGTCGATCGCGCACGGTGACTTCTTCACCGGCGTCCCGGCCGGCGACACGCTGCTGGTCAAGGGAATCCTGCACGACTGGGACGACACGCGATGCCACACCCTGCTGCGGCACTGCCGGGCGGCGGTCGCCGCGGACGGCCGGCTGCTGGTCATCGAACCGGTCATGCCGGACCGGCTGGACGCCCCGGAGGCGATCGGCGTCGTGCTCAGCGACATCGCCATGCTGGCCTACACCACCGGACGCGAGCGCAGCCGCACCGAATACCGGCAGCTGCTGGCGGCAGCCGGTTTCACGCTGGAGTCGGTGACCGCGCCCCTGGCGGGCTCGGCGGTCCGGATCCTGACCGCCGTCCCGGTGAGCTGACCGTGCCCGCCCGCGGCCGCCCACCAGCCGTGCTCGTGTTCGGCGTGATGCTCGGCTACCGCTACCCCACCCTGGTGCCCGCCGCCCGCCGCCGCGGCCTGACCGTGCTCGGCATCGACAACCTGAACCCGCGCAACGCGAGCATCGACGCGGTCCGCCGCCGCGACCCGGACCACTGCCTGGCCGGGATCGCCGAGGTCGCCTGGATCCCGGACCACCGCGGCCAGGACATCGGCGACCGGGTCGCTGCCTGGTCCCGCGACCACGACATCCGCGCGGTGCTGGTGCTGGGCGAGCCGTACGTCGACGTGGCCGCGACCATGACGGACCTGCTGGGCCTGCGCGGGCCCGGGCTGCGCGCCTCCCGGGTCTGCCGCAACAAACTGCTGCAACGCCGCTACCTGGCGGCCTGGAGCCCGCCTTCGCGGCTGGTGCCGGCGGAGGCCCGCGCCGCCGCCCTCACCGACTGGACCACCTTCCCGGCCGTCGTCAAGCCGATCGGCCGCACCGCGAGCTCGGGGGTACGGCAGGTGCACAGCACCGAGGACCTGCGCGCCGCACTGGACGAATACGCCCCGATCGAACCCGCGGTCGTCGAGCAGTACGTGCCCGGCCCGGAGCTGTCCGTGGAGTCCCTGGTCGCCGGGCACACCGTGGTCTTCGCCGAGATCACCGGCAAACGCACCAACGAGGACGACGGCGTGCACTGCGTGGAGACCGGGCACACCACCCCGGACCCGCGGCTGACCCCGGCGGTGCGCGCCGCCGTGCTCGCCGCCAACGCCGCCGTGCTGGACCGGCTGGACTTCGCCGACGGCGCGGCCCACGCCGAGTTCCGGGTCTCCCCCCGCGGCACGATCACCCTCATGGAGGTCGCCGCGCGGCCGGCCGGGGACGCCATCGACACCCTGTACCACCTGGCGACCGGGGTGCCCCTGGTGGAGACGCTGCTGGCGATCCTGCTCGGCGAACCGGCGCGGCACCCCGGTCCGTACCGGCACGCCCGTCAGGTCTACCTGCCGCACGCCCCCGGCATCCTGCGGGCGGTGCACGCCGACGGGCTCGGCGTACCGGTATCCGGGTTGGACAACCGTCCCGCCTGGCCGGCCGTCACCCCGCTGCCCGCCGGCGCACCACCGACCGTGCACTACGTGCTGGCCGGTCGGGTCCCCGGGACCCGGCTGCAACCGGTCCGCGAGTCCGCGGACCGGTCCACAATGGTCATTCTCGACGCCCCGGACGCCGCCGGGCTGGACCGCCTCGAACGCCGGTGCCACGAGACCATCCGGATCGAGGTGGTGCCGGATCAGCCCGCGACGCTCCGGCAGGTCGCGACCGTGACCACCGAGGGAGGCTGAGCATGCGATCGGTGCTGTTGCTGGGCGGTGTGGACGCCACCACGAACCGGCGCTATCTGGATGCCGTCACCGGTCGAGGCCTGACCCCGCTGGTCGTCGACACCCGTACCGGGAACTGGCCCGGCGGGGTGCCGAGCGCCCCGCTCGAGGCGATCCGGATCACCGAGATCGCCGACCAGGCGGCCACCTGGTCCGGCCGGCACACCATCGCCGGGGTCTGGGCGCCGGACCCGCACTACACCGACGCCGCGGCCGTGGTCGCCGACCTGCTCGGGCTGCCCTCCCCCGGGCTGCGGGCGGCCGCCGCCTGCCACCACCCGCACCTTCGCCGGCGATACCTGCCCGAGTGGAGCCCGGTGGACCCGCCTGCGGGGCCGGCGTACGCCGTCGAGTCGCTCAGCGTCCAGGGCGTGGTGCGCCGGGTGGACGTGTTCGATCCGGAGGTCACGGCCGGTGACCGCCGGCTGCTGGTCGCGGCGCACCGGACCGTGCTGGCCCGGATCACCTTCGGCACCGGGGCGATCCGGGCGGCCTATCGCCAGGAGCCGGGCCGGGTGCCCGCACTGACCGCGCTGGCCGTGCAGGCCACCGAACGCCCCGGGGCCGAGGACGAGGTGATCGGTCTGTGCCTGGGCGTGCCCTCCCTGACTGGGTGATCACCCCGCGCGAGGCGCGAAAGGCACCGTGTGGGTGGTCGGTGGCCGGGCTTTGCTGCTACCTGCCCGGCCACCGACGCCCGCTGGACCGAAGTGTCAGCACTTCTTCCAGGCGACGTGGTAAACGGTGTCGAGATTGCCGTCGGTGGAGTCCATGGTCAGGAAACTGGTCGTCCTCCTCTTGTTGGACCAGCCGGCGCTCACCCGCAGTTCGGTGTTGACGTTGAGGTAGCGCTGCTCGCCGCAGGGCAGGAACGACAACGAGCTGATGCCGATGGTGTCGGTGCGCTGCCAGTTGCCTTCCACCGGTCCGCGGAAGTTGTGCCGGATGCGGCTGGTCCGCGGCTCGCCCTGGAAGTAGTAGGAAGCGGTCTGGGAGGCGAACGCACCGCGTTCCAGGTGGGCGAAGCCGCGGTGGTCGGTGCTGGCGATGGCATAGGTGTAGCCCTGCGGAACATGGACGTTCAGGCCGAGCTGGCAGTTCTTGCGGAAGTCGGTGGGCCTGGCGCCGGCACCGACCTGGGCGGTGAACTCGCTGTAGGCCACAGTGAACGCCTTGCTGTCCGGCGACACCGTTACCGCTGCGGTGCCCCACGGACAGCCGGAGCCGTTCGCCGAGACCACGTCGATGGACATCCTGTCGCCGGCCGGCGGTGCAGGCGTCGCATGCGCGGGTGCGGCGATGCCGGTGAGCGCGGCGACAAGCGTGGCGCCGGTGGCAAGTGCTTTCAGCATGAGGATCCTTCACAGGTGAGTCGTCGTCGTGGGCTTACGGCTGTACCAGGACAAAACGAAGCCGTGCCGACAACGTACGATCTGCGCCTTAAGTCCGCTGTGTACTTGGCGATGAAGGCGATATCGTAAGGGTGAAGAGTGCCCATGTTTAAGCCGATTGGTTGATCATGGAGTTGGACCTTCGGCCGCTGTTTCGCCCATAAGGACGAGTTTGTCGGGCTCCGCGGCGCCTGGCCGGCTTCCGCCGGCTGCACCGCTACACACCGTCCGCCGCCACTCCCGGCTCGGACACAAGACCCCGATCAACCACGAGAACAGCACTCAGCGACGGTAGGCGCAGTCCAGGAAGAACAGGGTGGCTGCCGCGACCGCGACGCCGACGACGGTCAGCAGGACCTGGCCGTACCAGTGGCTGAGCAAGTCGGCAGCCACCGCGCCGGACTGGATCAGCTTTCCTCCGGCCAGGCCTGCTCCGCCGACCAGCACCGCCGCGCCCGTCCACCACCGGCGCCGAGATTGGTTGTTCGTCATGGTCATGAGCATCGCCGACGCGGGCAGCGGCACACATCTGCCGCGTGATGGACCCCGGCTATACCTATGGGCGTAGCCCTGCTCTCCCGCCGGGGGCCCGTACCACGGGTCCGGAGCCGGCTTGGGTTCCAAGCCTGTGCGGTATGGCCGGGGGTGTTCGCTTTTTGTCCTGTTCGGACGTCGGGGCGGGTGGGCGGCCGGTGGTTGCGGCAACCGGGTGGACGTCCGGGACAGGCTGCCCCGCACTATCGACAGATCACGCGGCCCGGGACGCGCCAACGTGCCGGAGCCGGTGATGGGCGACGCCCGCGGCGGTGAGCCGGCCGGCGACGGCCGCTGAGGAATTGTCGAGGAAGACGGCGACCTGGTGGTCGTCGCCGAGGTGACAGGCGGCGGCGAGCGTGCCCACGTTGATCGCGTCGACGTCGTGCACGTCTTGCATGTCCAGGATGAGGCGCAGCGGGCGCAGATGCCGCACCGCGTGGACCAGGGCGAGGCGCAGCTCGACGGCTTGATCGGCGTCGAGCAGGCCGTGGGGCCGGATGACGAGGCTGCCGTCGGGAGTGGTGACCATATCGACCGCCGGTTCGGCCATGATGCTGCCTTTCGTCACCTGCTGTTTCCTGGGCGGTAAGAGTAGAGCCTCGAACATCCGCAGGTCGAGTGCTCGGTGAAGAGTTCACCACGTCACGGCCAGGTCACGACAAGCCGGCGGCAAGTCAGCCCCCGGTCTCGCGGAAGACAGCCGGTGTGCACGTTGGCCAGGCTGCTGGACGTCAACGCCGACGTGGTCGTCGCGACGGCCTGGTTGCACGACATCGGCTACAGCGACGCGGCCAGGGCCCCGGGATTCCACCGCTCGGGTGTCATCGATCGTCCCAGGATCGGATGCGGCGCAGCGGCCGCCAGCGGCGTGCGTCGCGCCGGGCCACGGTCGCCGTCGGGCGAGGCGCCGACGAACGTCGGCATTCGGAATCGCCCCGCCGGAGGTACGGCGGGGGCGGCCACCGCCGCGCGGGGCAGGTCCCGTCGACCCACGGCCATGACTATGCCGAGGACACCGCGGCGGGGGGCTCGTCGTTCGCATCCGGGTCGTCGAATGCGGCCAGGAGAACCCCGAGGGAGACGGCGAGAAGCACGACCAGAAGGGTGATCATGTATGGCACTCCGATGAACGGGCAGGAACCCTCAGGGTGCCGTCGACGGGCGTGCGGGACGCCAAGCCCCGATGTCCAGAACGTGAATGGATCGACACCTCTGAGCAGTTCCTGGAAACGCTCCGGCACACTGTCACCTCGCGTCGCTCCGGTCGCCACGCAGGTCGTTTGCGGAGCGTTCACGACCCTCACACGCCACGTCCACGGCCAGGCGCTCAAAGCCTGCCTAACGTGGCCGGATCAGCCCAGCCTGACGAACCGAGGTTTTGATGTCTCTGCGCCATCTCCTGGCGGGCCTGGCCCTCGCACCGGCCCTGATCGTCGCCGCGCCCGCGTCCGCAACGCCCGGCCACCGGAACCACTTCGATCTGCAGGCGCACCGCGGCGGGATCGGCCTGACGACCGAGGAGTCCCTCGAAGGATTCGGCAAGGCGATGCGACTCGGGGTCAGCACCCTGGAACTGGACACCCAGATCAGCCGGGACCGCAAGGTCGTGGTCACCCACGACCGGAAGGTCAACGCCCAGAAATGCCGCGACACCGCACCCGCCACGCCGGGTGACCCGCAGTTCCCGTACGTCGGCAAGTACATCAAGGACCTCAGCCTGGCCCAGATCAGGACGATGGACTGCGGATACCAGCAGCTACCCGGTTTCCCCGAGCAGGAGCAGATCAAGGGCTTCCGCCTCGTCGAGCTACGCGACGTGTTCGCCCTGGTCAAGCGGTACCGTGCGCACCAGGTCACGCTCAACATCGAGACGAAGGTCGAGGCCGGCGCCCCGGAGCAGACCGCGCCCCGCGAGGTGTTCGTGCGCCGGGTCTTCGAGGAGGTCAGGGCGTCCGGCCTGGAGCGTCAGGTGACGATCCAGTCGTTCGACTGGGGTGCCCTGCGGCAGATGCACCGGCTGGCACCGCGGTGGCCGCTGGTGGCGCTGACCAATTACGACTTCCTGCAGGTGGGGCAGCCCGGCGCATCGCCGTGGCTCGGTGGCATCGACGCCGACGACTACGACGGTGACCTGGTCCGGGCGGCCGACGCGATCCCGGGCGTCACCGCGGTGTCACCGAACTACGGCTTCCCCCAGAACGGCACCGTCGCCGATCCGGGGTTCCGGTTCTATCCCGACAAGGCGATGGTGGCCAGGGCGCACGCACGCGACCTGAAGGTGATCCCGTGGACCTGCGACGATCCGGCCACCGTCGAGGCCCTGATGGACATGGGCGTGGACGGCATCATCACCAACTACCCGGACCGGGTACGCACGATCATGGCCGAGCGCGGCATGCGGCTCCCCCGGTCGTACCAGCCGCGCTGACCCGCGGCCACCCTTAACGTTCGTTAAACAAGCGGCGCGCGTTAACGGGTCGGTCACATGCCGGTCGCCTGAGCATCGCACCGTCGGCGGTGGACGGTGGTCAGGTCCGGCCGCTGGTTCCGTGGGTTCAGCCTGAGGTGATCCGGTGGGCGCATCGATCGTCCAGGCCGCCGGTGGGGCGGTCTGGCGCAACAGCGGCGGCACGACCGAGGTGGCCGTGGTGCACCGGCCCAGGTACGACGACTGGTCGCTGCCCAAGGGCAAGGCGATCCGGGGCGAGCATCCCCTGGCCACCGCCTGTCGGGAAGTGCGGGAGGAGACCGGCATCCATCCGGTGCTCGGGCCACGGCTGCCCACCCAGCGGTACCGGTCACCCGCAGGGGCGAAGGTGGTGCGGTTCTGGGCCATGTCCGGGCGGGACGGCGGCTTCACCCCCACAGCCGAGGTCGACGAGGCGCTCTGGTTGCCGGTGCTCGAGGCACGTGCCGTGCTGACCCATCAGCGCGACGTCGCAATTCTCGATGCGCTGTCCAAGGCCGTCATGGTCGACGCTGTGGTGCTGCTGGTCCGCCATGCCAGCGCCGCGGCCCACCGCGGAAGCGGTGCGCCCACGCTCGACGGCCCAGGGCGCCGGCAGGCCCGGGCGCTGCGCCGCCTGCTGCCCGGCTTCGGCCCCAACCGGCTCGTGTGCGTACCCGACAACCCGCGCCGCGACACTCTCGCGCCGTTGGCCACCCGGTTGCGCCTGCCCATCGGGGACGGGCGGGCCCTTCCCGAGGCGTACGGCTGTCACCGGCGGGCGGGCAACGTCCACAGTTTCCGGCACCTCGCCGCCGAGGGCGGCACCACGGTGGTTGCCGCCCCCGGGTCGATCATCCGTGAGGTGATCACCGCGCTCGCTCGTGACGACGCAGTCGCGCTGCCTCACGTCCGCGCCAAGAAGGGCAGCCTCTGGGCACTGTTCTTCTCCCGCGCCCACCTGATCCGCGCGGACTACTACCCCAGCCTGCTCGGGCCGAACCGCTGACGCGAGCGCGAGAAAAGAGGCGTCCGTCAACAGTCCCCCGTGTTGCGAAGGGAGAACGGTAATCGACCACAGTGAACGTTTGTTGGACCGCGCGTGACGTCCCGTCGCCGCGGTACGGAAACGGCGTTTCGCTGCCCGTTGCCCGTTGCCTGGTGGCCGCCGGGCGTTGTCGTGCCGCCGGCATATTGACGTCCGTGGAACGACGGAATCTGCTACGAGCGGCCGTGGCCGCCCCCGCGGTAACGATGATCACCGCGGCACCCACCGCCAACGCCCTCGCCGCCCAGGCGGCACCGAGACGCTTCGACTCCACCGATCCGCGATTCGCCGTGGCGGTACTTCCGGACACGCAGTATCTGTTCGATGCCGACAGCGCCGACCCGGCGCCGCTGCGGGCGACGCTGCACTATCTGCTGGAGCAGCGGGCCGAGGACAACATCGCCTTCCTGACGCATCTCGGCGACGTGACCGAACACGGCACGGAGCAGGAAATCGCCCTCGCGGGCAGGACCTTCAGCACGATCGACGGCAAGCTTCCGTACAGCGTGCTGGCCGGCAACCATGACATCCGATCGTCCACCGACGACCAACGTGGCGCCTCGGCCTATCTGGACACGTTCGGCCCGAGCCGGTTCGCCGGCGACCCGACGTTCGCGGGAGCCAGCCCGGACGGCTACAACCGGGCCCACCTGATCCGCGCCGCGGGCCGGCAGTGGCTGATCCTCGCGCTCGACTGGCGCATCTCCGACGGTGGCATCGGGTGGGCGCAGGACGTCCTCCGCCGGCATCCCACGTCGCCGGCGATCGTCACCACCCACGACCTCGCCTACGCCGGCGAGAGCGGCGAAGCCGTCCTGTCCGACAACGGCCGGCGGCTGTGGGACACCCTGATCAAGGACAACGACCAGATCTTCCTCACCCTGAACGGCCACTACTGGCCGCCGGGACGTGCCGTGCTGCGCAACGCGGCCGGCCATGACGTCCACGTGCACATCACCAACTACCAGGACCGCTACTACGGCGGCGCCGCCATGATCCGGCTCTACCGCTTCGATCTGGCTCGCGGGCGGATCGACGTCGAGACCTTCGCACCCTGGTTCCTGGCCCGTGACCCGCGCAAGCGCACCCCGCTCGAGTCCGAGAACATCGAGCTGACCGGCGACGCGGACCGGTTCAGCCTGGAGGTCGACTTCGCGCAGCGGTTCGCCGGCTTCGCGCCGCCGGCGCTGCCCGCCCCGCGGCCGGCCGCCCGGGTCATCGACCGGCGGACAGTCGCCTACTGGCGGTTCGACACGGCCGGGCAGTCGGTGATCGACGGCGCCGTGATCACCGATCAGACCGGGAACGGCAACGACCTGACGGTACGGCGACTCGCGAACAGCGGTCCGGAGACACTGCGGCTGTCCACCGACCACCATGTCGGCGCTCCGGCGCACGCCAGCCTCCGGTTCGACGGCGGCCAGGGCCCGGACCGCGGCGCGATCCTGCACACCGGACCCGGCGCCGCGCTGAACAGCATGAAGTTCCTCGACGGGTACACCATCGAGACGTTCATCAAGCTGCCCGATCCGTTCACCGGCAACCACGCGTGGATGGGCGTCTTCAGCTGGGAGGGCCGCAGCGGCGACGCCGGCAAGCAGAGCGGCTGGTCACCGCTCGAGCCGACGTGCAGCCTGAACCTCTCCCCGGAGCGCTTCCTGCAGTACGTGCTCTACAGCCACATCGGCGACCACAACCCGACGTCCTGGAGCCACACACTCCCGGTCGGCACCTGGCAGCACGTCGCGATCGTCAACGACGGCCGGCGCAGCACCGTCTGGGTGAACGGCTCGGTGATCGCGCGCAACCCCACGCAGCCGGCCCGGGGCATCGCCACGCTCGGTCGCCCGTTCGTGATCGGTGCGACCTCCTTCGACCTGCGATACGGCCAGGGCTTCTACGGCTGGATCGGCGACGTGCGGATCACCGGCCGCCCGCTGCGAGCCGACCAGTTCCTGACCTGACGGCCCGGGTGCCGCCCCCGCGCACAGACCGCCACCTGTCCGATCTCGTGGACTCACCGTCCGTACATCCGGTGGCCCTGTTCGGCCGCCACCGTGAACGCATGCCGCATGTCATCGATGTCCTGACCGCCGGCCCGTGGGTGCTGGTGCTGGTCCTCATCGTCGCGGGCCTCGACGCCATCCTGCCGTTCATGCCCAGCGAGTCGACGGTGGTCGCGGCCGGGGTGGTCGCGGCGGCGACCGGGCGGCCGAACCTCGGCCTGCTCATCGCCGCCGCGGCCCTCGGCGCCTACGCCGGGGACCTGTTGTCGTACCGGATCGGGCGACGGAGCAACCGCGCGGTCGCCGCGCGCACCGCCCGCGGTCGCCGCGCGCAGCTCGTTCACGACTGGGTCCACCGCATGCTGCACGGCCGCGGCGGGCTCATCATCGTGTCCGCGAGGTACGTGCCGGGCGGCCGCTCCACAACGGCCTTCTCCGCCGGCGTGGTCGGCTACCCCCTGACGCGGTTCCACTGCTACACCGGGCTCGGCGTGCTGATCTGGGCCGTGCAGGCCGCCCTGCTCGGCTACCTGGGCGGAGCGGTCTTCGCGGACCGGCCGTTGCTGGGCCTGGCGCTGGGTTGCGTCGGCGCCCTGGCTCTCAGCGGGCTCGTGGTGGCGGTATACCGCCTCGACCGTCCAAGCCCCGTCCAGCGTCAGGCGCGAATCGTGCCGTCCCCGAGGTCATGACCGTGCCCGGCCTGAGGACGATCCGCTATGGCGGCCTGCTCGCGGCAGGTGTGCTGGCGCTCGCGGGCTGGCTCGGTGGCGCGCTCCCGCACGGAGACCTCGCCGCCACGCCGGCGAGTGTCTGGCGGGGTCCGCACGGCCCGCTCATCCTGGGCGGCTGGTTGGCCGCCGCCGCCACTCTGGCCTACCTGTGGTGGGCGGTCAGGGACCGGGTGCCCTCGCCACGGTGGGCCATGACGACGATCACGCTCTGGGCGGCACCGTTTGTCGCCGTTCCGCCGATGGGCAGCCGCGACGTCTACTCGTACGCGTGCCAGGGGCATCTGTTCGCCAACGGCCTGAACCCGTACGAGGCCGGGGTCGCGTCGCTGCCGTGCCCGTGGCTGGACGCCGTTTCGCCGATCTGGCGCGACACGCCCGCACCGTACGGGCCGCTGTTCGTCCTGATCGCCGCGGCGGCGGTCCTGCTCGGCGGGTCGCTCACCACCGTGCTCCTGATCCTGCGCCTGCTCGCCGTCGCCGGTCTGCTCACCATCGCGGCCTGCGTTCCTGTCCTGGCGCGCCGCTGCGGCGTACCGGTGCAGCGCGCCCTGTGGGTGGCGCTGGCCGGACCGCTCGTCGGGATGCACCTGGTCGGCGGTCCGCACAACGACGCGCTCATGATCGGTTTGGTCGTGGCCGGCCTCGCCGTGCTGGTGGCCGGCGCCCGCCACCCGGCGACGCAGGCGGCCGCCGGCGCGATCCTGGGACTCGCCGTCGCGATCAAGATAACCGCCGTGGTGGTGGTGCCGTTCGCGATTCTCATCGCGGTGCGCCGGCCGGATCAGCGGGCTGCCGCGTGGCCGGCGGCCGGCCGGGTGGCAGGGGCGACCGGCGTCACCATGCTGGCGCTCACCTGGGCCAGCGGCCTCGGCATCGGGTGGATCTCCGGCCTCGCGCACACCCAGGACCTGATCCAGTTCACCTCACCGCCCACGGCGATCGGCATGACCCTGACGTATGCCGGGCAGCCTCTGCTTCCCGGATTCGACGCCGTCCCGGCTGTCCGTTTGCTCGCTCTGTTCCTGCTGGCCGCCGTCCTGGCCGGGCTGTGGCTGCGTAGCGCTTCGGACGCCGGCGACCCGGTCCGCGGCGCGCTCCATGGTGCGGCGCTCGCCAGCGCCGCCCTGATCGCCCTCGCACCGTCCTTTCATCCCTGGTATCTGGTGTTCCCGCTGGTGCTGCTCGGCGCGACCACCACCCGTACCGACCTGGTCATGGCCGCCGGCGCTGCGGCCGCGCTCCTGGTCCTGCCGGACGGCGGGGGCCTGGCCCGGTTCGCCAAGTTCCCCGGCGCGCCGCTGATGACCATCCTGCTGGTTGTCCTCGTGGTGCACCGCCTCCGCCGCGTCCCTCGGGGAACTCGCCGGATTCCGGCGTTCCGCAACCCCGCACGGCGGAGCGAGCCGGTCGGCGCGGGTGCCGGGACGGCGGGTCCGCCCGCCGTCGAACCCGGTCCGCAGAAGCCGAACCTGCTTGTCTGAACGCCACTTGCCGGCAGGCACGGTAGGTGCGGGACAGCCGCCATCGGTCCTCGATCTCGGGTGCACAGATCCTCGCGCCGCCGTGGGTCGGCGCGGGAGACCACCGGGTCGGACCCGGGCATGTCCGAAAGATCAACGCACGCCGGGCAAACCCGGACAGCGTTCAGCACCTTGCCGATGGCAATCGAGGTGTTGGCGCGGATCCCGTCGGCGGGGTGGCGACTCTCGATGATGGGCGCGTCGCGTTTGCCTGTCGGTTGGCAACGCCGGGTCGCCTGTCGACAACGCGGCGTTGCAGGTACGGTGATCGGCGGTACCGTCCACACGGGGTTGGCGAGGCGGAGGTAGGGAGTGCCGGTCACAGGCCAGCGCGTCGTGCGACGGACATTGGGACGGCGACTGACGCGGCTACGGACCGCATCCGGAATGAGCCGCCGTCAGGTGGCGGAGGCGCGCCTGGGTATCTCGGAGCCGACGCTGCACCGCATCGAGACGGGCAAGGTGCCGGTCACCGGGGCCAATGTGCGCGCGCTCTGCTGGCTCTACGGTGCGGACCAGAGCATCACCGATGCGCTCGCCGAGCTCGCGCTCGGCACGTCGCAGCAGGAGTGGTGGGACGCCAGCCCGGTGATCCCCGAGTGGTTCAAGTTGTACGTCGGGCTGGAGGCGTCCGCGTCCCGCATGTTCGGCTACGACGGCGAGGTCATCCCCGGCGAGCTGCAGACCCCGCAGTACGCGAGGGCCATCTTCGCCGCCGAGCAGCCGGTCGATACGGAGGCCGCCGAGCGTCACATCAAGCTCCGCATGCAGCGGCAGCGGATGCTGTTCGCCCGCAACCCGCCGATCCACCTCGTGACGGTGCTCGGCGAGGGAGCACTGACTCGGCCGGTCGGCGGCGAGCAGGTGCTCAAGGGACAGATCGAGCACCTGCGGCGACTGTCGCGAGACGACGTGATCGATATCCGGGTGCTGCCGTTCTCGGTCGGGGCGCACGCGGCGATGGCCGGCGCCTTCCGGATTCTGGAGTTCGACGACCCGGACGATCCCGACGTGGTCTACCTGGAATCCCACGTCGGTGCGCTCTACCTGGAGGAGCCGGCCGAGGTTGATGAATACCGGCGGATCTTCGACCTCATCAGCAAGCATTCCGTACCGGTAGGGGATTTCCGGTGACGATCTGGAGAAGGACGTGAGCAGCGTGGGCGACGGCGCGCAGGACGCACACCGCAAGCCGGCCACGGCGGCCCGGATGTACGACTACTACCTGGGTGGGATCCACAACTTCCCGGCAGACCGCGAGGTGGCGAACGCCGTCCTGGAGCGCACGCCGCGGCTACGCACGATCGCCCGGGACAACCGGGCGTTCCTCACCCGTGCCGTCCGCTACCTGACCTCGGTCGGCGTGCGGCAGTTCCTCGACATCGGCTCCGGTATCCCCACCGAGGGCAACGTGCACGAGATCGCGCAGGCCGCGGTCCCGGACGCCCGGGTGGTCTATGTGGACATCGATCCCGACGCGGTCTCGGAGAGCCTGGACCTGCTCGACGGCAATGAGCACGCCACGGCCATCAGGGCGAACGTGCGCGAACCGCAGGCGATTCTCGACCACCCACAGGTGCGCAAGCTGCTCGACTTCGATCAGCCGGTCGCGGTCCTGCTGGTGGCGGTGCTGCACTTCGTCGAGGACACCGACGAGGTGGGTGACATCGTGGCCACGTTCCGCTCCGCGCTCGCGACGGGCAGCCATCTCGTCATCGCGCACGCCACGATCGACGAGCTGGTTTTCGACCAGCGGCTGTGGCAGCAGACCCAGCGAGAGTACCGCCAGCAGACCACGACGCCGCTCACCCCCCGCAAGAAGAGCGACGTGGCCCGCTTCTTCGACGGATTCGAGCTGGTCGAGCCGGGTCTCGTCTGGCTCAACCAGTGGCGGCCGGACCCCGACATGGTCGATGAGTTCATGGACAAGCCGGAGCACTCGAGCTTCTACGTCGGGGTGGGCCGCCTGCCCTGAGCCGACCGTCCAGGTAGGGCGGTCAGTCGGTCAGCAGCTGGTCGAACTCGCCGCGCTTGGCTCCGAACAGGAACGAATCCCATTCCTCGATCGTGAACACCACGGTGCCGGCGTCGCGCGCCTTGCTGTTGCGGACCTCGATGAGGCCGTCTCGGCGGCGCGCCTCGACGCAGCTGCCGCCGTTCCCTGTCGACCTGCTGGAAATGATCCAACTGGTTTCGCCATTCATCAGTGCCCCCTACGCTGAATCTGGTCGCTGTAAGTGATCGACTTGACACCGGCCCGGCTGCCTGCGTGTCGTCCGAATCCCTTGTGAAGTGCGGAACCAGCATCCTCGCGCGCGCCGTCGTTCTTTCACCACGAAAGTAGCCGCACCTAGAGTAGCCGAAAACGGCAAGGATGCATCATGTCGCCGTGACAGTTGTCCGCGTGAAATCTTGCACATGCATCGAGTGACTGCCATGATTTCGCTGTGGCGCGAGGCGATTCTTCGTCGTCGACTCGACGGCTCCCGCTGGTCCGCCCGCAGTCTTGAGAGGACGGCCGATGCGGATCCTGGATCCTGCCGCCGCCAACCTAGGCGATGTGCCACCAGCGAACAGGCAGCCGCGGACCGACGCCGAAGGCGCCCACCTTCAGGCTCGCATTGATCAGCTCGCGACGCACGTCCAGCGGCTGGAGCAGGAGCGTGCCTCGCTCCGCTGGCTGGCCGGCCACGACGAGCTCACCGGACTCGCCAACCGGCGGCTCTTCCACGCACTCGCCCCGGCGCTGCTGCGCGCCGACGATCGCTCGTCAGCCGTCCTGATCCTCGATCTCAACTGCTTCAAGCCGATCAATGACACGTACGGGCACGACGCCGGCGATGAAGTCCTGCGCGTCATCGCCGACCGCATGACCGCCGGCCTCGACGACCAGCTGGTGGCCCGGTTCGGCGGTGACGAGTTCGCCGCGCTGCCCCGCGCACCGCGCGCGGACACCCCGGACACGTGGTGGCACGAAATGGCCGCCTCGCTGAGCGCTGCGATCGCGCCCCCGATAGACGTGGCGGGCCACACCCTGTCCGTGACCGCCTCGATCGGCGTAGCCGTCCCGGCCGATCGCTCCGCCGATCTTCCCGACCTGCTGCGCCGCGCGGACCAGGCGATGTACTGCGCCAAACGGCACGCTCGCACCACCGGCAAGGTCGGCCTCACCTGGGTCGTGGCCACCGAGAGCGGCGAGCACATCGAGACCTACGAGCCGGCCGTCACCCCCGCCTCTCCCCCGGACCCGACGTCCCCGGCACCCGCGGCGCCGTGCAGGCCGGGCGACCCGGTATGGGTGCACCGCAACGGCACCCGCCGCGCGGGCGTGGTCGAGAGCGCCTGCGAGTGGGCGGCCCTGGTCCGTTACCGATGCCCGAACGGCGCCGGCACCATGGTCGACACCATGCCCACGAACTGCCTCACCATCCGCGCCGAGGCCGATCCATACCTGGACCGCAGACCGTCCGCCCCTCGGTGACCACCGGTGCACCGCTCGGGCTCGCGTCGGCGGCCCTTGACGCCGCATCGATACTTGTCACTTATGAGGGGACTACTTCGGACAGTCGTGGCGGTTGTTGTCGGCACCGCCACCATCGTCGTGTTGCCGCAGGTCAGCCGGGCAGCTCCGGGCGGCGGCGATCGGCTCGAGGTCTACGCCGGCACGCTCGACAGCAGCCAGTGGGCCGAACTCCGCACCGCCGGGCTTGCCGCCGACGAGCTCGGCCGCCGGCCGGTTCCCGGGCAGCGGGCGCCGATCGAGGTCATCCTCGGCCGGCGGCAGGCGGATCGGCTCATCGCTGCCGGCGTCCCCCTGGCTGTGAAACCGAGAACCGCCGCGATGCGCGCCCGGGCGGCCGCCGCGCCTGCCGTCTTCCGGCCCTACGGCACCCCCGGCGGCATCCGGGCCGAACTGGTCGCCACCGCCGCCCGCTTCCCGCGGCTGGCGAAGCTGGAGACGATCGGCGCGACGGTGCGCGGCGTGCCGATCCAGGCCGTCAAGGTCACCAACGGCGCCCGGGCCGTGCCCGACGGGCGCCGTCCGGCCGTGCTCTACTTCGGCGGCCAGCATGCCCGGGAATGGATCACCCCGGAGATGACGCGGCGGCTGATGCACCACGTTCTCAACGGCTACGGCGCCGACCCCGGCATCACCCGCCTGCTCGACACCACGGAACTGTGGTTCCTGCCGGTGGCCAATCCCGACGGTTACGACCTCACGTTCACCGCCGACGAGTACCGCTACTGGCGCAAGAACATGCGCGACAACAACGGCGACGGACGGTACGGGCCCGAGGACGGCATCGACCTGAACCGTAACTTCGCCGAGAAGTGGGGCTACGACAACGAAGGCTCGTCACCGGAGCCCGACGGCGAGACCTACCGGGGCCCGGCGCCGCAGTCGGAGCCGGAGACCCGGGCGATGGACGCGCTGTTCCGGCGGGTCGGTTTCGAGTTCCTGGTCAATTACCACTCGGCTGCCCAGCTCATCCTCTGGGGCGCCGGTTGGCAGGTCGAGACGCCCAGCCCGGACGACCAGATATCCGTGGCGCTGGCCGGCGACGACGCCCGCCCGGCCGTACCGGGGTATGACCCGGACATCTCCGCCGAGCTCTACGTCACCAACGGCGACACCAATCACCACGCCCACGTGCGGAACGGCACGATCGGTTTCGCCCCCGAGATGTCGACCTGCCAGACCGCCTCGGAAAGCGATCCCGGCGACGCCTGGCGCCCGGAGGACTGCCGCACCGAGTTCGACTTCCCGGACGACGAGAAGCTCATCCAGGCCGAGTTCGCCAAGAACGTCCCGTTCGCGCTGTCCCTCGCGCGGTCGGCCCCCGACCCGGCGAATCCGGTCTCGGTGGTCGACCGGTCGACCGCGGACTTCGTCCCCGACGCCTTCGGCGAATCCTTCGGCACCAGCCAGCAGGTCGCCGTGATCGCCAAACGCTCGCTGCGACACGTACGGCTGCACTCGCGCATCAACGGCAGCACCGGCAGGACGGCCGCGGTGGCCGAATGGCGTGGTGGGGAGAAGTACGGCGGCGAGGCGGACAAGTACTTCGCGGAGCTGCGAGGCACGGTGCGGGGCCAGCGGCCGGGCGATCGGGTGACCGTCTGGTTCACCGCCGCCGGCGGGAAGAAGAGTGCACCGTTCACCTACACGGTCGGCGACCGCATCGGCGGTGACGTGCTGGTGCTGGCCACCGAGGACGTGACCGGCATCGCGCCGGCCGCCACCGACGGCGCCACCTCGGCCCGGTACGCCGAGTCCTATGTCGACGCCCTGGCACGGTCCGGCCGCACCGCCGACGTCTACGACATGGACACCCACGGCCGGCGGGCACCGCACCCGCTCGGCGTGCTGTCGCACTACCGGGCCGTGGTCTGGGAGACCGGCGACGACATCGTCCCGCGCGACCCGGGCCAGTCCGAGTGGGCCACCACCCGGGCGGCCTTCGAGACCGAGCTGGCGGTCCGCGACTACCTGAACGAGGGCGGCAAACTGCTGCACGCCGGGCAGTACGCCGGCTACGCCGCCGGCAACTACTTCTACCAGCCGCAGGGACCCGGCGAATGCGGTACCGGCGGCGACGACCTGACCTGCCAGCCGCTGAGCGACGACTTCCGGCAGTACTGGCTCGGCGCGGGCGCGTACGTCGACAACGGCGGCACCGAGATGATGGCCGGCACCTCCGGCACGCTCGCGGGCTTCTCCGCCCCGTACGGGGCCCAGCAGCACACAGCGGCGTTCCTCAGCACCTCCAGCGAGCTGCCACCGGACCGGTTCCCGCAGTTCACCAGCACGATCCCGATGGTCTGGCGGCACGACGGCCCGGGGCCCTACGATCCGGTCGACGGTGACCGGTACCTGTGGAGCGGCCGCTCGGACTCCTCCTTCAAGCGGCTGACCAGGACCGTGGACCTGACCGCCGCCCGGAACGCGCACCTGCGGTTCAAGACCTCGTTCGACACCGATCCCACGGCCGACTTCCTCATCGTGGAGGTGCACGAGACCGGCACCGACAACTGGACCACGGTGCCCGACGCCGGCGGGCTGACCAGCACCGAGATCGGCTGGGTCTGCGAGTACGAGCGACTGGACCCGCATCCGTTCATGGCGCACTACTGGGCCGAGGATTGCACGTCCCCCGGGTCCACCGGCGACTGGAACGCCGCCACCGGCAACAGCGGCGGGTGGCGGGACTTCGACGCCGATCTGTCCGCGTACGCGGGTAAGTCGATCGAGGTCTCCATCAGCTACCTGACCGACTGGTTCGTCCAGGGTTACGGGGTCTTCCTCGACGATGTCCGCGTCGAGGTGGACGGCGCGACGGTCGCGCGTACCTCGTTCGAGTCGGACCTGGGCGGCTGGACGGTGGCCGGCCCACCGCCCGGCTCGGCGCCCTCCGCCAGTGACTGGACCCGTACCGGCCACGTCTACGACTTCGGTGCCGCGACCGCCACACCGGACACCCTCTACCTCGGCTTCGGCCCGGAGAAACTGACCTCCGCGGACCGCACCGACCTGCTGTCGCGCGCGCTGCGCCAGCTCGGGAGGTGAGCTCAGTCCTTGCCGATGCCGCTGGTGAGGCCGCTGATGAGCTGGCGTTCGGCGAACGCGTAGCAGGCCAGCGACGGCAGCATCGCCAGCGTGACATAGGCGAGGATCCGCGCGGTGTCCGCCGAGTACTGCGACTGGAACTGCTGGACGCCCAGTGGCAGCGTCCACCAGTTCGCATCGTTGAAGACGATCAGCGGCAGCAGGAAGTTGTTCCAGCTGCCGACCACCGCGAGCACGGAGACGGTGCCCAGGGCGGGCCGGGCCATCGGCAACAGGATGCGCCAGAAGAAGCGGAACGGGCCGCAGCCGTCGAGCACCGCGGACTCCTCGACCTCGGCGGGGATGCTGCGGAAGAAGCTGCGCAGGATGACGATGGTGATCGGCAGTCCGAAAGCCGCCTGGGGCAGGATGACGCCGAGCGGATTGTCCAGCAGGTTCAGCTCGCGCAGCAGGACGAACAACGGCAGGATCGCCACGGCGAACGGGAACATCAGCCCGATCGCGAAGAGCATGAACAGCACCTCCCGGCCCGGGAAGGCGTAGCGGGCGAAGATGTACGCGGCCATGGCGCCGACCAGGACCACCAGAACCGTGCTCGCGACGGCGACGACGAGGCTGTTGGTCGCCTGCCGCCAGAAGGCGGTTGAGCCCAGGGCGTCGAGGTAGTTGCCGGGCACCCACGGCTGCGGCAGTCCGAACGGGTTGGCGTACAGCTGGCCGTTGTCCTTGAACCCGCCGAGGACGCCGAAGGCGATGGGGATCAGCACGACGGCCCCCACGATGATGGTGACCGCTTGCAGGACGCCCTCGCGCAGGATCCGGCGCCGGTTGCGCGGCCGTCGCCCGGTGACGGTCGTGGTCATCGTCGGTCTCCGATCGTGGTGATCGCGCCTTCGAGATCACGGCGCAGGACGAAACGCTGGTAGAGCAGTCCGAAGGTGAGGCTGATCAGGAAGATCGCCATGCTGATGGCGCTGGCGTAGCCGACGTGGAAGCGTTTGAAGCCCTCCTGGAACATCGTCACGGCGAGGGTTTCCGACGACCGGATCGGGCCGCCGCCGGTGAGCACCCAGATCATGTCGAACAGCTGGATCGTGCCGAGGATCGACAGGAACACGCTGATCCGGATGGTGGGCCCGAGCAGCGGCAGGGTGATGTGCCGGAAGGCCTGCCAGGGCCCGGCGCCGTCGATGGCGGCGGCGTCGTGCAGCTCCGGGGGGATGCCCTGGCGGCCGGCCAGGTAGAGAATTGTGTGGAAGCCGAAGTACTTCCAGGAGATCACCAGGAACAGCGAGTACATCACGGTGTCGGGGTCGGCCAGCCAGGTGGCGCCCAGGTCGCCGAGGCCGATCAGCCGGGTGACGTGGTTGGCCAGGCCCTGGTTCGGCGAGAAGATCATGGTGAACAGGACCGCGGTGACCACTTCGGACAACACGTACGGGGTGAAGAACAGCATCCGGTACACGCGCCGGCCGCGCATGGGCTGGTTGAGCAGCATGGCGAGAGCGAGCGACACGGGCAGCTGGATGCCCAGCGAGAGCACCACGAGCAGCAGCGCGCGGCGCAGGTCCCCGACGAAGACCTCGTCGGTCAGCAGCCGGTGGAAGTTCTCCAGGCCGACGAAAGTGGTCGGCGCGCCGAAGCCGTTCCAGTCGAAGAAGCTGCTGTAGGCGGCGATCACGATCGGGGTGAGCACGAGCAGGGCGAACAGCACCAGGGCCGGGCTCAGGAACGCCACCACGGTCGGCCACGGCCGCCGGCGACGGGCGGCGGGCGCGGCGGGCGGCTGCGGTGGCGCCGGCACCGGCCGGCGCTCGTCGGTGAGCACCGCCGATCAGCCCTGTTTCGCCGCGGTGGTCACGGCCTGGACCACCTGTTCCGGCGACGCCTTGCCGGCCAGCAGCTCGGCCACGCTGTCGTTGACCTGCTGGCCCACGGCCGGGGCGTAGGCCTGGTCCAGATACAGCTGGAAGCCGGTCGAGCGGGACAGCGTCTCACCGACCAGCTTGAGGTTGGGATCGGTGACGGCATCCCCGGCCGCCTTGACGACAGGCAGCACGCCGGCCGTCTTCGCCTCGATACGCGCGTTCTCCGGTTGGGCGATGAACTTCAGGAACTCCACCGCTTCCGGCGGCGCGTCCTTGCCGACGGCGAACCCGCCGCCCCCGCCGAACACGTCGGTGAGCTTGCCCTTGCCGCCGTCGACCATCGGGAAGGCGAAGAACCCGAGCCGGTCGCCGAGGCCCTTCTTGCCGACCGAGTTGTCGCGCTGGACGACCGGTGCCCACTGTCCCATGAGCTCCATGGCCGCCTTGCCGTTGCCCATGGTCGCGGCCTGGCCGTCGGCCGTGGAGTAGCCCGCGGCCAGGTAGCCGGTCTGGAAGGGTTGCAGCGCCACGAGTTCGGCCAGGCGGGTGCCCGCCGTGACGAAGTCGGGGGTGGCGAAGTTCTTGTCGGCGGCCGCCTGTCGCAGGGCGTCCAGGCCGGCGACCCGCATGGCCAGATACGCCCAGTAGTAGTGGCCGGGCCATTTCTCCTTGCCGGCCAGCGCGATCGGGGTGATGGACGCGGCCTTCAGCTTGCGGACGGCCGCGAGGTAGTCCGCCCAACTGGCCGGTGGCGTGCTCAGCCCGGCCCGGTCGAAGAGCTCTTTGTTGTACCAGAAGCCGACCATGCCGGTGTCCACAGCGGACCCGTACGTCTTCCCGTCGATCGTGTACGCGTCCAGCGCGGTCGGGATCAGCGTGTCCCGCCACTGACCGACGTCCGCGGTGAGGTCCTTGACCAGGCCGGCCTCGGCCTGCTGGGCGAGGACCCCGCCGCCCCAGGTGTGGAAGATGTCCGGCGGATCCCCGGCCTGGATGACCGTCGTCAGCTTCGTCTTGAAGGCCTCGTTCTCCAGCGGCGTGATCTCGAACTTGACCCCGGGATGCGTGGCTTCGAACCGGCGGGCCATCGCCGCCCACTCCCCCATCATCGGGTCGGTGTTGGCGATGTGCCACCAGGTGATCTTCTTCCCCGAGCCGGACTCTGCGCCGTCGTCATCGCCGCATCCGGCCAGCACGGCGCCGGCCGAGGCCGCAGCGGCCAGACCGAGTACCGATCTGCGGCTGAACCGCATCGCATGTGTCACGGTCAATTCCCCTTTCCGCGCCGGCCGCCGCCGGTCCCGAAACTTTCGGACATTGATCTACATCGCTTGCTTGGCAAGCGGGACGTTACGAGCTTGTATCCGGCGGGTCAAGACCACTTCTGACTTGCGAGGACCCGGCTCGCCAGCACTTCTGCCGTGGAGGCGCCGAGGCCGACGATCGGGCGGATTCCGAAACTTTCGGCTCGGCGCTGAGCTGCCCGGAAGCGTCTGCCAGGCCTTGCGGGGAGCCGGGCGCGGAGGCATCGCGCGCATTAGGCGCCGTTGTGAGAATGGCGTCATTCCAGCGACAACGTTTCCGCTGAAAAGCCGTTATGCCGATCGCTGATTCGAAGTCTCGACCTCCGCCACGCTCCCGTGATCGGGGCCGGCGTCGGCATCCGGCCGCCGAAAGATCGGCGGGCCGGCGCATCCGCGCCGGCCCGCCGTCAGGGCTGGGGAGTCTGCCGGGGTCTTCGTCCGCCCCGGATTTCAGCTTCCGGTGCAGGTGACCGTGGTTCCGCTGCCGTTGCCGGTGCCCTGGAAACCGAAGGTGGCGCTCTGGCCTGCGCCGAGCCGCCCGTTGTAGCTCTGATTCGCAGCGGTGACCGTGCCGGTGGTACCACTTCCGACGGCGTTCCACAGGGAGCTGATCGACGCTCCGCCCGGCAGGGTCATGGTGACGCGCCAACCGGTGAGCGCGGCGGACCCGGCGGTGACGGTGACGCTGGCGACGAATCCGCCGTTCCATTGGTCCTGGACCACATAGACCGCCGAGCAGGTCGGGTCTCCCCCGGCAGGAGGGGTGCTCGGCGGGGTGCTCGGCGGAGTGTCGCCGTCGAGCGTCAGGTTCTTCTGCTGGACGGTCCACTGGCTGCGGCACAGCCCGCAGTCGGGGCCGACGAAGTTGGCGCCGGCGCCGGTGTCGCCCTTCAGCCGCCACTTGAGGTAGAGCACCGCCACGCGACCGAATTCACCGCCGTTGACCTGGTCGTACGTGCCGCCGTGCCCGACGTTCAGGTTGCCCATGAAGGCGGGCAGCCCGGCCGGGAGCTTGCCCCAGTCGTCGATGGCGTTGGGGTAGGCGATGTCGCTGGGCCCGCCGACGAAGTAGGCGATCGGCTTGGTCAGCCTGCGGAGCTGGTAGTCGTCAGCATCGTTGAGCAGGCCGCTGCTGAAGATCCCCGTCGTGGTGATGCGCGGGTCATTGGAGACGGCGTAGGCCTCCAGTCCGCCGCAGGAGAAGCCCGCAACGGCGATCTTGCTGGTGTCCAGCTTGCCGAAGTACTTGCTGCCCTGCCGGGCGTTCTCCGCGACTGCCCAGTCGATGGACTGGGTGAGCAGCTGGGAGGTGGTGGAGCCGGATCCGTTCGGCGCTCCGTTGGCGATGGCGAGGAAACCATGGGAGGAGATCTCGCGGAGGAAGTTCTGCTGCGACAGGCCGTTCGCCGAGCAGCCGCCGTTGCCCCACACCAGGATGGGCAGACGCTCCGACGGCAGCGACTGGGGCCGGTAGATGGTGTGATTCGGCAGGCCCGCCGAGGTCTCGTAATCGGCTGAATAGGGGCCGGAGCCGCCGACCGCGGCATCGGCCGACGAGGCGCCGAACACCACGAGCGTGGCGGCGACCGGGACGGCGACGGCCGCCAGGGCCGCGCCGATCTTGAGTCTTCTTCTCATCTCAACCTCCAGGAGTGCCGCGACGGCACCCCCTCGGGCCGGGCGTGAGGATGCCGGCGACGGCGACGACGATCGATGGCTCCAGCCCCGGACGGGTGGTCGGTGGACGGTCCGGGCGGGCGGTGCCTGCCACTATCACCGCCGTCGTCATGGGTGTCAATGACCGGAACTATCGGAGACCGTTCCGGCGTCTCACTGGCATGAGATCGCCGATAATCTTGCGATCTCGGCGCTGGATGGCGAAGCCAGGACGACGGCGGCGCTCCACCGACGATGGCGTCGAGCCGGAACTTCCGGAAGTTGTTGACAACTTCGGCCGACCGCTCCAATACTGCGGTCATCGATGAACTTCGTCATCTCGTGCGTACGCCCGACGGGCGCTCCCCGCGCGTCGAACGACCTGCGACGTCTCCCGTGAAAGGACGATCCGCGTGAACGACCGTCCCGTTCCCCCCACCCGGCGCCGGCGCTGGCGCACCCGGGCCCGGCTGCTCCTCGGCGGTGCCACCGTCGCCGTCCTGGCGGCAGCCTCGATCACCATGGCCGGTGTCGCCCGCGCCGACGCCGACCAGACCCTCACCGCGAACGCGACCGGTTACCACAACGGGTACTTCTTCTCGTACTGGAAGGACAGCGGCAACGTCACCATGACGCTGGGAGCCGGCGGCAGCTACAGCGTCCGGATGAACGGCATCAACAACTTCGTCGGCGGCAAGGGCTGGAAGCCCGGCTCCAGCCACACCGTGAACTACTCGGGCTCGTTCAACCCGAACGGCAACGGCTACCTGGCGCTCTACGGCTGGACCACCAACCCGCTCATCGAGTACTACGTCGTCGAGGACTTCGGCAGCTACAACCCCAGCTCCGGCACGCAGCGGCTGGGCTCGGTCACCACCGACGGCAGCACCTACGACATCTACCGCACCCAGCGCGTCAACCAGCCGTCGATCATCGGCACCGCGACGTTCTACCAGTACTGGAGTGTGCGCCAGCAGCACCGCACCAGTGGCACGATCACGACCGCCAACCACTTCAACGCCTGGTCGCGGCTCGGGCTGACGCTCGGCACCCACGACTACCAGATCATGGCCACCGAGGGCTATCAGAGCAACGCCAGCTCCACCATCACCGTCAGCGAGGGCTCCACGCCGCCGACGACTCCCCCCACGACACCGCCGACGACACCGCCCACGACACCGCCCACGAGCCCGCCGCCGTCCTCGGGTGGCTCCTGCCAGGTGACCAACTCGGTCAACGCGTGGAACACCGGCCTGACGGATTCCATCACCATCACCAATACCGGCACGACACCCGTCAACGGCTGGTCGCTGAAATTCAGCCTGGCCGCCGGGCAGACCATCACCAGCGGCTGGAGCGCGACCTACTCACCCACCAGCGGCCAGGTGACCGCGACCAACGTCAACTACAACGCGGCCATCCCACCGGGCGGCTCGACGAGCATCGGCTTCCAGGCCAACCACAGCGGCGACACCACCGCCCCGAGCGGATTCAGCCTCAACGGCGCCACCTGCACCCGATAGCCCCGCCCGCCGAAGGATCGTTGTCCGGATACAGCGATCCTTCGGCGGACCACGGGCCCGGCCGGCCCTCGCTCGGCCGCGTAGAAGCGGCGGACGCCCGCGGCCGACATCGGCATGCCGAACACGTCGTGATTCTCGCCGCCACGGTCCACCCGGGAGCGCGGCCGGTCACGCGACGACGCCTCAGCCGGACCGCTGCGTGGTGTCGCCGCTGCGGAGGTGGTCCAGCTCGGCGAGGTACATCGCCTGCATGCGGCCATAGTGCCGGACCAGCAGCATGACCTCCTCGACGCTGTAGCCCTCGACGAGCCGCTGCGCCCGCTCGGCGAACCGCTCGTACGGTCGCTCCAACTCGGCGATCCGCTCCGGCCGCAGGGTGACGATCACCCGCCGCCGGTCCGCCGGATCGCGCTCGGCCGTCACGTAGCCCGCCCGCTGGAGCCGGCGGAGCATGCTGGTCACCGCTCCGGTGGTGAGGTTGGTCCGCTCGGCGACCTGCCCCGCGGTGGCGGAGCCGACGTCCGCCAGGTGGTCCAGGCACTCCAGGTCGCTCACGGTGAGACCCAGCCGCTCCGCGATGGCGTACCGGAACACCATGGACAGCCGCGCGGTCTCCCGCCCGGCGCGCATGAGATCGGCGATCGGGGACGCACGGGCCGGCTCGTGGGACATGCCGCCATCATGCCTCCGGTACGGTGACCCGGTGCAGCCGAGGTAACACGCGGGTCAGCACCCAGTGCGGTGCGGCCGCGCCCCCGGTGAGGCGGCGCATCAGCCCGGCCGCGGTGTCGACGGCGCGGAAGGCGTAGGGCACCATCTCGTCCTGGTAGCCGGCGATCGCCTCCTCCACCGGCGCACCGCTCGCCAGGGCCTCGACCAGCCGGTGGCCGAGCAGGGCGGCGTCGCGGAGCGCGGTGTTGCCGCCGTGAGCGCCGAACGGCGGCATGGCGTGCACGGCGTCGCCCATCATCGTCGCCCGGGGCACCGCCCACCGGCGCGGGCGCCGGCCGGTGGCGAACAGGTTGAGCACCGTGGAGTCCAGCTCGGCCGCATCGACCAGCCGCCGGATGAGCGGGTGGAAGTCCACACTCAGCCGGGCGGCCAGTCTCCGCAGCGCCAGCAGGTCCCCGCGGACGTCGACGGGCACCTCCTCCTGCCGGAGCAGCAGCGCCCACATGACGTAGTCGTCGCCGGTGGGCGCATAGCAGCCCGGGGCCAGGCGCGCGAACGCCTCCCGCGGGCTCTCACCGAACCGCATGGAGGTGAAGAAGAACGCGCGGCCCGGCCGGTCGGCGATGGCCAGGACCCCACTGGTGCGCAGCGCGTCCGGGATGACGCTCTCGCCGTTGCGCCGCAGGGGCGACCGGCCATAGATGCCTGCCATCGGAGTGTTCGCCGGATCCGCGTCCGGCATGAGCTGCGCGCGCAGCGCCGAACCGACGCCGTCGGCGCCCACGACGACGGTTGCCGCGGCGGCCCCGCCGTCGGAGAACCGCAGCCGCAGTCCGGCCGGCCCGCCGCTGTCCACCGCGACAGCGGCCTTGCCGTAGTGAATGCGCCCGTCCAGCCCGGACTGCAGGATCGACCGCAGGGTCAGCCGGTCAACCTGACGGGTCGCGTGCGGCTCGTCCTTGAAGGTGACGGTGAACGCGTCCCGCAGCCGCCTGTCGGTGAAACGCAGATGCCCGCCGGGCTCGTCACCGGTGGTCAGCGCGAGGCGGTACAGCGGGCGGGGCAGGCTCTCGCGCAGCGCCTCCAGGCCGTACCGGTCAAGAATGATCCGGTAGCCCTGCCGCCGGACGAACGGGCCCGCGTCCCGCTCGTAGACGTGCACGTCGATGCCGGAGCGCATCAGATACTGGGCGAGGCACAGGCCGGAGAGTCCGGCGCCGGCGATAGCCACTGAGAAGTCAGTCGATCTGCCCATGCAATTATCTTAATGATTAAGATGATGTGGACAAGGCCGCCGGCATGCCACAAGCCGCCGAACCGGCCACTTCAGACGTACCCGTTCATCAAGCGAAGCTCACGTCTTGACGGTGGCAGCTTGCTGTCCACGAAGAACCAGGCGCAGCCGGACGCAGACCCACGCCGATGCCGGCCAGGCCGTACCCGGTAGGTCCATCCCCTTGTCGGCTGCCGCGGGCGCAGTCCTGAGGCCGCCGCAGCCTGGCGCGACGAGGAGAAACGGCTGCTCGCCGCAAAGCGGGACCTGGCCGACATCTGCGCCGCCGCCATCGGCACGGCCGGGCTTGTCGACCAACTCGATCGCCTCTATCGCCAACATCCGCGGCTGGCTCGAAGGCGACGAGGAACACATTGCGCTCGTCAGGCGGCACATCGAAGCCACCATCCATTCCCACCCGGACAGGTCAACGGGCACCGTACGCCTTCTACGGGGCGCGCATCGACGCCGCCTCGCTCGGCTGGTTCGCCGACCAACTCCGCGAATTCGCCGCCCTCGCACCAGACGCTTCGAACCAGCTTCGCGGCACGTTCGCCGCCACCGCGCCTGACCACGCGACGGCCCGATGGCTTGTCCGGGACCGGCAAGTCGTGACCGCACCAGGTGAGTTACCCCCGCTGTGATGGAGCGGTGCCGTGGAAACGCCGGCCCCGCGCCAACGAACTGCTGGCCGCGTTGAAGGACCCCCGGCGCGGTTTCGAAGGCGACGCCCACGAACTGGTCATGGCCCGCCACGGCGGCACGCGACGCCGGCACGTGGCGCTGAGGGTGCGGTTGACCCGTCGCTCGCTGGGGTCGGCCGCGTCACACGAACGGGCAGAGGCCATCCGCTGGAGCCGGTTGCTCGATGACAAGCACGATGGTGGATTCGGTGCGTGGTGGATCGGTCGGCACCGGCGCGATCCACAGCAACGACATCGACGCGATGCCCGCCGCGATCAGGAGCTTGACACCCAGGGTCACACGCACGTCCCGGTTCCTTTCTTGGGGTGTGGACGCCGGCCACATTGGTTCGCCAGCGGCGGAGCGGCTACGGGCGCAGCAGGGTTTTGACGGCGCGGCGCTCGTCCATGGCCTGATAGCCCTCGGCGGCCCGGTCGAGGGGCAGGTCGAGGTCGAAGACGCGGCCCGGGCTGATGGTGCGGTCGCCGATCAGTTCCATCAGGTCGGGCAGGAACCGGCGTACCGGGGCCGGACCGCCGTGCAGGTGCACCAGCGCGCCGAACAGCTCCAGGCCGGGCAGGGCCACGTCGTGGGTGACGCCGACGAAGCCGACGTGTCCGCCGCGGCGGGCCGAGTGGATGGCCTGCATCACCGACTCCTGCGTGCCGACGGCCTCGATCACCGAGTGCGCGCCGAGCCCGCCGGTCAGTTCCTTGATCCGCTCGACGCCCTCGTCGCCGCGCTCGGTGACGATGTCGGTGGCGCCGAACTCGCGGGCCAGCTTCTGTCGCGGTTCGTGCCGACTCATCGCGATGATCCGCTCCGCGCCGAGTTGCTCGGCGGCCAGAACAGCGAGCAAGCCCACGGCGCCGTCGCCGACGACCGCGACGGTCCGGCCCGGGCCGGCCTCGGCGGCGACTGCGGCGAACCAGCCGGTGCCCAGCACATCGGAGGCGACCAGGTACCCGGGGATCAGGTCGGCCGGCGGCACCTCGGGCGCGGCGACCAGGGTGCCGTCGGCGAGCGGGATCCGCGCGTATTGCGCCTGGGTACCGACGGTGCCCATCAGGACCCGGTGGACACAGCCGGACTGGTAGCCGGCCCGGCAGATCTCGCACGTGTTGTCGGAGGCCCAGAACGAGCCGACGACGAACTGGCCCGGCCTGAGGCTGCGGACCTCGCTGCCGATTTCCTGGACGATGCCGACGTACTCGTGGCCCATGGGTGTCGGACCGTCGAGCTTCTCGATGCCCCGGTACGGCCACAGGTCTGATCCGCACACGCAGGCCGCCGACACCTTGATGATCGCGTCGGTGGGCCGCTCGAGCCGCGGGTCGGGACGGTTCTCGACCCGGACGTCACCCGGACCGTGCATGACAACACCACGCATGATGAATCTCCTCGCTGATCGATCTTCTGCACCTCCAGCACATCGCGTCGGTGTCGCGCGGGGAAGTTTCTGCTGATAGGTGTACCGGCAGGGCACGGCAACAAGGTTCAGAACCGCCGGTGCGGCCGTTCCCGGCGGCGACGATCCCGGCCAGGATCGACAACGCGGTCTCGCCCAGCGACGTGCCGCCCGCGCCCCAGCCGGGCCGAGCAGGTGGACGACGGCGTCCAGGCCGTCAAGGCGACGGGCAGGTCCGACGGTGGGTGGCCACGCACGTCGGCGAGGTGCCGAGGATCGCGTGGCTACGGTTCCGAAGCAGGATTCCGATTCGGCAGGGACAAACTGCTCTTTCGCTCGCTATTCGCATTGATGTCCATCAGCGCAGAATGGTCCGCGGTGTCGTTGCGCCGCGGGCCGGCACGAGCAATCCGACCATGGACAGGACGGCACCGCCGACCATGATCAGCGCCATCGGCACCGCGGTGTGCTCACCGCCGAGCCCGGCGATCGGGGCGATGGTCCCGGCGGCCACCCACTGGACGAACCCCAGGACCGCCGAACCGGTGCCGGGGTGCTCCGGCACCTCGGCCGACGCCAGTGCGCCGCCGTTGGCGATCATCAGACCCTGGGCGGTCATCAGCACGAAGAAACACCCGACCGCCAGCAGCAGCGGCGTGCCGAACCACATCGAGCCGGCCAGCATCACGAGACCGGCCGCGAGCGCGGCCACCTGCCCGGCGAGGATGACCTTCCGGGTGGCGACCCGGCCGGCCAGCCGGGCGGCGATCAGCGCGGCCACGGTCATACCCGCCGCGTTGGCCGCGAAGTCGGCCGAGTACGCGATCGGTGACATCCCGTTCATCGACTGCAGCACGAACGCCGACGTGGCGACGTAGGCGAACAACGCCGCCATGGCCGAGCCGGTGACCAGCAGATAACCGACGTAGCGACGGTTGGCCAGCACTTGGCGCCCGGCGACCGCGAAGGCCCGCAGGCCACCGCTGTGCCGCTTGTCCGGCGGCAAGGACTCCGGGACGGCGACCAGCACCGCGACCAGCATCGCCACGCTCAAGACCGCGACGGCCCAGAACGACACCCGCCAGTGCGACAGCTGCAGGATGACCGCACCGAGCAGCGGCCCGGCGATCGGGGCGACACCGCCGACCCCGGCAACCACGTTCAGCACCCGTACGAGGCGGGCGCCGGTGGCCAGATCCACGATGATCGCCCGGCCGATCACCATCGCCCAGCCACCGGTGAAGCCCTGCACCAGCCGCGCCACCATCATCACCCCGATCGACGGGGTGAGCGCGCACACGATCGAGGCGATGGTCATCAGCACCAGAGCGGCCAGCAGAGGTCGCCGCCGGCCTCGCTGATCCGACACCGGCCCGCCGATCAACTGTCCCAGCGCCATGCCGACGAAGAACGTGGTCAGGGTCAGCTGCACCTGCGTCGCCGACGCCGACAGATCACCGGCGACCCGCGGGAACGCCGGCACGTACATGTCGGTCGCCAGCGGGGCGATCGCGGTCAGGAAGATCACCGTGGCGATCAGCCCGGAGGTCAGCGCGGACGGGCGACGGGCGACGGGCGGTGCGGGTACGGACATCAACGAAGCCACCTGGCCAGCACACCCTTGTCCGGCACGAGAAGGAAGTCACCGGCGATGGGTGTACTGGCAGGGCATCCCAGCACGACCGAGCTCGTCGTACCTTCGAAGACATGGACAACCGAGCCGAGGTCCGCGAGTTCCTCACCACGCGCCGCGCGAAGATCAGCCCGGACCAGGCCGGCCTGCCCGCCACCGGGCAACGCCGCGTACCCGGGCTGCGGCGCAGCGAGGTCGCCGCCCTGGCCGGGATGAGCGTCGAGTACTACGCCAAGCTCGAACGCGGCACCCTCGCCGGGGTCTCCCCCGGCGTCCTCGACGCGATCGCCCGCACCCTGCGGCTCGACGACGCCGAACGCGCCCACCTGATGCGCCTGGCTCACGAGGCCGACGGCAGCAACGCCGTCCTGCGGACGCCCCGTCGGCCCAAGCAGTGGCAGATCCGGCCCAGCCTGCAGTGGTCGCTGGACGCCATCACCGCCGGCCCGGCCATCGTCGTCAACAACCGCCAGGACCTGCTCGCCGCCAACCACCTCGGCCGGGCCATGTACAGCGACGTCTACGCCGATCCCACCCGGTCACCGAACTTCGCCCGGTTCACCTTCCTCGACAGCTCCGCCCGCCGCTTCTACCCCCACTACGACCTCGCCGCCGACATGACCGTCGCCAACCTGCGCACCGCAGCCGGCAAAGACCCCCACGACAAGGGCCTGCACGACCTCGTCGGCGAACTGTCCACCCGCAGCGAAGACTTCCGCCGCCGCTGGGGCGCCCACAACGTGCGCACCCACGGCACCGGCGTCAAGACCTTCCACCACCACGCCGTCGGTGACCTCGAACTCGCCTACGAAAGCATGGACCTGCGCGCCGACCCGGACCTCACCATGACCCTGTACGCCGCCGAGCCCGCCTCCCCCACCGAGGACGCCCTGCGCCTGCTCGCCTCCTGGGCCGCCACCCACCAGGCCGATACCGCCGACCAGCGACTCACCAAGCGCTGACCTGCGCAACTGGAGGAACCCATGTCCACCATCGCCATCATCGGCGCCGGCCGCGGCCTGGGCGCCGCCGTCGCCCGCACGTTCGGGGCCCAGGGCTTCACGATCGCCCTCATCTCACGAAATCAGCGAAACGTCGACCAGCTCGCCGCAGACCTGAGCGTCGACGGCCTCACCGCTCGCGGGTACGCGGCGGACGTCCGCGACCCGAAATCGTTGACCGCCGCCCTGGGCGAGGCGGCGCAGGACCTCGGACCGGTCGAGGTGCTCGAGTACAGCCCGCTGCCGCAGAAGGAATTCCTGCGCCCCGTCCTGGAAACCACCACCAACGACCTGGCCGCCGCCATCGAATTCTCCATCTACGGGCCGGTCACCGCTGTCAAGCAGGTGCTGCCAGGCATGCGCAGCCTCGGCCGCGGGACGATCCTGTTCGTCAACGGCGGCTCCGGCGCCCGCCCGAACCCGAAGGTCGCCGGCACCTCCATCGCGTTCGCCGGTGAGGCCGCCTACGCCCGGATGCTGCACGACACCCTCGCGCCAGAGGGCATTCAGGCCGGGCAGCTGATCATTCCCGGCGCGATCCAGCCCGGACATCCGACCCACGACCCGGACATCCTCGCCGGCCGGCTCTGGCATCTGCACACCCACCCCGACGAGTTCCGGGTCTTCGCCGACGACATGCCCCCGGCCGCCTGACCCTGTCATATCGCGGGTGCCACCGCCGGAGGCTTCCCGCGGGCGCTGGCATGACCGTCGGATTGCAGCCGACCAGCCTGAAGCGCCAGTTCTTGCCGTAGCGACAACCCTTCCGAGCGCCGTCCCGGACGGCCGCACCCGACACCTGGAGATGCCATGCCAGCCTCACGTGCGCCCGCATGGGCAGCGCTGCTGATGGTCGTCGGACTGCCCGTTGCCGGCTGCAGTGACGACGCTCAGTCCACATCGACGTCGCCGGGCAGCGCGCAGAACGCACCAGTCTCATCGGCCGCCGGGCAGGCGTCGACCCGGCCGAGCACTACGCCCAGCGGCACTGCCGCGGCACCGAATCAGGGAGAGCAGATGAAGATCCAGATCGCCATCGGCAATCAGCGCTTTACGGCCACGATCTTCGACAGCGCTGCCGGACGCGACCTCAACGCCCAGCTACCCCTGACCATCGCCATGACCGATCACGGCTCGGTGGAGAAGACCGGGCCGCTGCCCGCACCGCTGTCCCTGGCCGGCCAACCCGAGGGCGCGGACCCCGACGTCGGAGACCTCGGGTACTACGCTCCCGGCAACGATCTCGTCTTCTACTACGGCGATCAGGCGTACTACTCGGGCATCGTGATCATCGGTCGCCTGGACGGCGATGCCGCCAGCCGCATCGCCGGCATGCAAGGCTCCATCACCGCGACCGTCGAAGCCCACGCCGGCTGAGCCCATGCTGCGCGCGCCTCACGGAGGCCGCACCGTCGCGGACTCCCTCTTGGGCGTCCGCGATCCGCGAGCTCGCTGCGGTGTGACCTTGTCCCGGCGCGACTTGAGGAATGCACTGACTTCCGCCCGGTTGTCCATGATCCCAGCGTAGGCACTTCGCGCGTGGGCTGAGGTTCCCTGTCGGTACCTCCCACGCGAAACTCGATCAGAGACTGCGGGCGGGCGAAGCCGAGAGGGAAGCGCCCACCTGGTGTTCCCACGGGGAACACCGATGAAGTTTCAACCTTCGGTGCCGGTCACTGACCGGGGTGGGCCGTCTCTACACGACAGCGTTGGGCTTTCGCTCGTCGCGGGCCGGTCGGCGGCGCCGACCGGCCCGCATCTGCGGTGCCGCACTGGGACACGACACCACGGCCGCCCCCTCCTGGCATCTGACGCTTGGCGATCAGCCAAGCTTCCAGCGCTGCCAGTGGACGCCGGTGCAGTTCCACTGCACGACGTTCCAGCCGGCCTTATCGAGGCACTTGTTACTGTGCCTAGCAACGATGGTGTAGTAGCCATTGCGTGCGTCGACGAGCTTCCAATGCTGATTGTTCACGCCGGCACACGTCCACTCCTGGATCTGCGTGCCGTCGTCGAACCTACCTGCCCGGACGTCGAGGCACTTGCCGCTGTGCTGGACTCGGATCTGGTAGTAGCCCTCGCCGACCGGCTCAAGTACCCAGTACTGGTTCATGCCCGCGTACGAACACCAGTCGACCGTGACGTCGGCACCGTTCCCGCCGCGGGCCCTGTCGACCTCGAGGCAGACACCGGTCCGGTTGATGATTTGGCGGTAACCGTCGGCGGCCGAGGCAGGCGTGCCGGGCACGAGGATGCCGAGCATGAGCGCCGCGGACAACCCGAGCGTCTTCCGTCGCATGAGAAACCCTCCTCTCTAGGCTCAGCCGGTCAGATGGTCTTCCGGACCCAGGTGGACCGCGCTCCGTCGCCGGCTGCACTGCCCAGGGCGGCGAGGTCCAGTTGACCGCGGGTGACGTCGGAGGCAGCCATGGTGTTTTCCAACGTGCCCCACGCGGGAGCGCCGACGATGCCCCCGGTTTCCCTGTTGTCCGAGACTGCGCCGCCGCTCGGGTGGCCGTACTTGTCGTCGCACCGCTGACAGTGTTTCGCGCTCGCCGGGCCAGCCACGACGGCGAGCCCGCACACTGACACGGTCACCCCGGCGACGAGGCCCCGCAGAACGCCGGTGCGGGTGTACGGCCCGCCGCGCGCGGGACGATGAGTGGTTCTGGTGATCATGAAATCCCCTTGATGGTGATAATTGCCGCGGGCGCCGGGCACTCGTTCCCATCGCTTTCGGCTCACAAAGCTTGGCAAAATTGGCCTTATACTGGCTATTAGCAGGATTACGTACGGAGCTAGCGATGATGGATAGCTATCGGCGGGCGCTCGACGGCGCCACAGCGTTGCTTGAACGGGTCGGCGCCGGTGCTCCTTGGGCGGCTGTCTGCGCGGTCGTCGCCGAGCGTCTGGGCTGCACCGCGAGCGTGTATGTCGAGGGCGTCGCTGGGTCCGGTCCGAGCGTCTGGATGCCCGAGGGTCACGAGGCGCTCCCCGAGGGCCGCGTCGCCGGTGACTCGCGGGAGTGGCGCGGGAGTTCCTGTGCCCGTGGTACCGGTCACCACTTGGCGCTGCCGGTGTCCGCGACCAGCGTTCTCGTCGTGTGCCGGGCACACCGACGGTTCGATGCAGGCGACCGGGAGGTGGCGCAGTGTCTACTGCCGTTGCTCCACAGCGTCCAGCGCCACGTCGACCATCCGGACCGACCCCGGCTGACTCCCCGAGAACTGGCCGTCCTCCGCGCGACAGCTGACGGCCTGACCGCCTCGGCCGCGGGCCGCCGCCTGCAGATCTCAGCACGCACGTTCGAAAAACACCTGGAGCGACTCTATCGGAAACTGGGCACCCGAGACCGGGTGCACACCGTGCTGCTTGCTCAGGAACTCGGCGTCCTGCCGGTCAGCGCCGCACGGTCGGCGGGAGCACGCCCATCCGGCGGAGGAGCAGCAACGTAGCCAGTCGATCCCGCGTCCCGCACTTGCGGTAGGCGTTCTCCAGGTGCTTGTTGACGGTGTGCCCCGAGATGAGTAACCGGCGGGCGACCGCCGCGGTCGACAGGCCGTCGCCGAGCAGGGCCAGCACGGTCAGCTCGCGCGGCGTCAAACCGAAATCGGTGCCCGGTACCGGCGCGCCTACCGACTCGCGCAACCGCTGAGTCGCGGCGAGCTGGCGGCCTACGCCAATCACCAGCGGTTGGATTGCCGCGGCCAAGTCGCGTTCCCGGTCGGTGAAGTCGCGCCCGGAGCGGCAAATGATGAAGGCGGTCGCGACGCCGATCGGCGTGGGTAGCGGAATGGCCAGGTGCCGGGTGCCCCCGTCCAGGTCCTGATCGCAGGAGTCGTAGGTTTGAGTCGCTCGCCACGCGGAGGGCGCGACGACGTCGCTGACGGTCAGCGGGCTCGGATCCCGCTGCGCGGCGAAAGCATGCGCGAGGGGATGCTCAGCGCCATAGACGCGGGCGCGCTCAGCCCACGGGATCGTGGCTACCTCCCCGGGCGCGCACGCCACCCCGGTGATGGTGCGGGCGGAGGGGTTGAACCCGTTCATGAACAGAGTGGCGGTGCCACGCAAGCACTCATTCAGCTGACCGGCGATCATCGTCTGATAACTGTCGACCCGCAAGCCGTCCACAAGCGCAACGGCGAGATCTAGTACCTGGCGATAGTCGCGTGACCCGATACGTGCCATTCAACCATTATCGGTTGGCTGCCGAGCTGGAGCCACGCATTCAAACGACCACGGCCACTGCGGGCTCGACGTCACCCTTCCGCGACAGGCAACGTCAACGTCGACTTGCAGAAACGATGCGACGCATACCAGCTGCGAGGCTTGGCGGATGCTCTTCCGGGCCGGCCTGACTCCTAAACCAACCGGCCCGAGGGTGCCTTGTTGCCGAATTGTGGGCCGGCCCGGAAGAGCACGCTCCCGGCATCGCTGGTGAGCGTGTGACCTGATAGCGCCTGTGTGTCGAGTTGTCATGGTCGGGCGTTGCTGATCTTTGCTGAGTTGGCGGTCGCCGGTGTTGAGCCGGTGCCCATTGCGGTTGCCGCTGGAGGCGTCCAGGGGTGAGGTTCCGGTGTAGCTGGCGAAGTGGTCAGCGTTCGGGAATCGGCTCACGTCACCGAGGTGGCCTCGGATGCCCTGACGGCCAATGCATCCTCGTGGCCTACGGCAACGGCACCCAACCGCCGGAGCGTGGCACGTTCGCAGTCTTGATGCCCCTGACCGTATCTATCGGCGAACAGCACCTCGATGTCGGTAGGTCAGAAGCATGGCTCACCGACCCCACCCTGGTCGAACGTCGCACGCATGAGGGTCGCACTTTCCACGCCTTCACGACGCCGGACACTCCGTCACACCACCGTCAGCCCCCGCCGGATCGGCGATATCGTCGCCGCCGCGTTGCACCTGACCCACTTCGAATACAAATACCTACCGCAAAGTCGCTGAGATCAGCTCAATCATCACTCGAATGGATGACTGTGGTGGAGGTTGACGTGTACGGGAAACACCGATGATCTTGATTGGCTCGTCGGCCGAGGCCGGAATGGTGACCTCCGCTGTACCGAGGCATCCCGGAGAATGCGGCGATGGCGGTTCCGTGCCTCGCTGCCTGGCGCGGCAGAGATGCCGACCGACTGAGCCGATCGACGCGTGTCAGATCGGACGTCCTCTCCGGAGGCTGCCTGATCATGACCGGATAGCGCCCGGAGCCGGCGAGAATTTCGCTGGCTCCGGGCCTCGTTGTCTCGGACACTGCTTTGTCTCTCTCGATTACATGATGCAGCTCCGCGAAGTACGCGACGGGCCGGGCCGGGGAGACCGGCGCCGGCCCGTCGTGGTGGGTCAGCTGCAGGTGGTGCCGTTGAGGCGGAAGCCGGTGGGGACGGCGGCGTTGCCGGTGTGGCTGGCCTGGTAGCCGATGCTGGCCGAGCCACCCGGTGCGAGGGTGCCGTTGTAGCTGGCGTTCGTCGCGGTGACCGTGCCGCTGGTCGGTGAGTAGCCCGCGCTCCAGCCGGACACGATGGTCTGTCCTGCTGCCAGGGTGAAGGTCAGGGTCCAGCCGTTGATCGTGGTGGTGCCGGTGTTGGTGATGGTGATGTTGGTGGTCAGGCCGGTGTTCCACGCGTTGACCGTGCTGCTGACCCGGCACGTGCTGGTGCCGCCGGGGCTGGTCGGCGGCGGCGTGGTGACCGGGGGCGTGGTGGGCGTGGTGGGTGGCGTGGTGGGCGTGGTGGGCTGGGTGGTGGGCTGGCTGCCGCCGGCGGCGCTCATGATGGCGTCGATGATGCCCTGTTGGGTCACCGTGGCGGAGCTGCGGTTGAACAGGCCGAAGCCGTGCTGCCCGTTCCAGCCGTTGTCCCAGTAGGCGGTGGCCGCGCCGTACTTCTTGGCGGTCGCCACTACGGCGCGGGCGTAGTCCGTGCGGTAGCGGTTGTTCGTGGAGTCGTACGTCGTCTTGTCGATCGAGCCGTACTCACCGACGAACACCGGGTAGCCGCGCGTGACGAACTTGTCGTACATCTTCTTCAGTTGCCCGTCCAGGTAGTCTTCCTGTCCCCAGACCGACTTCTTCGCGGGGTTCGTCGCGCCCGCGCCCCACTGCGTGATGGTGCCGTCTTCCTGGCCCGCGAAGTCCCACGGGTCGTAGTAGTGCACGGAGATCATGATGCGCTGTTCGTTGGCGGGGATGGACGACGACCGGTTCTGGTCGGTGGGGAGCACGAATCCGGTGCCCACGGTGTGGTCGATGTTGGTGTTCCAGCCGGGCACCAGCAGCCACCGGGAGGCGTTGGTCCCGCCGGTGCGGCGCACGGTGTCCACGAAGATCTGGTTGTAGGCGTTGATGTTGGAGTAGCACGGCTGGGTCGGGTTGCCGTACTGCCCGTCGAAGTTCTCGTTCATGGACTCGAAGATCAGGTGCTCGTTGTAGCTCTGGAACCTGGTCGCTATCTGCTGCCAGACCTTCTGATATTTGTCCTTGATCGTTGTCTGGTCGGCCGCGTCGCAGATCAGCCAGGAACCGGAGACGGTTTTGTACCCGTCGCCATGCATGTTGATCAGCACGTACAGGCCCCGGCTGTAGGCGTAGTCGACGACCTCCTGGATTCGGGTCAGCCATGCCGCATTGACCGGGTAGTTCGGGCCGGAACCGATGTGCCCCAGATAGGAGACCGGGATCCGGATCGTCTTGAACCCCGAGGCCCGCACCCGGTCGATGAAGGCCTGCGTCACGGTCGGGTTTCCCCAGGCCGTCTCGCTGGGGATGCCGTTGTTGCTGGCCTCGAGCGTATTGCCCAGGTTCCAGCCGGCACCCATGTCGGCGACCAGCTGAGGACCGTTCAGCTGGGCGACGACGTCCGCCGATGCCGGCCTCGTCACGCCGTACACGGCGCCGCCGAAGGCCAGAACAGCGGCGAGGAGCGTAAGTCCGGCTTTCCTTGATTGCGATCTCATGGCTGATCCCCTTCAGGCGCCGTACGGACGGCATCGGCCATCCGTGAGCCGTTGAAGTGCGGCTTCTTAGTTGGCATACCAGCCAAAGTACAGGTTGCATCGACGGTCGTCCATCGGTGTGGGCCCCCTTGCCTCCGGCCTGGGCGGAGACCGGCCACCGCGGTACTCGGTGCCGCGCTGAGCGCGGTCGACAAGGTGCGTCGCGACCGGGACAAGAGGCTCGTGCGGCCGGCGCGCGACCCGGGCCATCCGAAGGACAGCTTCGATCGATCGATCCGGTGCCGGTCCCGATCCGTACTGGTGGCTAGCAGTCATCCACCGCAAGGAAGGACGCCGCCGAACCGCTGCCGCCCCGTGGCCTCGGCCACCGCCGGGTGAAGACCGTCCACGACACAGAACGGAACATGATGATCGACCAGATCAAGGTGCGAGTCCTGCTGCTGGAGAGCGTCCACAGCGACGCGGTGTCCCGGCTCGAGGCCGAGGGCTACCACGTCGAGTCCGTCAGCGGCGCCCTCGACGAGGCTGACCTGATCAAGCGGATCCCCGGCGTCCACCTGCTCGGCATCCGGTCCCGGACCCGGGTCACCGCCAAGGTCCTCGAGGCCGCCGACAGCCTGGTCGCCGTCGGCGCGTTCTGTATCGGCACCGATCAGATCGACCTGCGGGCGACCTCCCGGGCCGGGGTCACGGTCTTCAACGCGCCGTTCTGCAACACCCGCTCGGTGGCCGAGCTGGCGATCGCGGAAATCATCATGATGACCCGCCGGCTCGCCGAGAAGAACGCCCTCATGCACGCCGGCGTCTGGGACAAATGCGCCGAGGGCGCCCATGAGATCCGCGGTCGCCGGCTCGGCATCGTCGGCTACGGCAACATCGGCACCCAGCTGTCGGTCATCGCCGAGAACCTCGGGATGCACGTCTCCTACTACGACACCGCCGACAAGCTGGCGCTCAGCAACGCACGCCGCTGCGCCACGTTGGAGGAACTCCTGGAGACCAGCGACTTCGTGACCCTGCACGTCGACGGACGGGCGAGCAACGCGGCCTTCTTCGGCGCCGAACAGTTCAAGCGCATGCGGCCGGGCTCGTTGTTCCTCAACCTCTCCCGCGGCATCTGCGTCGACCACCTCGCCCTGCGTGACGCCCTGACAAGCGGTCACCTCGCCGGCGCCGCCGTTGACGTCTTCCCGCAGGAGCCCAATGGCCGCGGTGACGAGTTCCGCTCCGAACTCCGCGGACTGCCGAACGTCATCCTCACCCCACACATCGGCGGCTCCACCGAGGAAGCGCAGTCCACCATCGGCACCTTCGTCGCCACCAAGTTCGTCAACCTCATCAACGAAGGCGACACCAGCCTCTGCGTCACCCCGCCCGAACTCGCCGCCGCCTCCTTGCCGAACCGTGGGCGCCCCGGCACCCTCGGCCCGCAATGGCGGCAGATCCTCCGGCGCCGCGAACACCTCACCCGATGATCGAGCTCGTGACGTGGCGCTCCGGCCAGGGCCGCGAGCAGCGGAAGACGCGATTGAACATAGTTGAGGATCGATGTATTGTGGGAGCGCTCCCAGACGGTGCCCCTCCACTTTGCTCGAGGAGCTGAACATGTCGCGACGGAATTCTCGCCCGGCCGGCCTACTCGTTCTGGCCCTGTCTGCGCTTCTGCTGACCTCGGCGCCGATGGCCGGAACCGCCGCGGCCGGCGCCTCCCGCGCCAGCGCGGTGCCACTCGCTGAGCTGACCGTGGTGACCGAACAGGTGGCTTCCGGTCTGCGGCGTCCGATCGCGATCACCGGGCTACCGGACGGCCGGATGCTGATCGCGGAAAAGAACGGCACCGTCCGCGCCTACCACCCCGACACCGGCCTGGCGGCCGAGCCGGTGCTCGACCTGACCGCCCGGATCGACACGTCGGACAACGAGCGCGGCCTGCTCGGCATCACGCCCGCGCCGAACTTCGCGCGTACCGGAATCCTCTACGTGGCCTACACGAGCCTGCCGGCCGGCGCGCTGACCCTGGCCCGAGTGCCCCTCGACGCTCCTGAACGGCTGCAAGTGCTGCTCACCCAGGAACACGCCGAGTACGGCAACCACAACGGCGGACAGGTGGCATTCGGCCGCGACGGCTACCTCTACTGGTCCCTCGGCGACGGCGGCCACGCGAACGACCCGTTCAAGGCCGGCCAGGACCTCGGCACCCTGCTCGGCAAGATCGTGCGGATCGACGTCAACCGCACCTGCGGGGCGCAGCTCTACTGCGTACCGTCCGGCAACCCGTTCGTCCGCGTGCCGGGCGCGCGGCCGGAGATCTGGGTCTACGGGCTGCGCAACCCGTGGCGGTTCTCCATCGACCCGGTCGACGGCTCACTGTGGATCGGTGACGTCGGCCAGGGCCTGGTCGAGGAGATCAACCACATCCGCCCGTGGCAGGCCGGTGCGAACCTCGGCTGGTCCTGCCGGGAGGGCACGCCGGTGTTCGACCCGCAGCAATGCCGGGCAGGCGGGCGGTACACCGACCCGGTCTTCGAGTACGAACATTTCCTCACGGAGAGCTGCTCGGTGATCGGCGGCGTGGTGTACCGAGGGTCACAGACCCCCGAGGCCTGGGGGACCTACATCGCGAGCGACTACTGCTCGACCCGGGTGTTCGCCGTGCGCCCCAGGCCCACGGGCGGCTACGATTCCGCCACGATCGGCGGCTTCCCCACCCAGCCGACCGCGATCGGCACCGACGTGCACGGCGAGCTGTACGTGCTCAGCGACCTCCCGGGATGGCTGCACCGGGTGCGGTTCGAGCGGGTCCAGCCTGCCTCTGGCGGCGGGGTGGCGAGCCGCTGAACCCCCGGGGCAGCCCCCGCGCACCCGCAGAAGCCCGTTCCGCCCGGTCCACCTGTTGATCGGCATGCGCCGGGATCAGCTCCCGCTCATCGCGGCGACGGGGACGCGCTGCCGGCTGCGCGCAGCGAGTGGATCCGGCAGCAGCAGCTCCACGTTGCGATCCGACACGTCACCGCGGCGGGCGTCCGTCCTGTTCAACACGTCGTTGGCAGCCAGCTCCCGGGAGAGCGAGGCCAGCGTGGCGGTCTCGGTCAACCGGCCGCCCGGGGCGATCGGGCCGCTGTGATCGATGATCGTGCAGAACACCGACAGGGTGTCGTCCAGGTTGTCGGTGACTTCGACGATCCTCGACTGTTGCGGCCAGTCGATGTGCGCGGCCGTGTTGATCTCCCAGAAGCCGCCGCCGACGGCCGCCCCGGACGCACGGGCATGCGCCGACACCTGGTTGCGGTGGGTGTGCCCGTTGACCCAGGCGATCACGTTCGGATAGCGCAGCAGCAGCTCCCGCACCTGCGCGCCGCCGAGCCGGCCGCTGCCGTCGGCCACGTTCGTCATCGACCCGATGGTGTGATGGCTGAAGATCATCACGTACTTGTCCGCGCCACCGCGGCGGCGCACCACCTCACCCGAGGGGGCCAGCCACTGGCCGCTCGCCGCCTGTAACTGCGCCTCCAACCAGGCGAACTGCGCGGGGTCAAGCGATCCCTCGGGGCCACCGCTGCTGGTGACCGTGTCCAGCACGATGCCGCGTACCGCTCCCCGGTCGAAGGTGTAGTAGGCGGTGCCGGCGGCCAGGTTCGCGGCCGTGAACCCGTGCCCGACGGGTCCTCCCGTGGTCCTGAAGTGCTCCTTGATGGTGGTGGCGCGGTCCACGATCCGGCGTCGGGCATCCGGAGTGACGAGTCGCCGGCCGCCTTCGGCCAGCTGCTTCGCCACCGCCGCCGGGTCCAGCCGCAGCAGCCCGACGATGAACTGCACCTGCGCGGACAACGGCTGAGCCAGGATCGACGGCGGCAGGCTGGTCAGCTTGAGCGGGCCGGTCGCGATCTGGCGGAACAGGTCGCTGCTGGGCAGGTTGCCCTGCACCAGACCATCGTGGTTGCCGTAGACGGCAAACCACGGCAGATCCAGACCCACCGCCCGGAACGGCGCGCGGGCGGCATCGAGCAGGCCGGGCACCCTGTGGAAGCCGTACGCCGCGGTGGGCAGGCCGAACCCGCTCTCCGGATGCCAGAAGTAGGGATTCTGCGCCACGTCGTCCATGACGCCCTCGTACCGGCCGGGGTCCCCGGAGTCGGGCTGCACCGCGCCGCCGTCGAGCAGGTCGATATACCAGCGCAGCTCGTTGAACTGGCAGTTGTCGGTATTGTCCCCGGTGACCACAGCGAACTTCACCGGCACCCCGGTCGCCGGGCCGCGGCGCACCCGGCGCAGCTGCGCGACCATCGCGTTGCCCACCTGGGCACTCAGCAGCTCCTGCGGGCGGTAGGCGCTGCCCAGATCCGACAGGCCGGGAATGCCGCTGTACTGATCCAGATACTCGAACCGGGCCGGCGACTGCACATCCATCACGTGTACGTCGGTGAGCTGCGCGAAGCAGGTCAGCACCCGCCGGCGGCGGCAGACATGACGCGAAACGCGGCCCAGCTCCCCACGGAACAGGAAGGGCTCGCCCGCCGCGGCGGTCAGGGGTGCGTAGCCGCCGGCGCCGGCCGGGCCCCGGACGATGGTCCGTGCCAGCGTCGTGCCGGCACCGGGCCGGGCGTCGGCGGACGCGGCTCGCGGAGAAAGTGGATCCAGTGCTCCCGCAACGGTGACGCCGGCCGCGCCACGGAGGATCGTGCGCCTGGTCAGTCCCACACCCATGCCCCCTTCAAGCCCGCCCTCCACGATTTCGATCGCAATTGGTGAATGCAATCAGCCGAACGGGCGGCCCTACGGCGGCCCCGGAGAATCGCCGGGAACAGCGCAAGGAGCGCCGTCAGCGGACGGTCGGGTACACCTGTTCGGCTGTCTCGGCACGACCAGGCGTTCCGGATGCAACCACCCACTAAAGTGCCGCAGATGATCGATTCGAACCAGGTCAATGAGCCAGATCCGCGGCACACCGGCTGGATTCGGGCCGTGGCGGCGGGCCGGTGGGCGAGCCGGCCTATCTTCGCTTCGGCCGGCGACGATCGGCGCGTGCTGTTGTGGGATGCAGCCACCGGACGCCCTTTCGGGCCGGCGCTCACCGAGCTCGCGGCGGCGGTTTCGCATGTCGTCTTCGCCGGGCCGGACCGCGACGTCCTCGTCACCGGTGACACCGGTGGTGTGGTGCTGCGCTGGGAGATCCGTGACGGTGTTCCGCACGGCGAGCCGTTCCAGCAGGTGGGGAGCGGGCTGACGGGTCTCGGCGCGGCGGTGGTGGACGGTCGCGCGGTGGTCGGCGTCGGAACCGGCCACGGGCTGAGAATCTTCGACCTCGGCACCGGGGCGCTTCACGCCGAGGTGCGGGTGGGCGAAGGGAAGCAGGTTCACGTCACCGGTATCGGCGTGCTGGACGGGCGTCTGGTGGCGCTGACCATCGCGCACAACGTCGCCGATTCCCGTCCCTATCTGGCGGAACTGACCCTGTGGGACGTGGCCGCCGGCACGCCGCTGCGGGAGCCGTGGCTGGTGCCGGAGGAGGCCGAGGACTTCGGGAGCTTGGCGTTGCTGGACGGCCAGCTCGTGGCCATCCGCGGACATGACTGCTCCGACTACTTCGAGGACGACGGATACTACGACTCGCCGTACCAGAGCGAGTACTTCCTGGAGCAGGTCCATGACGTCGAGCTGGGCATCGTCGCGGACGGCGGCCGGTGGCACGTGATGGAGCAACTGCCCGACCAACCCCAGGCCGGCACCATCGCCCCGGCACCCCACGGTGACGTCGTTCTCTTCGCGATCAACGACAAGGTCGCCGTGGTGAACATGCGCAGCACGCCGAAGCCCGGCGACATCGAGACCTTCTTCTACACCGGGCACGACGCGCACGTGTTCGATGTGGCCGCGACCGACGTGGACGGGCGGACGGTCATCGCCTCCGGCGACGGCAAGGGCAACGTCCGCTTCTGGGGGCTGGACACCCCGGACCGGCGCAGCAAGCTCGGATATTGATCAACCGCCGGGCCGGTCAATGGAGTCAGAGCTTGCGGGCCGCCGGTGTCATTGTCGCGGGCAGAGCCACCGGTTCCGGACCGAGATCACCGTCATGCCGGTTCGGCCGGCGTGCGCCGATGGCAGGCGAGCTGGACAACGGAGTCCGGCCAGATCATCAGCCAGGTGTGGAACGGCACGGTGCCCTGAGCGCCGCGGCTTCGACGTCGTTCGGGTTCCTTACGCCGGCGCGCCGGCGGACAGGCCGCCGAGCCAGGGGCCGTCGAGCAGGCCGGCGTCGAGAGTGACGCCGGTGACCGCCGCCAGCGCGAGCGCCGCGCATTGGCTCGGCGTCCACCGGCTGATCTCGTCGCCGGGCTCCTCGTCGCCCGCGGGGAAGCCGGCGTCCGCCAGCGCCGCGTTCCAGCCGTCGGTGAAGTCACCCCACCGCCGCAGCGTCACCGCACTCAGGCCCGCGACCACGTCACCGTCCTCGGCGATGAGGACGTCCACCCGGTTGGGGTCACGGTTGATCGTGCACGCGGTGCCCGCCTCGGACAGCTCGCCGAGCATGTCCGGGTCGGCGCCGATCCACCCGAGGGTGCCCTCGACCTCCAGCACGACCGAGCCGCCGCCGGTCGCCGCCGGCCTGGCGAGCAGCAGCACCTCGGGCAGCCGTTCGGGAATGCGCCGGCTGGCGACGGCCAGCCCGTCGGGCACCTCGGCCGGCTGCCGGACGCCCATCATGTCCAGCGTCAGCGCCGGGTCCAGCGGCGTCACAGTGACACACCAGCCTTCCCCGAGACGCCGGGTCAGGTCGATCGGCGCGGTCATCTGGTCCTCCCGCCGTGCGGGGCGCCGGCCGGAGAGACTCCCGGCCGGCGCCCGTACGGCCTATTCGATGTTGACGTAGAACTCGTCGTTGGTGATGTCGGGGGCCGGCAGGCTCGCGTCCCAGGCCAGGATGCGGTCGTCGGTGTACCAGCTCCGCAGGATGCCGCCCGCGACGCTGTTGTCCCGCTGCGGCACCGCCAGGACCGAGAAGTCCCAGTCCGGGTGGTTCGCGCCCTCCAGAGTAGAACCGAACGGGTATTCGTCACACTGCTCGGCCGGCGTATTCGGCCGCGTCGGCAGCCCGGTGTCGAGGTAGACGGCTGCGAACGGGCCCTCCTTGTAGCAGGCGCCGTTCTTGTGCTCCTCGTTCGCCCGGGTGTCGCCCGGATGCAGCTCGCCGGTGATGCGGTGCAGGCCCGGCGCGTCGGCGTTGCCCGGGTCGTACTTGCCGGGGATGCGCTTGTCGCGCGGCGGCGGCACGCCCTCCGGCACCAGCCTGGGCCAGGTGTCGTTGGGCCGGTCCTGCGCGGTCGCGATGTGCAGCGCCACCGAGCCGTGGTCCGAGCCCACCTGGTAGTTGAGATGCGGGATCACCTCGGCGAACACGCAGGCCTCGGGATATTGGGTGGTGCCGTGCGCCATGTAGGTGGCCGAGTCGCAGCGCACCTGTCGCGTCGCGGTCTTGCCGGGGTCGGAGACGCCGTACCCCATCGCCTCGTACTGCAGGTAGAAGCCGTTGTACGAGAGGAGGTCGCGGCCGACGCCGGACCGGTCGAAGTTGTAGACGTCCCAGTAGAACCAGCGGGTGTTGTTGTCCCAGGTCACGAACGGCATGATGACCGGGCCGCGGGTGGCGTTGCAGACGTTGAAGTCCTCGGCGCAGTTGGCGATGATCGAGAGCGGCAGGTACGGCGCAACGAACACCTCCTCCCAGCCGATCCGCCAGTCGTAGTCCATCGAGTCCTCCTGGACCCGCGCAAACGTGCGGATCCGCCGCTCGTGGTCGTCGCCCTGGGCGAGCAGCTCGTAGTTGAACTCGGTGTCGCCCATCTTGATGCGGATGCCGCGGAACACGCGGTAGAAGTTGACCTGCATCTCGAACCGGTTGCAGTAGACGAACCGGTTGAGCACCCGGCCGAACTCGTCCTCGGCGTCCTCGGTCATGCACTGGTCGAGGGCGGCCTGGTTCGGCTGATCGCCGATCGCCGGCGCGACCTTGGTGCTCGGTCCGGTCGCGGTAGCCGGCCCGGACTTGCCGTTGTCGGTGTTCGCAGCGCCCACCCGCCGTGCCTGCCGGCTCACGGCCTCCAGGCTTTGCGGCGCCTTGTGCTCGGTCTCCGCGATGACGGCGGCAGGCCGTACGGCCGCCTGCGTGGGCACGCCGGGCGTCTTGAGCTGGCCCGCCTCGCGCTTCTTCCCCTCGGCGACGAGGCGCTGGTACTCCTCGTCGGTGATGGTGACGTCGATCTGTGTGGGCGCGTCGTCGAGCTGTCTGACGGCAGTCGGCTGCGCCGCGGGCGCCGGGTCGGGCGCTGCGGACGCCGGGCTGCCGGTGCCGAACGCTCCGCTCGCGACCAGCGCGCCGGCCATGAGGCCGCCGATCCAGCCGCGGGCTCTCCATCGTCTTGCCACTGTGGTTCCCCCGTTTCACCGTGCCGGGCACAGGGGGAGCCGTCGAACGAGTGGCGCAGTCTCCCCCGGGACCGGGCAACATCGATACGTGGCGATAGGCAACCACCATCTAGCATTCATGTCAATGGATGTGTAGCCATTCGGCTTCCCGGCTCCCCCGAAGGGTCACGGACAGAGCCCTCGGCCAAGCACCTAGCGGACGACCTGGAGCGCCCGGTCGACGGGACAACCCGGCGGTGGTGCGGCGACGGTGCCGCGGACCTCGACCGTGGAGCCGCCGGCCAGGGCGCGGGCTCGGGCGCCGAGCAGAGCCCACCGCTCGGCGTCGACGCGAAGCAGCACCCAGTCACCGTCGCGTTCGACAACGCCCCGCAGCGTCCGTACGCCGCGGACAAGATCGCCGGTGCGATCGCCGTCGAAGGGTGGGCTGGTCACCTCGGGTCTCCGGCTCGGCGGCGCCGGGTCCGGCGTTGCCGGTCGGGTCGCGCGCTCTGGTCGGGTGGCCGGCGGATCGGGCGAGGCGGGCGAGCGCGGCGGTGCCGCGCTGGGCGAGGCGGGCGTCGGCCCGGCCGCGGCCGGGCCGGGCTCGCGGTCGGGGGCGCAGGCGACCACCCCGGCGGCGAGGGCCGCGGCGGCGAGGAGTCGTACGGCTCGCATGACACCTTCGACGGTACGAGGTGCGGGCGGTCTCCGGGGAGCCCGCAGCGGCGGGCTCCCCGGAAACGGATGATCACAGCAGGGCCAGCGGTGTCTTCCAGATGCCTCGGCCGTGGGTGGCCGCGTAGAGGAAGCCGTCGGCGCTGACGTGCAGGTCGAACGCGGTTGTCAGCGGCAGCGAGAGGGGCGTCTCACCCGGTCTCGGTCCGACCCGCCGCCACTTGATCGTGCCGGGGGTGGCCCGCCGGTCAGCGACGAGCACACCCAGGTCGGTGCCGACGACGAGCTTGTTGCCGGCGACCACGACGTCGGTGGCCGGCACGTCCGGGAACCCGACCGAGAGGTCGGTCCAGGCCACCGACACGCCGGTCGCGGTCCGGCTGAGCTTGCCCCGGTAGACGTGCTTGACCCCGGCACCCGGGCCATCGATGAACCGCCGGTTGAACCCGTTGAAGATCAGGTAGATCGTCGAGTTGGTCCGGTCGTACGGGTCGAAGACGACGTTGTTGGGAAAGCGGTTCGGCAGCCCGGTCAGGTCGAGCTCGGTCCACGCGCCGCCCCAGTTGGTGGCCACGCCGCGGGTGAACCCCGCGCTGTTGCAGTTCGACTGCCCACACCAGGACGCGATGTAGGTGTCCTTCGCCGGGTCGGCCGGTGCGGCCGGGTCGGCCACGCCGTCCATCCCGACGATCAGCCGCTGCCCGGTCGTGTCGAGCGTGTACTGCGGCTTCCATCCGTTGTCGTCCTCGGCTGCCGCCTGGGCCGCGGTGTAGCTGAAGCCGTAGTCGTGGCGCCAGAACGTGTTGCCTCCGGCGACCCAGCGCTCGCTCGACCCGTCACCGACGTTCTTCGACCCGCGCACCACCCGGAACGGCGCCGTGAACCGGGCGTTGACGTCCGGCACGGTCACATCGAAGATCGATCCCGGCTGCCCCTGGCTGACCCCGCAGTTCTTGGTCAACCACAGCACCAGGAACGTGTACTCGTTGAGGATCTGGCAGCCGTTGCGCGGGTTGACGATGATGTCCCCGCCGTCGCCGCCGAACGGGCTGACCTGCTTACGCGCTCCGGGCCGCAGCAGCGAGCCGCCGTTGTCCTGCAGACCGCCGGCGACCAGGACGCCCCGGCGGTCGGGATCACGACCGGTGCCGGCCGAGTAGTACTGCAAGGTGCGCAGGCCGGCGTTGTGGTTGGCCCAGTCCGTGGCGTGTCCGGCCGTGTTCTCGCTGCTGCGGGCGGGGTCGACCGGACGCGTGTAGACGCCGCCGTCGTTACCGATGAACACCGTGCTGCCGTCGACGGCGATCGAGTGCTGGTCCGGATGTGTGGTCGGCGGGCAGCCGCCGTCAGGCTGGGCGGGGTCGAAGCAGTCGAAGCCGAAGTTCCAGTACGGCCCGATGGTCTTCCAGGTGGCGCCGCCGTCCTCGGTCTCGTACACCTCTTCCAGGCCGACGTAGATGTGGTCCGGCCGGGCGGGGTCGACCTCGATGAAGTTGTTGTACCAGGCCTGGATCCCGACCGGGTAGCTCTGGTCGACGCCGATCGCCGACCCGGAGTTCTCCAGCTCGGTCGAGTCGGCGATCTTCGTCCACGGACCCAGCACCGCGCCGGCGACGAACACGCCCTGCAGGTTGCTGGCCACACCGACCGTCGACGGCTGTTCGAGCACCATCGTGAACCGGCGCCCGTCGCCCGAGACGGCGAACTCGGCGTTGCCGACATCGGCGTTGTTGACCTCACCGGTCAGTGGCTGCTTGGTGAAGCTGCCGGGCGCCCCACCGGTCGTGGACAGGTAGAAGCCGTTGTACGCGGCACCCGAGCGCCAGGCCGCGTTGGCCAGCACCGTCGCACCCCGCTCCGCCGGCGGGATGAGCACGTCGTTGACGATGTTGTCGTACGGCTTGGTGACGTCACCGTCCGACGCCGGGTTCGGCATCAGCACCAGCTGCCACGGCTCGCGGTGCCGCTTCGGGTCGGTCGAGTGCCGCCACAGACCGCGGGTGGTGGCCGCGTACACCAGGCCACGACCGTCGAACTTCAGCTGATTGATACTGCGCGACTCCAACTCGTCGCCACCGACCCGGTCGGCGTCGGTGAAGCCGGCCGATCGCGGGTTGCGCAGCCGGTAGACGCCCGCTCCGGTGTAGGTCGTACCGCCGGTGTTCGCCTCACCCGTCGCGTACCACAGCGTGTCGGCCCGGTCGTCGTAGACCAGATCACCGGTCGACAACGCCAGGATTCGCTCCGAGATCGGCTTCCACTGCGCGTTCCGCGAGGTCAGGCTCTTGCGGAAGATGCCACCGTTCGCGCCCCCGGCCCACATGTACCCACGACCCGCGTCCAACCCGGTCACCCGCCCGGCCACGTTGCCCCAGCCACCGCCGGAGTTGGAGAAGAACGGATCACGGTAGTTGGGGTCGTCCGCGTCGTACGGCTGGTCGGTCACCTCGAACCACGGGCTCACCGTGCCACGCAGCCCTCGCAGATCCGCCAACGCCTCCGAGTACTCCCCCGGCGCCACCGAGCCGTACGGCGCCATCCGCGCCTGAGCCACCTGAGTGGCGAACGTTTTCAGACCGGCCGTCCCGGCGTGCTGACCAGCCACCGGACGCGGCGGCTTGATCGGCCGGTCCGCGGCGTACGCGGCGCCGCCGGCGGCCACCGTGCCGAGCACCACCAGGCCGGCGAGAACGGCACGCCTGCCCGCGTGCCGTCGAACGGAGAAAAACGTCATTGCGCTCCTCCCACCCGCGGGCGCCCTCCGTCCGGCTCCACCGTTGGATCCGTCGCCCGATGTGGACGATAGTGAGCAGCTCGGACAGCCGTGAAGAGCTGAACCCGGGGTTCGATGGGATCGACGCCATGTCCGGCCCCTCAGGGGATGAGCGCAGGGCCGTTCGGCCCATCTCGATGTGATTCTCGTCTATGCCGACGGCTCCACGCCCGAGGTGCAGGTCGCCGGAATTTTTCGATTGTCGTCTCAACCTTTCCGGGTGCCGGTCGCGACAGTATGCCGACAGCATCGCATTCGAGAGAGGACCGGGATGCGGCCCGAGCACCTGCGGGAGTACGTCGAATTCGTCTCCGTCCGGCTGCCACGACTGCACCGCACCGCGTTCCTGCTGTGCGGGGACAAGCACCTGGCGGAGGACATCGTCCAGTCCGCCCTGACGACGCTGTTCGTGCAGTGGCGGCGCATCGCGGCGGTGGAGAACGTCGACGGGTACGTGCACCGGATTCTGGTGCGGCGCTACCTGGACGAACGGCGCCGCAAGGGTTTCGGTGTGCTGCTCGGTGATCGCCTGCCCGACACACCGGCCGCGCCGGCGCAGGCCGTCGAGGATCGCGATGTCCTGGTGACGGCGCTACGCGGGCTGCCGAGCAAGCAGCGTGCGGCGGTGGTTCTGCGCTACTACGACGACTTGTCGGTGGAGCAGACCGCGGCGGTCCTCGGTTGCTCGCCGGGCACCGTCAAGAGCCAGTGCTCGCGAGGCCTGGCCGCGTTGCGTGGGGTGCTGAGGGCGGAACAACCGACTAGCGGGAACGGAAAGTGAGTCCAGTGGTGAATGACGAACAATTGCTGCGCGAGCGCCTCGGCGAGATCGACGTACCGCCTTCGGGGCTCGGCATGGACCAGGTCCTCGCCGCCGGTTTCCGGCGGGTGCGCCGGCGGAGGATCGCCACGGTGGCCGGTACGGCCGCGCTGACCGTGGCGGTGCTTGCCGTGACGCCGGCGCTGCTGCCCGCGGATCGAGAGCCCGACGGCAAGGTGCAGGTGGGTCCGGTGCTCGCCACGAAGGCACCGTCCACCGAGGCCGCGCCGTCCTGCAGGCCGGCGCTCACGCTGCCGGTGCCGAAGGGCGCCGGCCCCATCGACCTGGCCGCCGTCGACCCGACCGGCCGGCACATCGTCGGGAACGGCAGCAAAGGCCAGGATTTCGTACCGTTCGCCTGGAACGACGGCAAGGTCGACCGGATCCAGCCGTTCGCCGCGTCGGTGGAGATGTTCGACGTGAACTCTTCCGGCACCGCGCTCGGCCGGGCCGACGACGGCAAGGGCGGGCTGGAAACGTTCTTCCGGTATCGCAAGGGCAAGGTGACTCCGCTGAGCATGCCCGCCGGCCGCTGGCAGACGAACGGGTGGCCGCAGATCAACACCGCGGGTGACATCATCGCCACCGCCCAGCCCGCCGACAGTTCCGCAGGCAGGGGCGCGGTCATCCTGCTGTGGCCGGCGGGCAGGACGACACCGGAGAAGCTGCCGTTGCCGAAGGACGCCGCCGCCCACGACGTGGCCGACAACGGCACCATCGCCGGCATCCTGCGCGACAGGCCAAACGACACCAGCGTCGCCTACGTCTGGGACCGTGCCGGCAAGGGCCGCGCGCTGGAGACGCCGCCGGGTGTGTCCAGTGGGGCGTACGCCATCAGCAGCAACGGCGCCTGGGCGACCGGTGGCCTGTGGCCGGAAGACCAGGATCCGTCGGCGGCTCTCTGGAACGTGGCCACCGGCAAGCTCGTCGCCCAATTCGGGCAGGCGCCCGGCCATCGCATCAACTCCGGCGGCCTGGTCATCACCATGGACGGCACACTCTTCCGCGACGGCAAACCCGTGACCCTGGTCAACGGCGCCACCGCCGTCGCGGACACCGGCCTGGTAACTGGCACCACTTCTCACAACTACCAGTGCTGACACCCCGATGACCTTGGTGGTCCACGCACCGGTGCGGCCCGACGGCCCATATCCGGCAGGTGCGTTCCCCGCCGATCAGTACTGAACGCCGCCGCCGGCTCCCGGCGGCCGGTCGAACCGCGGACCATCAGGACGGCCATCAACCCGTGGGCCGCCGGGAACCATTCCGGCGGCCCACCTGCCGGCTATGCCGTTCGAGCCAGGGTGGGCCGGTGACGTCACCGTTGCCGGGTGGGTAACGGCAGTGCTCGCAGCGGCGCCTTGCGGACCTTGTTCGATCCGGTACGCGGCAGGTCGGCCACGACATCAACGTACGTGGGGATCTTGTACCGGGCGAGCCGGCCGGCCAGGAACGCGCGCACCTCGCCGGGGTCCACCCGCCGGCCCGCGGTGGGCACCACGAACGCCCGGCCGGTCTCGCCCCATCGCTCGTCCGGCACGCCGACCACCGCCACCTCGGCCACCGCCGGATGCTCGAAGATCGCCGCCTCGACCTCGGCCGGGTAGACGTTCTCGCCGCCGGAGATGTACATGTCCTTGATCCGGTCGACGATGCGGAAGTGCCCGTGCTCGTCGACGACGGCGACGTCGCCGGAGCGGAACCAGCCGTCGGTGAACGCCTCCCGGGTGGCCTGCGGGTCGTTCCAGTAGCCGGGGGTGACGTTGGGGCCCCGGACCAGCACCTCGCCGGGTTCGCCCGGTGCGGTGTCGCTCAGGTCCGGCCGCACGCAGCGCACCTCGGTGAAGAACACCGGGACGCCGGCCGAGCCGGGGTGCGCGGTGCTCTCGCGGGCCTCCAGGAAGGTGGCGCCGGGTGCCGCCTCGGTCATCCCGTAGCCCTGGCAGAACGTCAGGCCGCGCTGCTGGTAGGTGCGGATCAACGCCTCGGGCACGGCGGAGCCGCCGACGATCAGGCTGCGGATCGAGGACAGGTCGGCGGCCGGCCAGCGCGGGGAGGCGGCGAGCCCGGCGAACATCGGCGCGACGCCGAACATCCAGGTGACCCGGTGCCGGGCGATCAGGTCGAGGCAGCCGTCGACGGACCACGAGGGCATCAGCACCGAGCAGCCGCCCTTGAGGAAGGTCGGCAGCAGGCACTGGTGGAGCGCCGCCACGTGGAACAGCGGCGCGCCGGTCAGGGTCACCTCGTCGCCGTGGACGTCCATGCCGACCAGCACGTTGTAGCAGTTCCAGATCACGTTGGCGTGGGTCAGCACGGCGCCCTTGGGCCGGCCGGTGGTGCCGGAGGTGTAGAGCACGCAGGCCACGTCGTCGCCGGCGACCGGCACGTCGATCGGGATGTCGTCGCCGGCGGCGAGCCAGGTCTCGTACGGCAGCTCGCCGGCGGCCGGGTCGCCCACGGCCACCACGGTGCCCAGGGTCGCGACCCGCTCGCAGGCCCGGACCACCGGCGCGCACTCGGGCGCGTAGACGAGCACCTCCGCGCCGCTGTGGGCGAGCAGGTAGTCGATCTCCGGCGCGGCGAGCCGGAAGTTGAGCGGCACGAAGACGCCCCCCAGCAGGTACGTGGCGAACATGGTGGTGACGAACTCGGGATGGTTGGGCCCCAGGTAGCAGACCCGGTCGCCGTGGCGCACCCCGGCGTCGCGGAGCCGGCCGGCCAGCCGGTTCACCCGGGCGGCGAGCTCCGCGTACGTGGTCGCCCGGTCGCCGAAGATCAGCGCGACGCGCTGCGGCGAGATCGCGGCCCGGCGGGCCGGCCAGGAACCCAGTCCGGTGTTCTGCACGGTGGCCTCCCCGCGACGGCTCAGGCGTACTGGCGATAGACGGCCCGGGCCACGCACGCGGGCTTGTCGCCGCCGTCGATCTCGACGGTGAAGTCCAGCACCATCTGCACGCCGTCGCCCGCCACGTCCGCCACGCTCACCACCCGGGCGGCCAGCCGGATCTTGGCGCCGACCCGGACCGGGCTGGGGAAGCGGACCTTGTCCAGCCCGTAGTTGACGCCCATGGAGATGCCGGTGATCCGCAACAGCTGGCCGAAGAGCGGGATGACCAGGGCCAGGGTGAGGTAGCCGTGGGCGATGGTGCCGTGGAACGGCCCGGTCCGGGCCCGCTCGACGTCGACGTGGATCCACTGGTGGTCGCCGGTCGCGGCGGCGAAGGTGTCGACCCGGTCCTGGGCTATCTCCAGCCAGGAGCTGTGGCCGAGATCCCGGCCGGCCAATGCCCGCAGCTCGTCGAGCCCGTCGACGGTGATCATGAGCGCGTCTCCTTGTCGTCGGTGAGCCCGAGCAGCCGGGCGGCGTTGTCCTTGAGGATCCCGGGGCGGACCTCGGGCTTGATGTCGAGGGTGGCGAAGTCGGCCAGCCAGCGGTCGGGGGTGAGCACCGGATAGTCGGAGCCGAACAGCACCTTGTCGCGCAGCAGGGTGTTGGCGTACCGCACGAGCTGGGGCGGGAAGTACCGGGGGGACCAGCCGGAGAGGTCGATGTGGACGTGCTGCTTGTGGGTGGCCACCGCCAGGGCCTCGTCCTGCCAGGGGAAGGACGGATGGGCCAGGATGATACGCAGCTCCGGGAAGCTCGCCGCCACCTCGTCGACCAGCATCGGGTTGGAGTACCGCAGCCGGATCCCGCCACCGCCGCGCACGCCGGCGCCGATCCCGGTCTGTCCGGTGTGGAACACCGCCGGGACGCCGAGCTCCTCGATCGCCTCGTACAGCGGGAACGCCATCGGGTCGTCCGGGGCGAAGCCCTGCAGGCTGGGGTGGAACTTGAACCCGCGGACGCCGTGCCGCTCGACCAGCCGCCGCGCCTCCCGGACGCCGGCCCGGCCCTTGTACGGGTCGACGCTGGCGAACGGGATCAGCACGTCCGGGTGGCCGGCGCAGTCCTCGGCGATCTCCTCGTTGGGGATCCGCGGGTGCCCGGTCGCGTGCTCGGCGTCCACAGTGAACACAACTGCGGCCATCCGGCGCTCACGATAGTAGGCGGCGATCTCGGGGATGGCCGGTTGCCGCCGTTCCCCGCTCCGGAAGTACGCCGCCGACGCGGCGAGCAGCTCGGGGCTCAGCGAGCCGTACCCGTCGCGCCCGATCTCGGCGTGGGTGTGCACGTCGATCGCGGTCAGCCCGGCGACGTCCACGTCAGGACCCCGGCGCGCTCGGTGCGGGGATGCCGTACGTCTCCGGTTCGGCGCCGACGCCGGCCGGCCAGTGCGCGGCCACGGCCTCGGCGCTCCAGCCGCCGTCGGCGAAGGCCACCGCCTTCTCCTGCGGGTGTGACCACAACGCCAGCCGGTCGCCGCCGACGCCGATGGCCTGGCCGGTGATGCCCGCCGCGGCGTCCGAGGCGAGAAAGGTGACCAGGCCGGTGACGTCCTCGACCGTGCCGAGCCCCGCGTCGCGGCGCAGCCAGCCCGGCAGCGGGGCCCCGGTACGCGCGGACTCCTCGAGCACCGGCGCGAACGCCGGGATGGTCCGGGTCATCTCGGTGGCCGCCACCGGCACCACGGCGTTGACGGTGATCTTCGACTTGGCCAGCTCCAGCGCCCAGGTGCGGGCCATCGCGGCGATGCCGGCCTTGGCCGCCGCGTAGTTGGTCTGCCCGAAGTTCCCGCGCTGGCCGGCCGGCGACCCGATGAGGATCAGCCGCCCGCCGCTGCCCTGCTCCCGCATCCGGATCGCGGCCGCCCGGGCGCAGGTGAACGTGCCGCGCAGGTGCACCCGCACCACCGCGTCGAAGTCGTCGTCGGTCATCTTCCACAGCACCCGGTCGCGCAGGATGCCGGCGTTGGTGATCAGCACGTCCAGCCGGCCGAACTCGCGCACCGCCGTGGCAACCAGCAGCTCGGCCGTCTCGGTGCTGCCGACCGCGGCGCGCACCCCGGCCGCCGCACCACCGGCCGTGACGATCCCGGCGACCGCGCCGCCGACCGCCGCCTCGTCGACGTCGTTGACCACCACCGCCGCCCCGGCCGCGGCCAGCGCGCGGGCGTACGCCAGCCCCAGGCCGCGACCGCTGCCGGTGACGACGGCCACCTTGCCTTTGAGATCCATGTCATCCCATCTGTCGAAGGAACCGGCGCGGCCTCACCGGCGGGCTCCCCGGGCTCCCCGGGCGAGGACGCCTGTCAGCGCGGGCACCAGCCCGCGTGGCAGGTACAGGACGGTGGCCACCAGCAGCAGCGCGTAGACGGCGTAGGAGAGCACGCTCGGCGCGTACCCGGGCATGCCGGGTTGGGTGCCCAGCGCGGTCAGCGCCTGCACGAGCAGCACGATGACCGTGGCGCCGACGACCGGTCCGGCGATCGTGCCGAGCCCGCCGACGACCGCCATCACCACGAACTCGATGGACAGCAGCACCGGGAACGAGCCCGGCGCCAGATAGCCGAGATAGAACGCGTAGACCCCGCCCGCCAGCCCGGCGAACACCGCGGAGAGGGCGAAGACCGCGAGCCGGTAGCCGCCGATCGCGACGCCGCTGGCCGCCGCGGCCGGCTCGCTCGTCGCGGCGGCGCGCAGCCCCCGCCCGGCCCGCGACGCGACCACGTTGTGCGAGATCAGCACGACCACGGCGAGCACGGCCCAGACCAGGTACGCGTACCCGAGGTCCGCGCGCAGCTCGAAGCCGGCCACCGACAGCCGCGGGATCGCCTGCAGGCCGATCGCACCGCCGGCCCAGTCACCCTGTCCGAGCAGGGACAGCAGGATCAGCTGCAGGGCCAGGGTGGCGAAGGCCAGGTGGTGCCCGCGCAGGCGCAGCAGCGGCGCCCCGAGCAGCACCGCCGCGAGCCCCGCGACCACCGGCGCGGCGAGCAGACCCACCACTGTGGGCACGCCGTGCACCGCGAGCAGCCCGGCGGTGTACGCGCCGATGGCGTAGAAGGCGCCCTGGCCCAGCGACACCTGACCCGCGTACCCCATCAGCATGGACACCCCGGCCGTGACCGTCGCGGCGAGGCCGAGCAGCACGTAGATCGCGAGGTGTTTCTCCGGCAGCAGCGGCGGCAGCGCCAGCGTGGCCACGGCCGCGGCGATCAGCACCCACCGGTTCATCGGGTCGCCTCCTGGACCGCGCCGCCGCGGGCGGCCTGCCCGACCAGCACGGCGAGCATCAGCAGCAGGGCGACCTCGAGCTGGTACGCCCCGCCGCCGTAGCCGGCGATCATCGTCTGCGCGACGCCGAGCAGCAGCCCGCCGGCGAGCGCCACCACCGGCCGGGTGAGCCCGCCGAGGATGGCCGCCGCGAACCCGTTGACGATCAGGGTCACGTCGCTGTCGAAGGTCACCTGCTGCACCGGGGTGGTCAGCACGCCGGCCAGCCCGCCGAGCGCCCCGCCCAGCGTGAACGCCAGCAGGCCCATCCGGCGCACGTCGATGCCGACGACGCGGGCCGCGTACCGGTTCGAGGCGCAGGCCGACAGCGCTTTGCCCAGGTCGGTGCGGGCGAAGAACGCGGCCAGGGCCAGGAAGACCGGCACGGCCACGCCCAGGATGAGCAGGTAGTGCGCCTGCAGGCGGGCGCCGGCGACGGTGGCCACGCCGGGCAGCCCGGCGAACGACCGCGGCTGGTCACCCCAGACGAGGATCTCCACGGCGTACGCGAACACGCCCAGCCCCAGTGTGACGATCAGCGAGGTGCCCGGGGTGGTGCCGGGCCGGCCGACGGCCACCACCCCGACCAGCAGGCCGGTCACCGCGGCGAGCAGCACCCCCGACAGCTCCGCGACGCCGTGCGGCAGCCCGGTGGCCAGCAACGAGGAGGTCAGCATGGCCGCGAGCACGGCGAAGGCACCCTGGGCGAAGTTGACCACCCGGGTGACCCGGTAGATGACGACCAGGCCGCCGGCCACCAGCGCGTACCCGGCGCCGATGCCCAGCCCGGTCAGCAGGTACCCGGCGAAGTCGCTCACCGCGCCGGCCCCTCGGTGCTCACGTGCCCGCCCAGGTAGGCGGCGGTCACCCGGGTGTCGCCGGCGAGCCGGCCGGCGTCGCCGTGCAGCACGATGCGTCCGGCCTCGAGCACGTACGCGCGATGGCACAGCTCGAGCGCGAGGCGGGCGTTCTGCTCGATCAGCAGCACGGCCAGCCCGCGGTCGGCGTGCAGCGCGCGGAGATGACCGACCAGGTTCGCGACCGCCAGCGGGGCCAGCCCGAGGCTGAGCTCGTCGATGACCAGCACGTCGGGCCGGGCCATCAGGGCCCGTCCGATCGCGACCATCTGCTGCTCGCCGCCCGACAGCGTGCCGGCCCGCCGGCGCCGCAGCCCGGCGAGTTCCGGCAGCACCCGGTAGATCCCGGCGGTGTCCCGGCCGTGGCGGCCGTTGCGCCACCCGCCCAGGCGCAGGTTGTCGTCGACGCTCAGGTCGCCGAACATCTCCCGGCCCTCGGGCACCTGCGCCAGCCGGCCGTGCACCGTGACCCGCCCGGCGGCCGGGCGGACCAGCCCGGACAGCGCCTTGACCAGCGTCGACTTGCCGGCGCCGTTGGCGCCGATGAGCGCCACCAGCTCCGCCTCGCCGACGTGCAGGTCCACACCCTCCAGCGCGGTCGCGCCCGCGTAGCGCACCGTCAGGCCGGTCACCTCGACGACGTTCACGCCGGCACCGCCCCGCTCATGCGGCCGCGCCGGTGGCGGCCCCGGTGCCGAGGTAGGCGGCGATCACGCACGGATCGGCGCGGACCTCGGCGGCCGTGCCGTCGGCGATCACCCGGCCCAGGTCGAGCACGGTGACCCGGTCGGCGAGCCGCATCACGAACCCCACGTCGTGCTCGACGAGCAGCATGGTCAGCCCGGATCCGCGCAGGTCCTCGATGAGCGCGGCGAGGTTCTCCCGCTCCGCGGCGCGCAGCCCCGACGCGGGCTCGTCGAGCAGCAGCAGCCGCGGCTGCCCGCACAGGGCGCGGGCCAGCTGCAGGGCGCGCTGCTGGCCGAGCGGCAGGTGTTCGGCGGGCCGGTGCGCCCACTGCTCGATGCCGGTGCGGCGCAGGCACTCGCCCGCCCGGTCGCGGATCAGGCGTTCCTCGCGGCGGTGGGCGGGCAGCCGGAGCGCGCCGGTGACGAACCCGGCCCGGGTGGTGGCGTGCGCGCCCACCATGACGTTCTCCAGCGCGCTCAGGCCCGGGAAGATCCGGGCGGACTGGAAGACCACGCCGACGCCGATCCGGGCCCGGCGGTGCGGCGGCGACCGGTCGATGCGCACGCCGTCGAGCCGTACGGTGCCGGCGTCCGCTGCCAGCTGACCGCCGATCAGGGCGAACAGCGTGGTCTTGCCGGCACCGTTGGGGCCGATCACCGCGCGCAGCTCGCCCGGGGCGACCGTGAGATCCACGTCGCGCACGGCGTAGACGCCGCCGAACGCCCGGGTGGCTCCGGCGACGGTCAGCGCCGCCCCGCTGGTCACTTGCCACCGATCCCGGCGAGCTTGGCCTTCGAGAAATCGGTGGGCACCAGGGTGCCGCCGCGCACCGTGTTGATCGAGATGTAGTCGGTGGTCAGTCCGCTGTGGTCGGTCGCGGAGTAGGCATAGGTGCCGTTCGGCGTGGTCAGCCGCAGCCCTTCGAGGGCGTCGCGGACCTTCTTGCGATCGCTGCTGCCGGCCTTCTCGATGGCGGCCGCCAGCAGTTTCACTCCGCTGTAGCCGTCCTGGGCGAACTGCGGCGGCGAATAGCCGTACTTGGCGGTGAAGGCGGTGGTCAGTTCGTCGACGGCGGCCTTCTGGGGGCCGTCCGGCAGGGCCGTGCCGACCACCCCGATGGAGCTGGCGATGATGATCCCGTCGGCCGCGGCGCCGGCCGGTTCGAGGAACAGCTTGCTGGCCTGCGCGCCGGTGAGCACCAGCGGGACGGACCGGCCGGTGGCGGCGTACTGCTTGGTCAGGGCCACCGCCGGCGCGCCGGTGGCCCACACCATGAGCGCCTGCGCGTCCGAGGACCGCACGTGCGTGAAGACGGCCCCGAACTCGGTGGCGGTGGTCTGGAACTCCTCGACCGGCGCCGGGGTCACCCCGTACTGGGCGGCCTTGGCCCGCAGGCCCTTCGCGCCGGCGACCGCGTAGCTGCTCTTGGTGTCGTAGGCGAGCGCGACCCGCTTCAGCCCGGTGGCCTGGAAGTACTGCAGGGCGGCCTCGGCGTAGGTGGACGACAGGGCGGGCACGACGAACACGTACGGGTGCACCGGCTGGACCTGCTCGTCGGCCGGGGTGAGCGACAGGTACGGGATCTCCTCCCGGTCGACCAGCGGGATCGTCGCCAGCGCGGAGTTGGAGAACGGCGAACCGATGATCGCGTCGGAGTCGCCCTTCAGCTCGTTGAAGGCCAGCACGGCCTGATCCGGCAGGCTCTTGTCGTCGCGGACGGTCAGCTCGAGCCGGCGGCCGGCGATCCCGCCGGCGGTGTTGATCCGGTCCACGGCCAGCGCGACGGACTTCTGGTTCTCGCTGCCCAGCGGCGAGTAGTTGCCGGTCAGCGAGACGATCTGGCCGATCCGGATCGGCTCCGGGCCGTCGCCGGAGCTGTCGTCGCCACAGCCGGCGGCGGCGCTCACGAGGGTGAGGGTGAGGAGAAGCGGCACGATCCTGCGCACGAGTACCTCCCAGTACTACGAGTGCGACGTGGTGCGAGGGGATGGACGCCCGGCCGTTCCGTTCTGAAGTTAGGCTCTTCTCGAACGGCCGTCAACAATCTGCCTAACATTGCGTTCCCGTCGCACACGGAAGGGCCGATCCCGTGACCGAACCCGCCGGTTCCCCGCCCCGACCGCAGACCCTGCTGCTGATGCTGCTCGGCGACTTCGTCCTCGACCGGGGCGTCGGTGTCTTCTCCGGCAGCGTGATCGACATCCTCGCGCGGCTCGGGGTCTCCTCCCACGCCACCCGGTCGACCCTGACCCGGATGGTCGGCCGGGACCTGCTCGCCCGCCGGCGCGACGGCCGCAAGATGTACTTCGGCCTCACCGCGCGGTCGACGGCGATCCTGCGCGACGGCCGGACCCGCATCTGGGACACCGGTGCGGTCAACGACCGGTGGGACGGCACCTGGACGCTGCTGTGCTTCTCGCTGCCCGAGTCCTGGCAGCGGCAGCGCCACGACCTGCGGTCCCAGCTCACCTGGGCGGGGTTCGGGCCGCTGCAGGGCGGCCTCTGGATCGCACCCGGCCGGGTCCGCGCCCAGGAGATCGTCACTGGCCTGGGCCTGGCCGCCCACGCCCGGGTGTTCCGGGCCCGCGCCGACGAGCTCACCGACATCGCCGTGATGGTCGGCGACGCCTACGACCTGGCCGGTGTGGCCGCCCGCTACCGGGGATTCCTGGACCGGTGGGACGGCGCGCCGCCGGTGGCCGACCCGCTCGCGGCCCGGCTGCGCCTGATCGCCGAGTGGCTCGACGCGATCCGGCGCGACCCGCGCCTGCCGGTCGAGCACCTGCCGGCCGACTGGCCCGCGGTCCGCGCCCAGAAGCTGTTCCGGGAGCTCGAGGCGTCCAGTCTGGAGCCGGCCCGGGCGCTCGCCGCCACCCTGCTGGACCTGCTGCCGGACGCGAGCACCCGGTCGGCCTGACCCGGTCGCTCAGCCGCCGGCCCGGCGCCGGGCCGGCTCCCGAAGGGCCCTGTCTGCTGCCTCACAGAGCTCGGATGCCGTTTCAAGGGTGCTTCCGTGTCACGATGCGCGAGGCTTGAGTACGACTTTTCCGACGCTGATGTATCGGGTGCACAAGGTCACCCCCGGGTCGGCGATGCTGAGCTGCACCGCGTCGCCCTTGGCCTGCAACTGGAAGTAGATCTGGTTGAGCCCAGCTCGCACGCCGAACGTGTGGGTTGCCTCGCCCAGCCGGAACGTCACGGTCGAGTCGCCGGAACTGACGTATGCGATGTGGACCCACCATCGCCAGTCCGGGACAGGCGCCTCCAGCGGGATCCGGCGGGCCGGACCGTAGGTGACCCGGTGGCCGCACTCGTCGGCGGGCCCGGGGACGATGTCCGGGCCCTCGACGGTGGCCGGCCGGATGTGCCCGGTGTCGTCGAACATCGACGGCTGCGCGGTCTCGGTCACGAATTCCGGCCGCCGCGGCGCCGCACGGAAGAAATGCGACTGCAGGTTGTCCGGATAGAAATAGCCGGCGATCACCCGGTCGGGCACGATGGTGTCCACCAGTTCCGTACCGGGCGGCGCCGCGGCCAGCTCGGCCTGGGCCGTCGCCAAGTAGTCCCGCCCGTGCTTGATCTGCCAGTTGTCATTGAACGCCTTGATGCTCCACAGGTTGCCCACGACGATGGTCCCCGCGACGACCACCGCGGCCACCATCCCCACCGCGAAGGCCCCTGGTGCCCGCAGCACTGACGGCACCGGCCAGTGGCCCGTGCTCGGTTCCTCCCGGTCACGAAGTCCCAGCAGGGCGACGCCGACGCACACGGCCGCGACCACCACGACATCCGCCAGGTAGCGCGGAACCAGGCCGGCGAGAGAGCCGAGAACGCTGCCCAGACGGGTCACGACGAACAGCGCGGTGACCATGGCGGCGTACGCGAGCAGCACCAGCCACGCCCGCCGCGCCGAAGCGCGACGCCGCACGGTCACCACCACCAGCGCCAGCAGAACCGCCCAGGCCAGCCACACGCCCAGCACGGGTGGGTCGGCCAGGGGCGGACCGTCGCCGGCGTAGGTCCAGCGCCAGGGACCGCCGAACAGTCCGGGCACCAGGGTCCTGCCGACCAGATCCACCACGAACGCGACCGCGCCGCCGGGTGATCCGGGCTGCTCCAGGCGCGGCGCCGGCCGGGACAGGTAGAACGGCACGTAGGCGGCGCCCAGCACGGCCAGTGCCACCCAGCCGACCCAGAACCGGCGGATCGCCTCCCGGATGCCGGCGACCATGCCCCCGGTGCAGAACAAGGCTGCGGCCAGCAGGAACACCAGCGGGGCGATCAGCAGCGCCTTGGTGTCGAAGGCCAGCCCGAACACCACCGCCGACAGCACAGCCACCGCATACCGATGCCGGCCGGTGCGCGCGTACCGCAGCTGCGCACCGATGGCGAGAACCATGGCGAGCTGGACCGGCAGCAGCAGCAGCCCGACCATCCACAGCGAACTGACCTCCAGGGTCAGCGGGCTGAACAAGAACATGCCCAGCGGCACCAGCAGAGCCCACCCCGGCCGCAGCAGGGCGCGCAGCAGCCGGTAGAGGGCCACACTCACCGCCAGCTGCCCGACGATGACCAGCAGCATCCAGGGCCAGCTCGCGAGCCCGTCCACCCGCACCACCAGCCAGGCCAGCAGCAGACCGCCGGGCATCAGGTGACCGTTGAAGACCTCGAACAGAAAGTCGACGGTCAGCCCGGTGTCGATCGCCCGGGCCGCGATCACGAACTCGTCCTGGGAGAAGTAACCCCGGGTGGCGATGGCGGCCCGCCAGACCACGGTCACCACGATCAGGGTGATCGCCACGGCCCGGACCCGGTCCGCCTGGATCCACCGCTCGAGAAATCCCGGCTCCGCCAGAGCCGGATCCGCAGCGGCGTCATAGTCAGCCAGGTCAGGCTCGGGCATCGACATGGCCAGTAGAGTGCCACAGGATTCCGAGCCGTGTGAGCCGTGCACTTGCTGGCTGCTCCACGCAAAACCCTGCTGATCGAGCGGATCGGTCCGAACTGCGCACCAGCATCGCTGCTGCTCAGCGCGGGCGCCCGGTCTGCCTGCTTCGAACCGCGGTCCGCCGGCCAGACTCGTCGCCGTGCGCATCAAGCAGACCCGCCGGTAACGCCCGGCCCACGCGTAACAGGTCCCAGGTTCTGCCACTGAAACGGCTGACGGCGGCATGCCTACCTGACTCACGGGCGTCCTCGCCGATATCGTCGGTCGAGCAGTACGCGAACGATCCGATCGCGGTCACCAGCGTTCGGATCAGCGTGGCCGGCAGATGGCGCGCGATCTTTGTCGAGCCCGTCGGCCGGGGCGTAGCCGGCTCTCCAGCGGCGAAAAAGCTGTCCCGGCGCGCTGAGCTGCCGATCATGCTGGGGTGGACCTGGTAGTGAAGCGCTGGAGCAACGGTCGCGCCTGGCGGATCATGCTCAGTGGCGCGATGGGCGTCGCCGCGAACGCCATCGCGCTGGCGTACGCCGCGATGACCTGGGGCGGACCGCATCGCGATGCCATGGTGACGCTGTACGCGGCCGGCGCGCTGATCGGCGTCGCGGTCATCGCCGCCGCGCGAAATCTCACCGCCGCCCGAGGTAATCGGCTGGTCATGCTGGCGGTGGGCGTGGTGTCCACGGTCATCGTCGGGGTCGCCGCCGTGCTCGACGGCGGGGCCGGCTCCCCGGCGGCGCTCGGCTTCTTCGCCCCGAGTCTGCTCTTCGCGGTGACCTGCCCACCCCGGGTGATGCTGGGGATGGAGGCGATGCTGATCGCCGTCTACGCCGCCGCCGCCTGGGCCGGTACCCCGCCGCCGCCCGGCTACATCTTCGTCAACCTGGGCGGCATGCTGGTCATCGTGGCGGTCTGCTCCCTGCAGGCGGCCATGGTCGCCGCCCAGCGGCGGCAGCTCCACGAACTGGCCCAGCTGGATCCGCTGACCGGGGCGCTCAACCGGCGCGGCATGGAGCAGAAGGCGGTTCCGCTGCTGGACCGTGCCACGACGGACCACCCGGTGTCGGTGCTGTGCCTCGATTTCGACGACTTCAAGGCGATCAACGACACTCAGGGGCACGCGGCCGGCGACCAGCTGCTGCGCTGGGCAGTGCAGACCGCCCTGCTCACGATGCCGATGGACGCCCTCGTCGCGCGGACCGGCGGTGACGAGTTCATCATCGTCCTGCCGGGGCATCCGGCCGCCGCGGCCGCCGCCGCCGGCGATCACCTGCGGAGCGCGCTTGCCGCGCGGGTCGGCGTCTCCTGGGGCGCGGTCACCGCCCCCGACGACGGCGCGGACCTGGACGCGCTGATCGCGGTCGCCGACGAGCGACTGTACGCGGACAAGACCCGCCGTCGGGCGGGCCGCGGCATCCTGACCGGCTGAAGCACGTAGGCAGAAGTTCGGTGATCCCATCGCTGACCGCGAGCGACGGCGTAGTGCGGGGACGACGGCGATCTGGCGCCTACCGCGTGGAGGTGCGGTGTACTGGTTCCTGACACTGCGCTGCGCCGGCCGGTTGCCAGGCGCGTTGTAGAGTGCTTGCAGCAAAGCGCTTTTCGGTACGGCCGAAGGCGATGGGCACATTCGGAACGGGCGGCGGGCGTTGGCAACGGGTCATCGAGTCACGATCTACGAGGTCGCCGACCGAGCCCAGGTCAGCATCTCGACCGTTTCCAACGTACTGAACAAGCCCGACCGCGTCAGCGCCGCGACCCGGGAACGGGTGCTCGCCGTCGTCGATGAACTGGGCTTCGTGCCCAAGATACAAGCAGTGAGCCTGGCCCGGCAGGGCACCGGCCGGATCGGCGTGATGGCCCCGTTCACCTCCTACGGCTCATACCTGCGCCGGCTGTCCGGCCTGTTGACGGCGGCGACCGAGCTCGAGATGGACGTACTGGTCTTCGACCACGAGTCGGCCGCGCTCGCCTCCTCGCCCGTGCTGGCCAGCATGCCTGTGCACGGACGGCTGGACGGCCTGATCGTGATGGGCCTGCCCATCGAGGATGCCATCGCCGATCGACTGCGTGAGCGGCGCCTGCCCACGGTGGCGGTCGACGCCGACAGTGCCCTTTTCAGCCGGGTGGTCATTGACGACCGCAGCGGTGGACAGGTCGCGGGCAAGCACCTGCGGGACCGGGGGCACCACAACGTGGGTTATCTGCTCGAGCGCCAGGTCTCCGACTACGACTCGCAGGCGGTCAAGCGGCTGGCCGGATTCCGCGAGGTCATCACCGCGGCCGGCGGCACGGTCGCCGTGACGAGCAGCGACAACTCCGTCGATGCCGCCCGCCGCGCCGCCGCGGATCTGCTGGACGCCGCCGACCGACCCAGCGCGATCATGGCGCATCATGACACCCTCGCCGTGGGCGTGCTGCTCGCCGCCCGCGATCGTGGGCTGCGGGTTCCGCAGGACGTGGCGGTGATGGGTTTCGACGACGGTGACATGGCCATGGCCGCCGATCTGACCACGGTGCGCCAGCCGTTCGAGGAGTCCGGCAGTGCTGCCCTGAACGTGCTGCTGGGTCATCTCGGCGGATCCGACCTGCGATCGACGACCGTGCTCGACGTGCGCCTGGTCGAGCGATCAACCACCTGAGCTCCCTCGCGACACCCTGATCAATCGCCGCCGCCGCCACTAAAAGTGCTTCTATAGAATCACTTGACAGGCTCTTCGCCATGAGGTTTCGTGCTTGTAACACAGAGGCGCCGCCACCGGCGGAGTCGGCGAGGAGGGCGACGTGGGACTGGATCCGGCGGTACGTGAATTCCTCGACACGAAGCCCGACTCCGGCGACCCGGACGATTCCGTCGCCGTGCGCCGCGCGGCCATCCGCAAGGGTTCCGACGCGCTGTTCGCCGCCTTCGGGGCCCCCGTTGACGCGGTCAGCGTGGAGCAGGACATCCTCCTGCCCCGGCCCGATGGCGACCTCCGGGTCCGGGTCTACCGGCCCGGCCCCGCTCCGGGGCTGCCGATCCATGTCTTCGTACACGGCGGCGGCTTCTGGCTGGGGTCGATCGACGAACGGGTCAACGAGGCGATGTGCCGGGATCGCTGCCGCCGAGCGGAATGCGTGGTCGTCGCGATCGACTACCGCCTCGCCCCGGAGCACCGGTTCCCGGCCCCGGTCGAGGACTGCTACGCCGGGCTGCTCTGGGCCGTCGAGAACGCGCCGGAGATCGGCGGCGATGCGGGCAACGTGTCTATCGGCGGTATCTCGGCCGGCGCGACCTTGGCCGCAGCCACGGCGCTGCTCGCCCGGGACCGCGGCGGGCCGCGACTGCGGCTGCAGCTGCTCGAGGTTCCGGCACTGGACCTGACCCTGGAGCAGATGCGCAGCTCCGGCGTCGGGAACGACTACGGCGTCACCGTCGCCGAGATGGAGCTGTGCCGCGACCTCTACCTGCCATCGGCCGAGCAGGGGCGTGACCCGCTGGCATCACCCCTGCACGCCCACGACCTCGGCGGGCTGCCCGACGCACACATCATGACGGCCGAGTTCGACCCGCTGCGCAACGACGGTGAACGCTTCGCCGCCCGCCTGGACGAAGCCGGCGTCGCGGTCTCCCACCACCGATATCCAGGAGCCGTGCACGGTTCCCTCGCTCTCACCGATTCGTGGCCGCCCGCGCAGCTGTGGCATGACGATGTGGTGAGAGCCCTCCGCGAGACTCACGCGCGCTGAGCGCGCAAGCCGAGAACCCCCCCAGCCCCCGCCTGGATACCTCTTTCACAGGAGAATGCGAAATGTCATCTAAAAACATAAGATCGAGGATTCTGACGACGCTTGCTTGCACCGGCCTGCTCGCCACTTCCGCCTGCAGCGCTCCCGGCAGCAACTCCGACACCCCCGACACAGCGAGCAGCACAGCAGCCGTCACGACCTCCTGCGGCAGTGACCCGATCACTGTCAAGGGCTACTTCGAGACCGGCTTCCCGCTGCCCAAGCAACTCACCGACGAGTTCACCAAACAGTTCCCGAACGTCACCTGGGACATCCGCGAGGACCAGTTCGCGGTCATCACCCAGAACGCGCCACGGGTACTGGCCGACGACCCGCCGGACCTCATGCGCCTGCCGCAGGTCTCCGAGCTGGTCAAGGACGGCCTGCTGAAGAACCTCGACGGCTACGCGCAGGCGTACGGATGGGACAAGTGGCCCGCCTCGCAGCTGGAGCAGATGCGAGTGAACTCGAGCGGTCAGCGCGGCGACGGCCCGCTCTACGCCCAGGGCCTGAACTTCAGCATGACCGGCGTCTTCTACAACAAGAAGCTGGCCGCTCAGATCGGCCTCACCCAGCCGCCGGCCACGCTGGCCGATCTGGACGCCGCTCTGCAGAAGGCCAAGGACGCCGGGATCACGCCGATCAACCAGTTCAACGGCGGAGCGACCGGCGGGCTCGCCTTCCCCCTGCAGAACCTGATGGCCACCTACGGCGATGCCCAGTCCATCAACGACTGGACCTTCCAGACGCCCGGCGCCACGATCGACACGCCCGGCAACCTCCAGGCCACCCAGCACCTGGAGAAGTGGATCAAGGCCGGCTACTTCGCATCCGACATCAACTCGCAGGACTACGCGACGATGATGAGCCGCTTCATCGGCGGCAAGTCGCTGTTCATGTTCAACGGCGACTGGGAGTCGGGCAACCTCGACAAGCAGATGGCGGGCAACGCCGGCTTCTTCCTGATGCCCCCGCAGGCCCCGGGCGGCAAGCAGGCCGCGATGTCGGCGCCGCTCACGTACGGCATCGGCACGAAGGCAGCGCACGCCGACTGCGCCGCGTTCTTCCTCAACTGGGTGGCGACCAACCAGACGGCCCGGGACATCGACGTGACGGTGGGCGGCTCGCACCCGATGGGCCCGTCCGACGCGTACATGCCGACCGTCAAGCAGGACACCGTCACCGCCGCGACGCTCGCCGCCGGCGCGACCATCGGCAAGGACAACGGTGCCATGGAGTTCATCGCGAACGCGACCGGCGCCATCTACGCCAAGAGCTGGACCCCGCAGCTGCAGAAGCTGGCAGCGGGCCAGCAGACACCGGCGGGGCTGCTGAAGTCGGTGCAAAAGGACTACGAGGCACAGGTCAAGGGCTGATCCTCGATGACACGACCACGCTCCGCGCTGCGGACGCCGACGGTTCCGGGGCGGCGTACGCGCCGCCCCGGCGCCTGGCTGGGATGGCTGTTCGCGGCCCCCGCTGCCGTCATGTACGCCGTCTTCGTCCTGCGACCGCTGCTGCTCACCGTCCAGTACTCCTTCTACGACTGGAACGGCATCGGCGCGTCCACCTGGGTCGGCGTGGACAACTACACCCGGCTGTTCACCGAGCCCGAGCAGTTCGCCACGATCCTGCACGCGTTCGAACTGATCCTGTTCTTCAGCCTGATCCCGGTGCTGCTCGGCCTGTTCGTCGCGGCCACCATCCGGGGCATCGCGCAGAGCCGTCTGGCGATGGTCGCCCGCACGGTGCTGTTCCTCCCGCAGATCATCCCGCTGGTCGCCGCCGGCATCATGTGGAGCTGGCTGCTGTCCACGCCCGGCCTGGTCAACGAGCTGCTGTCGGCCGTCGGTCTGGGCGGACTGACCCGCGCCTGGCTGGGTGACTTCAGCACCGCCCTGCCGGCGGTCGGGGTGATCGGAGCCTGGGTGCTCGTCGGGCTCTGCACGCTGCTTCTGCTGGCCGGGATGAGCAAGATCGACCCTGCCCTGTACGAGTCGGCGCGACTCGACGGCGCCGGGCCGGTCCGTGAGTTCTTCGCCATCACGCTGCCCAGCCTGCGTCAGGAGGTCGGCGTCTGCGTCACCGTGACCGTCATCGCCGCGCTGGCCAGCTTCGACATCGTCTACATCTCCACTCAGGGCGGACCCGGCAACTCCACCATGGTGCCCGGGCTGGAGATCTTCTACCTGGCCTTCTCGGAGCGGGAGATCGGCCAGGCCTCCGCGCTCGCGGTCGTCCTGGTGATTCTCGTCCTGGCGTGCGTCCTGCCCATCCAACGGTTCACCAGAGATGGAACCCGATGATCGTCGATCGCCGCGAGAACCTCGTCGGGCGCCTGCTGCTCGTCCTGCTGATGACGGTCACCGTCGTGCCGTTCCTCAGCCTCTTCGTGACTGCCTTGCACCCCTCGGGCAGCTTTCCCGCCGGGCTGTCCTGGCCGGATCAACCGCACTGGGAGAACTTCGCCGACGCGTTCCGGGCCGCACACATGGGCGAGCTTCTGCTCTCCAGCGTCCTGATCGTGGCCGGTGTCGTACCGATCTCGCTGTTGTTCGGCACGATGGCCGGTTTCGCCTTCGGTCACCTGCGCATGCCCGGGCACCGCATCGGCTTCCTGATCTTCGTGCTGGGGCTGACGCTCCCGTTCGAGGGCATCATCACCCCGCTGTACTACCAGGTCCGCGACATGGGGCTGCTGAACACCCGGTGGGCGATCATCCTGCCGCTCATCGGACTGTTCATGCCGTTCTCCGTGCTCTGGATGCGGGCGCACTTCGTCACCATGCCCGGCGACCTGTCCGAGGCCGCACGCATCGACGGCGCCACCACCTGGCAACTGTTCTGGCGCGTCCACCTCCCGCTGGCCCGGCCCGCCCTGTCCTCGCTGGCGATCCTGTTGTTCCTCTGGACCTGGAACCAGTTCCTGCTGGCCATCGTGCTGGTCGACGACCCGGCCAAACGTACGATGGCCGGGGCGCTGGGCGCGTTCCAGGGCCAGTGGGGCACCGACATCCCGCTGCTGTGCGCCGGCTCGCTGCTCATCCTCGCCCCCACCCTGGCCGTCTTCCTGATCTTCCAGCGCCGCTTCGTCGCCGCCCTGCTGCAAGGCTCGGTCAAGGGCTGACCGGCCATGTCCCACACCGACCGGAGGCGCGGCATGCCCCAGCGGGCGCACCGGCCCGAGCCCGGCCACCTCGCCTTCCGCGGCGCAGACCTCATCCCCACGACCGGAAAGCCCACATGAGCACCGCACAGTTCTCCACCGACGCCGAACGCCGGCACTTCATCCGCTACACCCGGACCCGGCATTGGCCGATGCTCCAGCGCTTCCCCGTCACGGACGAGCTGCACGACGAACTGCTCGCCCAGATGCTCGGCTGCCCCGCATGGACCGTGCGGACGATGGTCGACGCCCTCACCGACCAGGCCCGGGAAACCGCCGCGGAGATGCTCGCCGACGTCCGGTTCCGCGATGCGCTCCGCGCGCTGCCGTTCCGTCCGGAGGACCGGATCGTCGCGGTCGGCGACTCCATCACTGCCGACCGCCTCGGCTGGTTCGAGCTGCTCTCGGCCGCGACGGCGGCGCTCGGCGCCCCCGCGGCCACCCTGCTCAACCTCGGTGTCAGCGGGAACACCACGGCGGACGTCCTCGAACGGTTCGACCTGCTCGAGGCCGGCCGCCCGACCCACGTCCTGCTGATGCTCGGCACCAACGACGCCCGCTCACACGGCCGCGACACCGCACACCGCATGGCTACGGCGCCCGAGACCGAGCGCAACCTCCGCGCCATCGTCGAGCTCGTTGATGCCCTCGGCGCCACTGCCACGGTGATCACCCCACCGGCCGTCGATCAGCAGCGCATCGACGGCTTCTTCGCCGCCGCGCCGCTGCGCTGGCACGCCGGCGACATCGCCGAGGTCGCCGAGGTCGCTCGCAAGGTCGCCCCGAACGGCCTCGACCTGCACACCGTCACCCAGGCCGAGCCGGCCGACGCGTTCCTGGAGACCGACGGGGTTCACCCCACCCCGGCCGGCCAGCGCCTGATCCTCACCCACGTCGTGGAGCACCTCACGGCGGGCGGCTTGCCCACCGCTGACCGGTAGGTCGGCGACAGCTTCGACCCGACGACGCTGACCGGGACGCAGCGGGGTCAGCCCCACACCTCCTCAGCCGTCTCGACGATGAGTCGGAGCTTTGCGACCTCCTCGTCGTAGGACAGGACGTTGCCCTCGACTGTCGAGGAGAATCCGCACTGCGGCGACAGGCACAGCTGATCGAGGGGAACGTATCGGCTGGCCTCGTCGATGCGGCGCTTCAGCGTGTCCTTCGACTCCAGCGCGCCGCGTTTGGTGGTGACCAGGCCGAGCACGACCATCTTGCCGGGCGGGACGAACCGTAGCGGGGCGAAGCTGCCCGAACGTTCGTCGTCGTACTCCAGGAAGAAGCCGTCGACGGCCAGTTCGCTGAACAGTGCCTCGGCCACGAAGTCGTAGCCGCCCTCGGCCGCCCACGAGGATCGGAAGTTGCCGCGGCACATGTGGGTGGTGACCGCGAGGCCGGCCGGCCGGTCCGCGATCGCCGCGTTGATCTGGCGGATGTAGCGCTCGTGCTGGTGCTCGGCGTCGTCGCCGCGCTGGGTGAGCAGCCGGCGCTGTTCCGGATCGTTCAGGTAGGCGAGGCTGGTGTCGTCGAGCTGCAGATAGCGGCAGCCCAGGTCGGCGACCCGCCGCACCTGCTCCGCGTACGCCGCGCTGAGGTCGGCCCAGAACTGGTCCTCGTCCGGGTAGACGGCCGGATCGATCGCCGCCCGGCCGCCGCGGTAGTGCACCATGCTCGGCGAGGGGATCGTCAGCTTAGGGGTGACCTCGGGGTCCGCCGTAGCGGCGAGGAACGCGAAGTCGTCGCCGAAGATGGTCTCCCGCAGCCGGACCGGCGCGTCGATCGCGAGCGCCGCGGACTCGAAGTCGAGCTCGCCGTCCGCGTTCCGGAAATGGACCTGGATCTTTTCGTCCGTGGAGCGGATGCCGCCGAGGCGGTAGATGAAGTCCATGTGCCACGACGTCCGGCGGAACTCGCCGTCGGTTGCCGACCGGAGGCCGACCTCACGCTGCATCCGCACGACGGCACGAATGGCGTCATCCTCGACGGCGCGCAGCTCGTCGGGGTCGATCTTGCCGGCGGCTCGCCTTTCCCGAGCCTCGAGCAGGTGGTACGGGCGCAACAGGCTGCCGACGTGGTCAGCGCGGAACGGCGGGGTGTCGCGGAGCGTCATCGGGATGCCTCCATCGCAGATCGTCACTTCCCGATATCTGCGTACACCTCTTCGCCCGCGCCCACCAGTGCGCCCCCTGTCCAGGATCGGCGGTGAACCGCAGAAGCCAGATCCAGACAGCCGAAGTAGTCGGCCATGCGCAACTCAGTGTGCCCGCCCCGAGGTGCCAACCCGCTGTCCGGGCCCGTACCGGACTTCTGACAACATCGATGCGATGACGGGAAACCTGTTCGCAGTCAGCGATCTGCACGTCTCGTACCCGAGGAACAGGAAGATCGCCGGCGGCCTACGGCCGGAGACGGCGGACGACTGGCTCATCGTGGCCGGTGACGTCGGCGAGCTCTTCGCCGACGTCGAGCAGACCCTGGCCGGCCTGCGGGACCGTTTTGCCGCGGTGATCTGGGCGCCCGGCAACCACGAGCTGTGGACCCACCCGAACGATCCGGTGCGGCTGCGGGGCGTGGAACGCTACGACGCGCTCGTCCGGATGTGCCGGGACAACGGCGTGCTCACTCCGGAGGACGACTATCCGGTGTGGACCGGGCTGGGCGGTCCGGTCACCGTGGCACCCCTCTTCGTGCTGTACGACTATTCGTTCCGGGTGCCCGGGGTCACCAGCAAGGAGGAGTCGTTGCGCCGTGCGTACGAGGCCGGCGTCGTCTGCACCGATGAGCGGATGCTGCACCCGGCGCCGCACCCGGACCTGGAGTCGTGGTGCTGGGACCGGGTGGCGCGGACCCGGGAGCGGCTCGACGCGATCGACCCGGCGAGTTCCACGGTGCTGGTCAGCCACTGGCCCCTGGTTCGCCAGCCGACTGACGTTCTGCGCTATCCGGACTTCGCCCAGTGGTGCGGCACCGAGCTGACCGCGGACTGGCACCGGCGGTACCGCGCGGCCGTGGCGGTCTACGGCCATCTGCACATTCCCCGGACCACCCACTACGACGGCGTCCGCTTCGAAGAGGTGTCGCTCGGTTACCCACGGGAGTGGGCCCGTCGCGGCATGCCTCCCCAGCCGATGCGGCGGATCCTCGGCCACGACGCGCCATAGGCGTGCCCAGCTCGTTACCTTTACGACCGTCAAATCCACTGTGTACCGTGCTCACTACCAAGATGCTTTTCGGACCAACTTTGTGCACTTTCTACTCGGTGATTTGTCTCGCCTTGATCCGCTCGCGCTGAAAGAGCAGATTGACACGATCTCAGCTTGAGGTCGTGACAGCGGAGGAGACGAACCATTGATCAGCTCTGACGAAGGGGCCCGGACCCTGCCGGCGATGTTCGCCGCGCGGGTCGCACGCGCCGGCGGCGACCTGGCGGTGGTCGCCGACGACGCCTCGGTGTCCTTTCGGGAGCTGGACGAACGGTCGAACCGGCTGGCGCACGTCCTGCTCGCCCAGGGCGTCGGCCCCGAGGTCGCGGTCGGGCTGCTGCTGAACCGGTCGGTCGAGTTCGTGGTCGCGGCGCTGGCGGTGGTGAAGGCCGGTGGCAGCTACGTCCCGGTGGACGCCGCCTACCCGGCCGCCCGGGCGGCGTTCATGATGTCGGACGCCCGGGTGCGGTGCGTGGTGACCACGACCGCCACGCGGACCACGGCACCCGCGGGCGTCACCGAGGTGGTCCTGGACGACCCCAAGACCGCCGACGACATCGCCTCGAACGACGCCGGCGCCGTCCGGGACCTCCAGCGGCACACCCCGCTGCTGCCGGACCACGCGGCCTACGTGATCTACACGTCGGGATCGACCGGCCTCCCCAAGGGCGTGGTGGTCACCCACCGCGGCGTCACCAACCTGGCGACAGCGCAGCGCACCCTGCTCGGGCTGGGCCCGGGCAAGCGGCGCCTGCAGTTCGCCTCGGTCAGCTTCGACGCGTCGGTGTCCGAGCTGTGGTCTACCCTGCTGTCCGGCGCGACGCTGGTCGTCGCGGACGGGTCGCGGCTGGTGCCGGGCCGCGCACTCGCGGAACTGGTCGAGAGCCGCGGTGTCACCCACGTGACGTTGCCGCCGTCCCTGCTGTCCGCGGTCGAGACCGGTGGTGGGCTCCCGGACGGCGTGACGCTGGTCGTCGCCGGGGAGGCCTGCCCGCCCGCGATGGTGGCCCGCTGGTCCCGGAACAGAGTGATGCTCAACGCCTACGGACCGACCGAGACGACGGTCGCCGCCACCGTGAGCGAGCCCCTCGGCGCGGAGGGGACGCCGCCGATCGGCCGGCCGATCCCCCATGTCCGCGCCTACGTGCTCGACGACCTCCTGCGGGAAGCAGCGACCGGCGAGCTCTACCTCGCCGGTGCCGGTGTGGCCCGCGGTTATGCCGGCCGGCCGGCCCTGACTGCACAACGGTTCGTGGCGGACCCGTTCGGCCCGCCCGGGGAGCGGATGTACCGGACCGGTGACGTGGTGCGCCGGCTTCCGGACGGTCAGCTGGAGTTCGTCGGCCGCGCGGACGCCCAGGTGAAGATCCGTGGCGTGCGGGTCGAGCCCGGCGAGGTGGAGGCCGCGCTGATGGGCCTGGCCGGCATCGACCAGGCGGTGGTGCTGGTGCACGGCGACGGCGCGGATCGGCGGCTGACGGCGTACGTGGTGACCGGGGCCGGCCATCGTGACGTGAGCGTGCTGCGGCGACGCCTGGCGGCGGCGGTCCCGGACCACCTCGTCCCGCCGGTGTTCGTGCTGATGGACGCCCTGCCGGTGACCGGGAACGGCAAGGTGGACCGGCAGGCGCTGCCCGATCCCGGCACGGTCGCAGGCGAGCGGGAGTACGCAGCGCCGGTGGGTGCGGTGGAACAGACGCTGGCCCGGCTGTGGGAGGAGATCCTGCGCGTGCCCCGGGTGGGCCGCGACGACGAGTTCTACGCCCTGGGCGGGCACTCGCTGATGGCGACCCAACTGGTCAACCGCGTGCGGTCGGTGCTCAAGGTCGAGCTGCCGGTCCGGGATCTCTTCGAGACCTCCAACCTGGCGGAGCTGGCCCGGCGGGTGTCGGTCCTCAAGGGCGGCACCCGGCCCGTGCTGCGCCGGCAGGCGCGCCCGGTGGTGGTGCCGCTGTCCTACCCGCAGCAACGGCTGTGGCTCACCGCGCAACTGCGCGCGAACGACACGGCCTACCACATCCCGGTCGTCGTCCGGCTGACCGGCGATCTTGACATCGCCGCCCTGCACGCGGCGGTCGCCGACGTCGTGCGGCGGCACGAGCCCTTGCGGACGGTGTTCCCGCTGCTCGACGGCGAGCCGCGGCAGCGGGTCGTGCCGATGGCCGAGGTCGGCTCGCTGCTGGTCCGCGGCGACGTCGAGGCCACCGAGCTGGGCCGGGCCGTCGACGGGCTGGTCCAGCGCCGCTTCGACCTGACCACCGACCTACCGTTCCGGGCACACCTGCTCACCGTGGGACCCGGCGACCACGCCCTGGTCCTGCTGCTGCACCACATCGCGGCCGACGGCTCCTCCATGGAACCGCTGATGCGCGACTTCAGCGAGGCGTACGAGCAGCGCCGCGCGGGCCGGGCGCCACAGTGGACCGAACTGCCGGTGCAGTACGCGGACTTCGCCCTGTGGCAACGCGACGCGGTGAAGGTCGCCCGCGACCAGGTGGCGTACTGGACCGACCTGCTGCGCGGGGTGCCCGACGAGTTGCCCCTGCCGGCCGACCGCGTCCGGCCCGCCGTCGGCACCAACCGCGGCGGATCCGTGCCGCTGAAGGTGCCGGTCGACGTCCACGAGAGTCTCGTGGCCCTGGCCCGCCGCAACGGCGCGACCGTCTTCATGGTGGTCCAGTCGGCGGTGGCGGCGTTGCTGTCGCGGCTGGGCGCGGGCGCCGACATCCCGCTCGGCTGGCCGGTCGCGGGACGGGTGGACGAGGCCCTCGACGATCTCGTCGGCTTCTTCGTCAACACCCTGGTGCTGCGCGCCGACCTGACCGGCGATCCGTCGTTCGAGCAACTGCTGACCCGGGTGCGGGAACAGGACCTGGCCGCCTTCAGCAACCAGGACGTGCCGTTCGAGAGTGTGGTCGAGGTGCTCAACCCGGCCCGGGTGCCGGGCCGCCACCCGCTGTTCCAGGTCATGGTGGCGTTGCAGGTGGGCCGGACCGCGGCGCTCGACCTGACCGGCGTGGACCTGAAACGCGTCGCGGTCGGGTCCGGGTCGGCGAAGTTCGACCTGAGCTTCCAGTTCGTGGAGTTCTCGGACACCGGCGGACGGCCCACCGGGATGGGCGGCGAGCTGACCTTCGCCGCCGACCTGTTCGACCGGGACACCGCCAAGCGCATGATCGAGATGCTCGGCCGGCTGCTGGCCGCGGCCGTGGCGGATCCCGGCAAGCCGATCGGTCGACTGCCGCTGCTGAGCGCGGACGAGTGCCGGGTGGCCGCGCAGGCGAGCGCCGGCGAGCGCCGGGACCGGACCGGGCCGTGGCCGCACCAGCTCATCGAGGGGCACGCCCGGGCGACGCCGGCCGCGCCCGCCGTACGGTTCGAGGGACGGAACCTGCCGTACGCGGAGCTCAATCGCCGGGCGAACCAGCTGGCCCACCGCCTGATCCGGGCGGGCGTCGGACCGGACGCGCTGGTGGGCGTCAGCATGGAACGCGGCTTCGACCTGGTGGTCGCCGTCCTGGCCGTGTGGAAGACGGGCGGCGCGTTCGTCCCGCTCGACCCGGACCTGCCCGCCGCCCGCCGGGCGCTGATGATCGCGGACCTGGGCGCAACCGTGGTGCTCACCCATGGGCCGGTCCGATCGCGGCTGCCGGAAGACCCCGAGCTGCTGTGGTGTCTCGACGAGCAGGCCACCGGCCTGGCGGCGGAGGCGGAGCACGACCCCGAGGTAGCGGTGACCGCCGAGGACGCCGCCTACGTCATCCACACCTCCGGCACCACCGGGACGCCGAAGGGCGTGGTGAACGTCCGGGGCGCGATCGGCAACCGGTTCGCCTGGATGACCGAGAAGTTCGCCCTGGCACCCGGCGACCGCGTGCTGCAGAAGTCGCCGGTCACCTTCGACACCTCGGTCTGGGAACTGCTCTGGCCGCTGACCTGCGGGGCGACGGTCGTGATGGCCCGGCCTGACGGGCACCGCGACAGCGGCTACCTGGTGGGTCTCATCCGCGACGAAGGGGTCTGCCTGACCGACTTCGTGCCGTCGATGCTGGAGATGTTCCTGGCCGAGCCCGGCGCTGAGCGGTGCACCAGCCTGCGCCACGTCATCGCGGGCGGGGAAGCGCTGCCGCTCGGCCTGCGCAGCCGCTTCTTCGAGGCGCTGCCCGGCACCAGCCTCCACAACCTCTACGGGCCGACCGAAGCGGCGATCGGCGTGACCAGCTGGGACTGCCGGCCGGACGACACCGGCCGCAGCGTCCCGATCGGCCGCCCGATCGCCAACGCCCGCGTTTATGTGCTCGGCGCCGACGCCGAGCATCTGCCGTCCGGCGTGCCCGGTGAGATCTGCATCGCGGGACGGCCGCTTTCCCGCGGCTACCTCAACCGGCCCGGCCTGACCGCCGAACGGTTCGTGGCGGACCCGTTCGTGCCCGGCGACCGGATGTACCGCACCGGCGACCGGGGGCTGCGCCGCGCCGACGGCGCGATCGAGTTCCTCGGCCGGCAGGACGACCAGGTCAAGATCCGCGGCGTGCGGGTCGAGCTGGGTGAGGTCGAGGCCGCGGCGGCGGCACTTCCCGGGGTACGCCGGGCTGCGGTCACGGTACGCGGAACCGGCGTGGACGCTCGTCTGATCGCCTACGTGGTGGCCGACCCCGCGACTGACGTGGCGGTGCTGCGCCGGGAGATGGCGGTCGCCGTACCCGATCATCTGGTGCCGTCGGTGTTCGTGGTGCTGGACGCCTTGCCGCTGACCGTGCACGGCAAGGTGGACCGGCTCGCCCTGCCGGACCCGGGCGACGCGGCCGAGCGAGCCTATGTCGAGCCGGTCGGCCCGGTGGAACCGGTCCTGGCCGGGTTGTGGGCGCAGATCCTCGGCGGGCCGCGCGCGGGCCGCGACGACAACTTCTTCGTCCTGGGCGGGCACTCGCTGCTGGCCATGCAACTGGTCAACCAGACCCGCTCGGTGCTGCGCGTGGATCTGCCGTTCCGCGCCGTCTTCGAGACCGCGACGCTGGCCGACCTGGCCCGCCTGATCGAGGGCCTGCCCACCCTCGCGGCGCCCAGCGGCTCCGCGGAGACCGAGAAGCGGATGCGCCGGCTGGTCGCCGACGCGCTGGAGGTCGGCCAGGTGGCCGCCGAGGACAACATCTTCGACCTCGGCGGCGGCCGGGAGACCGTCGAGCGGCTGAGCCGGGCCATCGAGGCGGAGTTCGGCGTAGGTGTCAATCCGCTCGTGGTCGCCGCCGTGCCGACCGCGCGGAACCTGGCCGGCTGGGTCGCGGCCGGGCCGGACGACTCGGCGCTGGACGTGCTCGTGCCGCTGCGACCGCACACCGGGACCGCCTCGCTGTTCTGCGTGCACCCGCTCGGCGGGCTGAGCTGGCTCTACTACCCGCTGGTCAACGCCGTACCCGAAGCGATCGGGGTGTACGGCGTCCAGGCGCGCGGCCTGCGCCCCGGCGACGAGATGCCGGTGAGCCTGACCGCGATGGCCGCCGACTACGTCCGTCAGATCCGCGCCGTCCAGCCGGAGGGCCCCTACCACCTGCTCGGCCTGTGCGCCGGCGGGGAGATCGTCCACGAGATGGCCGTCCAGCTGCAGCGCAACGGCCAGCGGGTCCAGCTGCTGGCGATGCTCGACTCCCGGCCCACCCCGCACCGCCGGGCGACCCGGGTGGCCCGGCTGAACGCGGTCGCGCGGCACTTCGATCTGGACGTGCCCGCCGACCAGCGGCACCTGCTGACCGGCGACGACCTCTACGAGCAGCTGCGGCAGCGCCAGGGGCCCTACTCGTTCCTGATGCGGCAGAAGGGACGGGCGATCGTCGACTTCTACGAAAACATGATCAAGCTCGTGGACAACCACGAGTTCGGCCTCTTCGACGGTGACGTCCTGTTCGTCGAGGCGGCCGCGGCCCGAACACCCGAGCAGTACTTCTCCCCGATGTGGCAGCGGTACGTCACCGGCCACATCGAGGTCATGGCACTGAGATACCTGCACCGGCAGCTGGCCCGTGCGGAGGTGCTGGAAATGATCGGCGCCCGGGTGGCCGAGCACCTCGGCCGCTCCCCCGGCGCCCTGACGACCACCGAAAGGCCGGCCGAATGAGCAACCCCTTCGAACGCGACGACACCCGATACCTGGTCCTGGTCAACCACGAGAACCAGCACTCGCTGTGGCCGGAGACGATCGACGTGCCGCAGGGCTGGCGGACCGTGTCCGGCCCGGACACCCGCGACGCCTGCCTGAGCTACATCCAACGGGAATGGACCGACATCCGTCCCGCCGGCCTGGCCGGGCCGGTGTGATGCCGGCAGCCCGGTCCGGCCTGCTCTTCCTCTGGGGAACGCCGCGGTCCCGATCGACCGCGTTCCTGCGGATGATGCTCGAACGCGGCGACCACGAGGTCTACCACGAACCGTTCTCCAGCATCGTCGTCCAGGGCCACGCGACGGTCGGCGACGCCACCGCCACCAGCCACGCCGAACTCCTCAAGCTGCTCGACGAACGGGCGCGGGACCGGCGGGTGTTCGTCAAGGAGACGACCGAGTACGACTACCTCGGCAACGGCGGCGAGGACATCCCGGCCACCGGATTGCACACCTTCATCATCCGCGACCCCCGCTCGGTGATCCCCTCGCACTACGCGATGAACCCGGACATGGCATGCGCCGAGGTGGGCTATGGCCACCAGGCCGACCTCGCCCGGCGGGTCCGGGAGGCGTCCGGGGCCGCACCGTACGTCGTCGAGGCCGAAACGCTGATCGCGGCGCCCGCCGAGGTCATCGGGGGCTACTGCGAGCACGCCGGGATACCGTTCCTGGCCGCGGCGCTGTCCTGGGAGCCGGGCGACCACCGGGTCTGGAGCCGCACCAGGCCCTGGCACCGCGACGTGGCGAGCAGCTCCGGCTTCACCGAACCCTCCCGGACGTACGCGGACACGGTGGACAACAATCCGATGCTGGCCGAGTGCTACCGGTGTCACCTGCCGCACTACGAGTTCCTGCGGGCGCTGGGGCGCTAGCCTCACTTCACCCCGTACCGAAGAAGGTTGTGCTCTTTGGAAGACCGCGCCCCCGACGTCTCGCTGCGCCGCATCACCCGGCTCTTCAAGCCGCACCGCCTGCGGCTCACCGTGGTGACCGTGCTCATCATGGCGTCCTCCGTGCTGGGCATGGCCTCCCCCTTCCTGCTGCGGGAGGTCATCGACCGCGCGCTGCCCGACCAGGACGTCACCCTGCTCGCCTGGCTGGTGGCCGGCATGGTCGCCGTCGCCGCCGTGACCTCCGCACTCGGCATCGTCCAGACGTGGATGTCGGCCACCGTCGGACAGCGGGTCGTCCACCGGCTGCGCGTCGACATGTTCACCCACCTGCAGCGGCAGTCCGTCGCGTTCTTCACCCGGACCCGCACCGGCGAGATCCAGTCGCGCATCACCAACGACATCGGCGGTGTGCAGTCGGTGGTCACCTCGACCGCCACGTCGATCACCTCCAACCTGACCACCGCGGCGGCCAGTGGGATCGCCATGGTCGCGCTGTCCTGGCAGCTCTCCCTGGTCTCGCTGGTCGTGCTCCCACCGGCGCTGCACCTGAGCCGCCGGGTCGCGAAGATGCGCAAGGAGATCACCGCCCTGCGCCAGACAGAGCTCGCCGACCTCAACGTCACCATCGAGGAAGGACTGTCGATCAGCGGGGCGCAACTGAGCAAGACCATGGGCGCGGGCGCCGCGCTCGTCGAGCGGTTCAGCCTCTCCTCGACCCGCCTCATCGACCTGCAGATGCGCTCGCAGCTGGCCGGCCGGTGGCGGATGGCGACGATGAGCGTCATCTTCGCCGCCATCCCCGCGGTCATCTACCTCAGCGCCGGGCTGCCGCCGACCGCCGGCACGCTCAGCATCGGCACCCTGGTCGCCTTCACCACGCTGCAGGCCGGGCTGTTCCGGCCGCTGATGGGCCTGCTCAACGTCGGCGTCTCGGTGAGCACCTCGAAGGTGCTGTTCGGGCGCATATTCGCATACCTGGACCTGCCGATCGAGGTCGACGACCCGGCCGTGCCGGTCGAGCTGCCCCGCCCGGTCCGCGGCCACCTGCGCTTCGAGAACGTGACCTTCCGCTACCCCGGCAGCCGCACGGCTGCGATCGACAACGTCTGCCTGGACGTGCCGGCCGGCACGTCGCTGGCCCTGGTCGGCGAGACCGGCTCCGGCAAGACCACCATCGGCACGCTGATCGTGCGGTTCCACGACCCGGCCGCCGGCCGGATCACCATCGACGGCGTCGACCTGCGCGACCTGCGCCTGGCCGACCTGGCCGGGGTGGTCGGGCTGGTCAGCCAGGAGACCTATCTGCTGCACACGACCGTGCGGGAAAACCTGCGGTACGCCCGCCCGGACGCCACCGACGCCCACCTCGAGCAGGCGGCTCGGGCCGCGCAGATCCACGACGTGATCGCCGGGCTGCCCGACGGCTACGACACCGTTGTCGGCTCGCGCGGCCACCGGTTCTCCGGCGGCGAGAAGCAGCGCATCGCGATCGCCCGGACGCTGCTGCGCGACCCCCGGATCCTGGTGCTGGACGAGGCCACGAGCGCCCTGGACACCTCGACCGAACGGGCGGTGCAGCGCGCCTTCGACGAACTGGCCCGCGGCCGCACGACGGTGACGATCGCGCACCGGCTGTCGACCGTGCGCAACGCCGACCAGATCGCCGTCGTCGATCACGGCCGCATCCTCGAACAGGGCACCCACGACAGCCTGATCTCCGTCGGTGGGCGGTACGCCGCCCTCACCGCGTGAGGCCCGGCACGCCGACCGTCGGCCAGGCCGAGTTCCTCCAGCAGCGGAGCAGGTATTGCGGTTTGTCTGCCAGGCGCCCGCCGCGTGCCGAATACAGCAGGTGGTACGCGTCCCGGCACAGCCGCGCGGCCTGCAGACCCTGGAGATCACCTATGCCCAGCAAACAGTTCGTGACGTTCGACGTGGCGAACCAGTTCTTCGGCGTTCCGGTCGCCGCCGTCCAGGAGGTCCTGCTCAACGATGTCTACACGGCGATCCCGCTTGCCCCGCCCGCGTACGGCGGGCTGTTCAACCTGCGCGGGGAGGTCATCGGCACCGTCGACCTGCGGGTCCGCTTCGGGTTGCCGGCCAGGGCGGCGTCCGGGCCCATCGTCAACGTGGTCGTGCTGGCCGGCGGTGAACCGGTGAGCCTGCTCGTCGACAAGATCGGGCTGGTCGTCGACGTGGACGACGAGGCGTTCGACGCACCGCCGGACACCCTGACCGGCCCGGTGCGGTCGATGGTCACCGGCACGTACCGGACCGACGATCGGCTCCTGGTGATCCTCGACGTCGAAGCATGCGTCACGGTGACCCGCAGCGGCGCGTGACGGGGCGGGGTCGAGGGTCTCCGGGCCGGGGTTCGGCGACTCAACGTTCCCGGGGGCGGGATTTCCCTGATCCGAACGGCCGAGGTTGCACGCGGGTCGCCGGCGAGCGCGCGTAGGCCGCCTCGATCATCGCCTCGTCGGACGACGCGATCATGGGATGACCTGCGTCGGTGCCGCGACGAGGCTGCGCAGGATCAGTGAGCTGCACCAGGCTCACGAGCGTTTCGAGATCCGGGCCGATGAGCGCCGGGCCGACCTGCAGGACGCGGTGCAGCCGACCAGACAGCCGACAACTCGGCGTAGTCCAAGGGCTTCCCGAGCGCCGGCGTCGGATCCCTGATGCTCCTGCGTGCCGGGGTGGCCGTCCGCGTCGGCGTCGATGACCCGGCCGAAGGAGCCTGACGAGCACCGCCGCCGGCACGAAGAGCCGGATGCGCGACAACCGCAGCGCCGCAGGCCGTTCGCCTACCGGTGCACGCTGTCACGCGATGGTGCGGTCAGCGCCCTCCGTTCACGCCGGCGCGACAGCCACCGATGAACGCAACAGCGCCTCCGGCCGGCACAGCACGGTGATCCGATACGACAGGCCGACGTTGGACCAGATCTGGCCCCGCAGCGTGAGGCAGATGCCGACCCGGTCGTCGTGCTCCGGGTGCTCGAAGAAGTCCGCCCGCGGGTCCGCGATCGCGCCGACCAGCCCCTGGGTGCCCTGCGTGGTGCCAGGCACCTGGAGCAGGCCGACGGCGACCTGCACCTCGGCGTCGTCGAGCTCGACGACGGTGTACCAATGGGTGTCAGGCAGAAACAGCTGCGAGTCGACAGCGCGCCGCTGGTAGCGCGGTCCCATCATTCCGGATGCCGGGTCGGGGATGTCGCCGATCCAGGCCGTACCGGCGAAGTCGGTGCGCAACCGCTGAGCGTCGGAGCGGAACCCCGTCACGAGCGTGTCGAGGCGAGGCTGGGCGGCGAGGTGCACGGATGCGTCGGTCACGATCGCACCCTAATCCGAGCCTGAATTCTCGTTCCCGCCGCGGGGCGGCTCCCATACAGCACTTCTGCAGGCGGCGCCTGCCTAAACCGGGACAAAATGTCCGACCGTTCGCGTTTTTGAGACAGGAAGTGCCCGGCCCTGCAGCGTAGACCCATGAAGAGCAACCTCACAGCTTTGCTTCGGACGACGCGCGCCGCCGCCGCAATGGCGCTGGTCGCCGGGGTCATCGTCGTGGTGCCGGCGTCGCTCGCCGCCGCCGTCGGCGATCCAGCGCCACTGGTCATTTCTGAGTTTCGGGTTCGTGGGCCAAGCGGAGCCAACGACGAGTTCATTGAAATTGCCAACACCGCCGGCTCGCCGCATACCGTCGCCGCGGCGAGCGGCGCAGGGTATGGCGTGGCCGCATCCGATGGCACAACCCGTTGCACCATCCCTGACGGAACCGTGATCCCCGGCCACGGTCATTACCTGTGCGTCAACAGCGTCGGCTATTCGCTGGCGAGCTACCCCAGCGGCATTGAGATGACCGCCACCGGTGACGCCACCTATGCCACGGACATTCCGGACAACGCAGGTATTTCGCTGTTCAACAACGACACCGGCGGCGGGAGTTACGATCTCGCTAATCGACTGGACGCGGTCGGTAGTACGAGCGAGGCGAACACCCTCTACAAAGAGGGTGCCGGCTATCCGGCGATTACTCCTTTCAGTATTGACTACAGCTTCTATCGCAGCCTTTCCACCGGCACGATAGCCGGCCGGAACCAGATCGACACGGCCACACCGGGCATTCCGAAAGATACCAACGACAATGCGGCGGATCTAGTTTTCGTTGACACCAATGGAACTTCGGCCGGCGCCGGCCAACGGCTTGGCGCCCCAGGGCCGGAAGACCTGAGCTCGCCGGTGTCCGGTGACGGTCTTACCGTGAGCCTACTCAATGATTGCGTTTCGGAAAGTGCCGCGCCAAATGTGATCAGCGACGAGACGTCCGATCCAGCAAACAACTCGACGTTCGGCACTATCACGTATCGACGTACAGTAACGAACAACACGGACGCGCCGATCACCCTGTTGCGTATCCGGGTCGCCGACATCCGAACATTCCCGGCTCCCAGCGGCGTCGCTGATTTGCGGCCACGGAACGTCCTGGGCGGCACTGCCACTGTTGATCACACGTCATGCGGTGGAACCAGCTCGGATGTGCCGGTCGTCGGCACAACCCTCCAGGAAGCGCCGTCCCAGCCGAATGGTGGCGGATTCAACTCGAGCTTGTCAGTCACTCTCGCGCAGCCACTTGCTCCTGCCGCGAGTGTCAACGTCAACATTCGGACCGGGGTCCAGCAGAAGGGAATCAACGGAGTCCGTTTCATCACCGAGGCACTTCCCGGTGCCGGTACCGGAACACCAACGCTGACGTGTGCCGGCGCCTCGATCGCGGGCACAGGGGCGAGCTACTGCAATTTGGCCCCCCCGACGATCTCCGCTCCGTCCGCCAGCGCGGTGCTGACGAACGGTGCGGTGACGGTCAGCGGCAACGGTGGCGAAAGCGACGCCACGGTGACGGCAACGTTTGCCGGACCGGCTCCGGCCGTTACGGAGTCGACGTGTACCAGCAGTGTTGGGTCTGGCGGGTCGTGGTCGTGCAGTCCTTCGTCGCCGCTGGTTGACGGGTCGTACTCGGTAACCGTCAATCAGGCCGACGCGGCGAGCAACACTTCGGTGAACTCGGCATCGGTATCGTTCACGATTGATTCCGCGGCACCGGCCGCGCCTGCTGTTTCGGCGCCGTCGACCGGTGCGTCATTGACGAACGGTGCGGTGACGGTCAGCGGCAACGGTGGCGAAAGCGACGCCACGGTGACGGCAACGTTTGTCGGACCGGCTCCGGCCGTTACGGAGTCGACGTGTACCAGCAGTGTCGGGTCTGGCGGGTCGTGGTCGTGCAGTCCTTCGTCGCCGTTGGTTGACGGGTCGTACTCGGTCACCGTCAATCAGGCCGACGCGGCGAGCAACACTTCGGTGAACTCGGCATCGGTGCCGTTCACGGTAAACGCCGCGGCACCGACCGCACCCACCGGGGTCAGCACCGTCGCCGGTGATCGGCGCCTGACCATCACCTTCATCCCGCCCACCTACACCGGTTCAGCACCGATCACCTCGTACCAGATCAGCGTCGACGGCGGCGACACCTGGTCCACCCTGGCTACGTCCACGGGCACCGGCGACACCCGGGTCGCGAGCCTCACCAACCTGCAGAACGGAGTCCCCTACGCCCTACGTCTCCGAGCCGTCAACGGCTTCGCCACCGGCCCGGCCTCCCTGCCCACCACCGGCACACCGGTCGCACCGACCCCACCCATAGACCGGCCGGCGCCGGCGGGTGTGACCGCCACGGCCGGGACGGCATCGCTCACGGTCTCGTGGGCGGCTGTGCCGGGTGCGACCGGATACACCGCTACCGCCAGCCCCGGCCCGGCCACCTGTACCAGCACCGGCACCTCGTGTGTGTTGGGTGCTGTGGCGGGGACGAGCTACACGGTCACCGTGACCGCCAACGGCCAAGGCTGGTCCTCGCCGGCCTCCGGGGCTTCCAACGCGGTGACTCCGAAGAGCCCGGACGTGCCTGCCGCGCCGCCGGACCAGGTGCCGACGACGCTGACCACCGACAAGGGACAGATCAGTCTGGCTGTGCCCGGCCAGCAGATCACCGTGATCGGTACCGGCTTCGCACCGCGCTCGACGGCCACGATCATCCTCTATTCCACACCGATCGCCCTGGGCACGGTCGTCACCGATGCCAACGGCTCGTTCTCCGTCCCGGTGACCATCCCCGCCGGGCTGGACCCCGGCGACCACACCTTCCTGGCGTCCGGGGTGAACCCGGCCGGCGCCACCCGGCAGATGGCGTTGCCGGTCACCGTCGCACCGACCCGCACCGGTAGCACCGGGGACGGTAGCGACTCGCAGAACACCACTATTCCGGTGCCGGCCAACGGGTTGATCACCCTGCTCGACCGCGAGGGCATGCCCACCACCACCGTCACCGTGGCCCAGGGCACCTACGCCCTCGACGCCACCACAGGTGCGATCACCTTCGTACCAGTGACCGGCTTCGTCGGCCGGGCGACCCCGGTCGCGTACCGGATCACCGACACCGTCGGCTCCGTGGTCAACGGCTCATACACCGCCACCGTCACCACCGGCGGCGGCGAAGATCCGGGTCCGTCACCCTCCACCGGATCGTCGAAGGTCGTCATCGCCAGGCTCGCGGTGACTCGCGGGCTACCGCGCCGGGCGACGCTGCCGGCGATCGTCTCCTTCATCGGTGTCACCAAGGCCCGCAACACCGCCGTGCTGTGGAGCACGGTGTCGGGCAAGCGGGTCATCCTCGGCACCGGCCGGGCTGCGATGACCGTGGCGAGTCGTCGGGCCGCGGTCACGATTGTGCTGAACCCGCTTGGCCGGGCAATGGCTGCGACGCCGGGCGGCTACCCCGTCGCCGTCGCGATGACCACGGTCCCGGCCGCCGGCGGGCGGACCTTGCGGGCCAGCGGCCGTACGCGGCTGGTCCTCAACCAGTTCACTGTTCCCCGTGCGGTGTACTTCGCCACCGGATCGGCCAGTATCACCGCAGCGCAGGACCGCTACCTTGCGGCACTGCGGACCAGGCTGACCGGAGTCCGGATCGTGACCTGTGTCGGGCACACCGACGGCCGCGGCAACAACGCCGCCGGCCTGCGCCTCGGCAAACGCCGCGCCCAGCAGGTCTGCCGCGACCTCACCGTCCGGCTACGCATCCGCACCAGCGTGCTCACCCAGGGCGAATCCAACCCGTCCGGCAACAACAGCACCTCCGCCGGCATGGCCCGCAACCGCCGCGTCGACATCACCATCCACTACTGAACTAACGCACGACCAACGGCCGCCCCCGCCTTGTCTCGCGGGGGCGGCCGCGTCCAACAGCACCACGCTGCCGGCTGGTAGGGCGGCGATGCGTTCGCGGATGCGGCGGCGCATCGTGGGCATGCGCAGCCGGGGCCGGCCGACGGCTTTCCGGATCCGGGCCGTGTTCCACTGTCGCACATGACGTGAGCAGGGATTCTGTGGGCGTCGAGCACGATGGAGCGCTGGCAGGATCGGCCCGTGCCGAGTGCACCGACCGGATGCTGATCCACAACGAGCAACCCGCCCGCGCGTCGATCACCGGCCACACCAGAGCCTCGCCCAACACCCCCCGACCACGACCCAGACACGGTCGCGTTCGACGGCCCGCCGCGGCGAACACGAGTCCTCGGCGGCGTCATCAACCAGCACCGACGAGCGGCCCGACCCCACCGCGCCTTCTACGGCAATCGGTTCGGCCTCATCCTGCCCCTGTTCACCCACTACCGCGTCCAACTCCGGGTGCCCGAGGTCGGCGGCCCGATCGATCCCGATCCGGATCGCTGATCGCGACGGCAGCACCGCTGTCCTGACCTGAGATCTCCAGCAGCAGCGCCCGGCGCGGGCAGCCGGCCGTCGCGGCGCGGGCCGCGCGCACGTCGGCGCCCCGCGACAGCACGCCGGCGATGATCGGGTACCCCCACCGGTCCAAGGTGATCAGTCCGGGTGCGAGGTGGACGCACATCCCGATGCCGTCGCAGGCCACTGGGTCGACGCGGAGCCGGGCCCGCGCGGCCGGTTCGCGGTTGCTCACCGGCCCGCTCCGGGAACCGGGAGCACCGCGGCGGCGCCGCGGTGCCGGCGGCCGCTCAGGTGGTGGTCCAGATCGTCGGGGAACACCTCCAGCGCCGTTCGGGCCAGCCGCGTGGCGCCGTCCGGCAGGGCGCACGCGCCGCGCCCGTCGACCTCGCCGAGGAGCCGGTGCAGGCGACCGATCTCAGCGCGGCGCGCCCGGCCGGCGGCCAGCCGCGCCATGGCCTCGGCCAGGTCGCGGGTGCCGAAGACGCACGGGCCGCACTGCCCGGCGCTCGACCGGGCCAGGTAGCCGAGCACGGCTGCGGTTTCGCCCAGCCCGCACCCGTCGCGCGGGAGCGGGGCGATCACCCCGGCGCCCAGCGACGGCTCGGGATCGCCCGGGTACGGCCCGCGCCGGCCGTCCGGTCGCCGGCCGTCCAGCCGGCCGAGCGTCCGGTCCGCCATCGCGGGCCAGCTCGCCCAGGCGCCGCCGTAGCCGCCGAACAGCGCCGCCCGGGGCGGCCGGATCCCGGGGCCGAGCAGCCCGAGGTGCCACAGCAGCCCGTCCAGGGTGACGTGCGGCGGCGGCTCACACACGGTCAGCGTTCCGCCCGACACCACGGTCACCAGCGGTCCGCCCGTGGCGGCTGCCGCGCCGCCGCGAGCGAGCAGGGCGATCCGGGCCAGCGTCTCGACGTTCTGCACCAGGGTGGGTCGCCCGTGCAGGCCGGAGCGCGCGGCCGGGATCCGGCGGAAGGCGGGCAGCGCCGGGGCGCCCGCGATGCCGTTGAGGACCGCGCTGGACTCGCCGGTCAGGTAATGCTCGGGGCCGGACAGGACCCGTACCGGCGGCTCCGCCAGGCGGGCGGCCCGCCGCTCGGTGAGGGCCCGGCTGACCGCCAGGTGGGTGTCGTGGGCGGTGTCGTGCAGCCACAGCACGGACCCGGTCGCACCCAGCGCCTCGGCGGCCGCGGCCAGCCCGTCCAGGACCAGGTGCGGGCGGTGCTGGAGCAGGGCGGTGTCCTTCGCGCTGGCCGGTTCACCCTCGGCGGCGTTGGCCACCACGTACCCGCCGCCGCCCGCAGCCAGCACCGCCCGCCACTTGGCGACCGCCGGGAAATGCGCGCCGCCCCGGCCGGTCAGCGCGGCGGCGGCCATCGCGGCGATCAGCTCGGCGCCGGCCCGGCCCAGGCCGGACGGCCGGTGGCCGTGCCGGTCGAGGTGGTCGGCGAGGTCGTCCGGGCGCGGCCCGGCGATCCGCCGCCGGTCGGCGGACCGGTAGCGGACGAGGCCGCCCAGCAGCGGGACCGGCGCGGCGCGGTGAACCGGCCGCTCCGCGGTGACCAGGCGCAGGTCGGGCCTCATCGGGCCGGCCCCCGGCGCGGCGGGCGGGCGCGGGCCAGGTCCCGGACCCGGTCGGCGGGGGTCCGCGCGGCGTACCGGCTGACGGCCAGGGCCAGGACGCCGGCCGCCGTCGCCAGGTACATCAGGCGCAGCGCCGCGCTGTCGCTGCCGGCCAGGACCCCGTGCGCCCAGACCAGCACCAGGCCGGCCATGGCCGTCTTGTGCAGCGGCCACCAGACGCGGCGGGCCAGCCGGCCGGCGAGCACGGCGGTGAGCCCGGTCAGCAGGCCGCAGTAGGCGCCCAGGACACCCAGGGTCACCGCCGCCGGACGGTACCGCGAGGCCATCGGCAGCAGGGCACCCCACCAGCCGACCTTCGCGTACTCGTCGGTGGCGAGCACGACCACGTGCAGCACGAGCAGGGCGAGGGTGAACACGGCCAGGCCGACGTGCAGGCGCAGCCGAAGCTCGGGACCGGGCCGCCGCCAGCGGGTCCGCCGGGGATGCGACAGCAGCAGGCCCAGCACGACCAGCGCGACCAGCAGCAGGTACGCGGCGATCCCGGAGGCGCGGCCGACGATCCACGGTGCATTACGATCGCCGGCGACCGCGCCGACCGCGCGGCCGGACAGCCAGGCGGCCAGCCCGCTGCCGGCGGTGATGGCCAGGATGTCGAGGTACGCCCGCCGCGGACGGGCGGCGAACCGCAGCGGCGCCGGCGCGGATTCAGGTGGCATCGGGCGCCGTCCAGATGACGTACGGTGCCATCGCCGCGCTCACCGCGACCTGACGGCTGTCGTCCACCCACAGCGCGGGCAGGTGGCGCCGGGCGGCCAGCCCGGCGATCCGCCCGCGCCCCGCGATGAGCAGCGACTTGCTCCAGACCTCGGCCCGGACCGGATCGGGGTCCAGCACGGTCACCGACAGCAGGCCGCCCTGGGCGCTGCGGCCGGTGCGCGGGTCGATCAGGTGGTGCACGGTCGTGCCGTCCACCCGCCACGACCGGACCCGCAACGACGAAGTCGCGCAGCCGGTGTCGGCGAGGCGCAGCACGGCCACCGGGTCCGCTCCCCCGGCCGGGTCCTCGACGCCGATGCGCCAGCCGTCGCCGTCCGGGCCACCACCGGCGACGTGGCAGTCGCCGCCCGCCTCGATCAGGTGGCCGCCACCGGCGTGGGCAAGGGCCCGGGCGGCCAGGCGGACGGCCAGGCCCTTGCCGATCCCGCCGAGGTCGATCCGGTCCGCGCCGAGCCGGATCGACCGGCTGTCCGGGTCGAGGCCGGGCAGCCACGGGGACGCCGCGGGCGGCGTCCGGACGGTGCGCGCCGGACCGGTGCCGGTCAGCGTGACCCCGGACCGGAACGGCAGGGTCCGGTCGTAGCCGAGGGCGACGAGCGTGTCCAGGACCCGGGGGTCGAACAGCCCGCCGGTCTCCCGATGGGCCCGGGCCGCCTCGGCCACCGCCAGGTAGCACTCCTGCGGTACGGCGTGCCAGTTGGTCCGGTCGGCGTTGGCCCGCATCAACGGGCTCCGCGGGTCGAACCGGGTGCAGGCGGCCTCGACGCGGGCGAACACCGCACGGGCCGCGGCGAGGGCGTCGCCGGCGGCCGGGCCGGGGTCTGCCACCCGCAGCGTGACCCGGGTGGCCATGGCCGGGAAGGTCGTCGTCTGCGCGGCCGCGGCCGGGCCGGCCTCCCGGGTCGTCACGAGGCACCGGTCGTGGCCTGGACCGGCGGCGGGGTGGTCCGGGCGGGTCGCGGCTTGGCGGTGGCCCGCGGCTTGGCCGTGGCCCGCTCGGTCGCGCCGGAGCCGCGCGCACCGGGCCGGGGGGCGGTCTCGGCACCGGCCAGGTCCTTCAGCTCGGCGCGCAACGACGTCACGTCCTTGCGCAGGCGTTCGAGGTCGCGGGCCTGCCGGGCACGCAGGGCGACCGCGGGGTCCGGGCTGGGTCCGACGGTGGCGGCCGCCTTGGCCGGCGCCGCCGGCGCCGGCGGGTGGGCGGCTGACCAGGCGAGGCTGCCGGCCAGAACGGCGGCGGCCGCGGGTGCCAGCAACGCGACCGTGGACAGCCGGGGCCGGCGGCCGGGTTCGTCAGTCATCGTCACCCTGCTCCTCGTCATCGTGCTCGTCGTCCTCGCCGTGTTCCTCGTCGTCGCCGGCTCCGCTGGCCCCCGTGGTGGCGTCGGTCGGGGGAGCCTGGGTCGCCCGGGACGCGGTCGGTGCCGGAGTGGGCTCGTCGGGTGTGGCGGCGGCCCGGGCCGCGGCGGCCCTGCGCGCCTTCTTGCGGTCGGCGATCTCGGCCCTGAGCTCGGCGGCCTCGTCGCGGAGCGCCGCGAGTGACGCTGCCAGGTCGTCCGGGTCGTCGGCGGGTGACGTCTCGGCGACCACCTCGGCGGCCTCGGCCGGAGCGGGCGCGGCCGGGGCGCGCAGGGTGGCGAATCCGGCGCCGGTCAGCAACGCCGCCGCCGCGGCGGCGGCAGCGCCGGTGCGGTACCTGGGTCTCATGCCGACTCCTTCAGTCCGGGGACGGGTGGGAACCCGCCGCACGGACCGATCCTGGCCGGGCCGGATGAGGGCGACCGGGTGCGGCCGATGAGAGCCCTCTCATCGGCCGGCCGGGTTACCGCCCTCGGTCAGCCGGTAGCCGGCGCCGCGGACCGTCTGGATCCGCTCGGCGCCGAGCTTGCGGCGCAGGTAGCGGACGTAGACATCGACCACGTTCGAGCCCGGGTCGAAGTCGTACCCCCAGACCCGGCTCAGCAGCTGCTCCCGGGTGAGCACCTGGCCGGGGTGCCGCAGCAGGGTCTCCAGCAGGTGGTACTCGCGGGTGGACAGCTCCACCTCGCGACCGCCCACCGCCGCGCGCCGGGTGGTCACGTCCAGGGCGAGGTCGCCGTACCGCAGGACGGTGACCTCGACCGCCGGATGGGCGGCGCGCAGCCGCAGCCGGATGCGGGCGACCAGCTCGTCGAACCGGAACGGCTTGGCGATGTAGTCGTCGGCGCCGCCCTGCAGGCCGGCCACGGTGTCGTTGAGGCCGGACCGCGCGGTCAGGATGATGACCGGGGTGCGGTTGCCGGCCTGCCGCAGGCGCTGCAGCACGGCGAAGCCGTCGAGCAGGGGCAGCCCCAGGTCGAGCAGGACCAGGTCGTGGCCGCCGGACATGGCGGCCGCGAAGGCGGCGGGGCCGTCGCTCACGACCGTGACCGCGAAGCCGCCGGCGCGCAGGCCCTTGTCGATGAACGAGGCGATCCGCTGCTCGTCCTCGGCGACCAGGATCCGGTTCATCGGCGCGTCCACGGTGGATGCCCGGCGGCGGCCCGCGGACCGGCCGGCGCCGGACCGCCCGGCGCGGAGTCAACGGCCGGCCGGCGCCGGATCGGCCGGGCCGGCCGCGCCAGCACGGTCAGCGGCAGGATCAGGGCGAAGGTGGCACCGGGCCGGCCGTGGGCGAGGATGACCCGCCCGCCGTGCGCGGCGGCGATCCCCGACACGATGGACAGGCCCAGCCCGGACCCTTCCCGGCCGCGTGAGGGCATCGACCGCTGGAAACGCTCGAAGATCCGGTCGACGTCCGCCTCGGGCACCCCGGCGCCGGTGTCGCGGACCCAGAGGGTGATGCCCGCGGTGGTCTCCTGGGCGCCGAAGGCGATGGTGTCGTTCGGGCCGGTGTGCTTCACCGCGTTGTCGGCGAGCTGGAGCAGCGCCTGGGTGAGGCGTTGCGCGTCGGCCGCGACGACCAGCGGCACGACGGCGTCCAGCAGCCAGCGCCGCTCGGCGAGCGCTTGCGCCTTGTCGAGCGCCTCGCGGAGCAGCCGGTCGAGGTCGACCGGCTCGAGCCGGACGAAGTCGGGCCGCCGCGACTGGGCCAGCAGGATGAGGTCGTTGACCAGGCGGGTCATCCGGTCCAGCTCGTCGACCACGATGTCGCGGGTGGCCGTCACCTCGGCCGGGTCGTGCACGTCGAGCACGTCGAGGTGGCCGCGCACGATGGTGAGCGGGGTGCGCAGCTCGTGCCCGGCGTCGTCGAGGAACTGCTGCTGGGTGTCGAACGCCCATTGCAGGCGGTCGAGCATGTTGTTGACGGTGGTGGTCAGCTGGGTGATGTCGTCGTGCCCGGTCACCGGGATCCGCGAGGCCAGGTCCGTGTGCGAGATCCGGTCGGCGGCCACCCGCAGCAGCCGCAGCGGCCGCAGCAACCGTCCGGCGACGAGCCAGCCGCCCACCCCGATCAGCACCAGGGCACCGGCGGAGAACAGGGCGTACTGCTGGGCGTTGCGGACCAGCGAGCGGTACGCGGGACGAAGGCTCGTCGCCACCACGAAGACGCCCCGCCGGGACTCGCCGCTGACCCGCAGCTGCACGGTCACGTACCGGATCGGGCCGGCAGTGGTGTCCGCCTGCCGGATCCGGCTCGGGTCGTCCGGCGGGAGCGCGGCGATCCGCGCCATCAGCGCGGCCTCGGTCTCCAGCGGGAACGGCCGGTCGCCCGCCGTGATGTAGGTCGGCACCCCGTCGACCATCCCGAGCAGCACCTGGTCGCCCATCGGGACCTGCACCTCCAGGCCGGAGCGCAGCAGGGAGCGGACGTCGCTCGCCGCGCCCGGGCTGCCGGACACCTGCTGGACGTGGGCGCGGAACTCGTCGGCCTCGGTCCGCAGGTCCGCGTCGACCGCCGCGATGAGCTGCCGGCGGTTCACCACGCTGGAGGCGACCCCGGTGACCAGGATGCCGAGGCCGGCCAGGCCCAGCACGGCGGCGAGGATCCGGGCACGTACCCCGACGGTGCCGGGTGCGCGGTCCCGGGTGCGCGCGGCGCCGGTCAATCGGCCTCCCCCTCGTCGTCCTCGTCCTGGCCGTCGTGCTCGTCGTCGCCGTCGACCGGCCGCACCCACCGTCGGTCGACGGCCTCCGGCGACTCGATGTCCCGGGCCGATGTCGCCGACGCCGACGGCGACGGCGACGGCGGCTCCGAAGCGGCGGGTGTCACGGGGTCGGGCGAGCGGGTCGCGACGGCGGACGGCGGCGACGGGATCCCGGTCGCCGGCGTGACCACCAGGGCGGGACCGATCACCGGGGTGGGCGGAACCGCCGAGGCAGCGACCGCCCACCAGCAACCGCCCACGACGGCCACGATGATCGAACCGGTTCCGACGACCGTCTTCCAGCCCATCTGGTGATCCTGATTCCGAAGACCCGCAGCTTCATGGGACCGGGATGAGAACTTTCTCATCCCGGCCCGGGCGGCCGCCGTGCGGCGGTGCCGGCCGAGCCGGACCCCACCGTGCCATGTCGCGCCGCCGGCGGGAAGAGGCGTGTGGCCCTGCTGTCCCGGAGCGGCGTCGCTGAGCGTCAGCTCGTCACCCGGGTCGCCCCCGGGGTGATCGGCGAGACCCGCCCGGGCGGCTCACGGGCGGGGGCCGAGCAGCCTCCGGGTGGCCTCGGTCGCGGCGTCGACGATGGTCTCCACGTCGCGGCCGTCCTCGACGGTGGCGGCGATCAGCTCGCGCAGGCCGCCGAGCAGGATGGTCGCGGTCTGTTCCGACGGTGGTCGCACGCCGGCGGCCCGCAGGTGGGGGGTGTCGGTCAGGTCCTGGATGAGGTCGACGAACGCGCGCATCGTCTCCCGCTGGAACAGCCGTGCGTGGCCGGCGCCGAGGGCCGGCACGTCACGGATCCAGCTGAGGCTGATCGGCGGGTCCGCCTGCACCGCGGCGATCCACCCCTCGATCGCCTGGCGGGCCTGGACCTCCCAGGCCGCGGCCCGGTCGACGGAGGCGGAGATCCGGGCGATGGTGCGCTGGCTGCTCTCGTGCAGGAGGGCGACCAGGCACTCCTGGCGGTCGGAGAAGGTCGCGTAGAAGGTCCTCCGAGACGTTCGAGCCGCCCGGACGACGTCGGCCACCGTGGTGTCCGGGTAGCCGCGTTCGCGGATGCACGCTGCCATGCCGTCGAGGAGCCGGCGCCGGTAACCGGCGTCCGTCGCAGCCGGCACGTCAGTGGTGGTCACCCCGCACACGGTAATACGCCTGCGGGCCACGGCTCGGGACCACGCCTTGCGCGGCCCGGTACGCGCACGTACCGTGGCCTGGTACGTGAGCGTACCAACGGAGGTGTGCGATGCCGGCGGCAACTCTGCCCCCTGCCGTCCTGCCGGACGGCCCCACCAGCCCGCGCCTGGTCCAGGCCCTGAGCTTCGCGATCGCGCGCCGCCGCACCATGGAACGCCTGCGCGCGCGGTACGGCTCGGCGTTCACCGTCGAGTCGCTGTCCATGGGCCGGATGGTGATGCTCGCCGACCCGGCCGAGGTGCGCGAGCTGTTCCAGACCGCACCCGAGGACGCGGACACCCCCGACGCCAATCTCGGCGCTGTCCTGGGACCGGGATCGTTCTTCGCCATCCGCGGCGAGGAGCACCGGCGGCAGCGCAAACTGCTCACCCCGCCGTTCCACGGGCGCCGGCTGCGCGCGTACGAATCGCTCATCGAACACCAGACGAGGCGCGAGACGGCCTCCTGGCCGCAGGGCCGGCCCTTCCCGGTCATGCCGTCGACCATGCGCATCACGCTCAACGTGATCCTCGGCGCGGTCTTCGGCGCCGAGGGTGCCGAGCTCGACGAACTGCGCACCCTGCTGCCGCCGATGGTCACGCTCGGCTCGGTGCTCGCCGTGCTGCCCACGGTCCGGCGCGACCTGGGCGGCTACGGGCCCGGCGCGCGCTTCCGGCGCTACCGGCGACGGTACGACGCCGTCATCAACCGGCTCATCGACCGGGCGACCGGCGACCCCGGCCTCGGCGACCGCGACGACGTGCTCGCCATGCTCGTACAGGCCCGCTACGACGACGGCTCGGCCATGAGCCGCAGCGAGATCGCCGACCAGCTGCTGACCCTGCTCGCGGCCGGGCACGAGACCACGGCCACCACGCTGGCCTGGGCCGTCGAGCGGCTGCGCCGCCACCCCGATCTGCTGCGCCGGCTCACCGACGAGGCCGACGCCGGCGGCGGGTTGCTGCGTGCGGCGACCCTCATCGAGGTGCAGCGGGTGCGGCCGGTCATCGAGATGACCTCACGACAGGTACGCGCCGAGACACTGCGGATCGGCCGCTGGACGCTGCCCCGCGCCACCGTTGTCACCGCGTGCATCGCGCTGCTGCACGACGACGAGAACCTGTTCCCCGACCCCGCCGTCTTCGACCCGGACCGCTTCGTCGGCGCGCGCGCCGACACGTACGGCTGGATCCCGTTCGGCGGCGGCGTCCGGCGCTGCATCGGCGCCGCCTTCGCCACGCTGGAGATGGACGTCGTCCTGCGCACCCTGCTGCGCGATTTCTCCCTCGAACCGACGACCGCCGCGCCGGAACGCTCGCACAGCCGCGGCGTCGCCGTGGCCCCGGCCAAGGGCGGCCTTGCGGTCGTACACCGCCGAGCAGGCCGCTGAAGCCGGCGCCGCCCTTCGCCACGGACCCATCCGCAGGCTGTTGGTGTCCCGGTCCCGGATCAGATACCGGAACCGGTGCGCCTGCTCGCCCAGGTCCATCAGCAGGTTCCGGGCCCGCTGCGCCACCCACCCTCCGGTGGGATGCACGGTGATCTCCCCCCAGATCAGCAGAACCTTCATCATCTATCTGTCGTGGTCACGGCAGGTACTGGCGGATCTGGTCGAGCAGGTCGGCCGAGGACAGGTACATCGACGGGTACTCGCCGTACCAGCGCTGGGTGCCCTGGGCGTCGATGAGCACGAAGCTGTGCCCGGGCAGTCCTTGGTGCATGCCCTTGCCGAGGGTGCCGTAGGCGGCCGAGACGGTGCCGTCGTCGAGCAGGAACGGGGTCTTCACCCCGTTGGCGGCCATGTCGGCCTTGATCTGTTCGGCGGTGTTCATCACGATCGGTAGCACGGTGATGTTCGCGGCGGTGAATGCGGCGGCTTTGCGCTCGATGTCGGCCATTTGCAGTATGCAGGACTGGCAGCCGGCGCCTTCGTTGAAGTACAGCACCACGTTGCGGCCACGCAGGTCGGCGAGCTTGACGGTGGCGCCGCTGGTGTCGGTGAGGGTGAAGTCCCGGGCAGGCCGGGCGGTGGTGTCCGAGGTTTCCGGGCTTGCCGGCCCGGATGAGAGTTGGGGGTCGTGGTGCGCTGAAGGTTCGGCGAAGCCAGTCGGCGCTCAGGCGGGGTGCGCCTACCGTTGCGGGGCGGCATCGTCGTGGTCATGGGTGGTATTGCGGCGGTCGGCGTCGTGCCCGCTCATACCGCGCATCATGAAGACCATCATCAGCGGGCATGCCAGCAGCAGCAGGAACGGCAGCACCGCTTGCAGCGAGCTGCCGGCCGCCAGGAGGCCGACGATCAGTGCGCCTGCCGCGACGACGAGGTACTTCATGTGTTGGCCGTGCATGACATCCTCCCGATGATCGGCCGGGTTCAGCGCGGGCGGGATTCGACGAGCGGCGGCTCGACGTCCTCGCGCTCGCGCCGGCGCGGCGGTGTCGGCGCGGTGGCCTGCTTCCGGTCCGGGAACAGACGGGTGATGCCCCACACCACCGCGGCGATCAGGGCAGTCCAGACCAGCAGCATGACCAGCCATCCGGCCAACCCCATGGCGCCGCAGAAGCTCGGAACCATCTCGCCCTCCCGGGTCGGAACACATTCGCTGTACACGGTCAACGGTGATCCGCCGGGGTGATGAACCCACCGGTGAAGTGGTGAAGGTTCGCTGAAGGCCGTGGTTCGGCGGCGGCCGCGGTCAACCTGCGGCTGTCGACGTGGTTGCTCTCGGACGCGCGGGTGGCCGGCGCCTTCATGGAACGTTCATGGTTTGCCCGCCGCTTTCTTCGGGTCCGGTGGTGACCGTGGACCGGTACCGGCGATCCGCGCCGGCTTTGCGGGAGGAGACGGCATGAGAGTGCGGGGAACGCGCGGGGTCATGACCGCCGGTGTTGTGGCCCTGGTCGCCCTGGCAGCAGGATGCGCGTCGACGGCCGATGCCACGGCCAGCCCTGACTTTCCCGTGTCGAGCCCGCCGGCCGAGGGGATCACGGGCACGGTGTGGGTCGCCAACGAGGGCGGGCACAGCCTGTCGGTCATCAACGCCGCCACCAACGCCGTGGTCACCACCGTCGAGGGCATCGAAGGCCCGCACAACGTGCAGGTCGCCCCGGACGGCACCAGGGTGTACGCGGTCAGCGGACACACCAGCACGGTGGCCGCCCTGGACGCCGCCACCTACCGCCTCGCCGCCGCCGCCACCACCGCTGCCGGCCCGTCGCACGTGGTGCTGACCCCGGACGGGCAGAAGGCCTACGTGACCAATTACGACGCCGGCACCGTGTCGGTCTACCGTGCCGACCTGACCCCGGCCGGCAGCATCAGCCTCGGCGGCGGCCCCCACGGGCTGCGCCCGAGCCCGGACGGCGCCACCCTGGTGGTGGCCAACCTCAAGGCCGGCACAGTCGACCTGATCGACGCCCGCACCGACACCAGGACCGCCACCGTGCCGGTAGGCGGGCCCGTCGTCCAGGTGGCCGTCTCCCCGGACAACCGGTACGCGTACGCCAGCATCACGCAGCCCTCGAGCGTCGTCAAAATCGACCTGCGGACCCGCAGGGTCGCCGGGCGGACCGAGGTGCCGGCCGCACCGGCACAGATCTACCTCACCCCGGACGCGGCCACCCTCCTCTCGGCCGACCAGGGCAGCACGGACAAACCCGGAACCGCCCTGTCGGTGATCAACACCGCCACGATGACCACGGCCGGCAGCATCGCCACCGGGTCCGGCCCACACGGCGTGGTCATCGATCCCACCGGCCGACGCGCGTGGGTCACCAACGTCTACGACTCCACCGTCTCCGTCATCGACCTCCCCAAGCGCACCACGGTCGCCACCATCAAGGTGGGCAAGCAGCCGAACGGCATCAGCTACACGCCCCGGCCTCCGGCACCGGCCGCCGCCCGTATGTCGGTGATCCTTCCCACCCCATCGGCTGCCTCCTCCCGGCACGGAGACCACGGGGGACATGGATAGAGCAACGTCCGCTGGTTTCCCCGCAACGCCCGGCAGGATGGACGCCATGAGTACCCGTGTGCTGGTCGTCGACGACGAACAGAGCCTGGCCAAGGTGGTCGCCAGTTATCTCGAACACGACGGCCACGACGTCGCCTGCGCGTTCGACGGTCCTTCAGCGGTGGAGGCCGCCCGCGAGCAAAGGCCGGACGTGGTGGTGCTCGACCTCGGTCTGCCCGGCCTGGACGGCATCGAGGTGTGCCGGCAGCTGCGCACCTTCACCGACTGCTACATCGTGATGCTCACCGCCCGCGCCGACGAGGTCGACAAGCTCATCGGCCTCGGGGTCGGCGCCGACGACTACCTCACCAAACCGTTCAGCCCGCGAGAGCTGGTCGCCCGGGTACGGGTGATGCTGCGCCGCCCCCGCAGCGGGGGCGGCGGAGCCCTCGCTGCGGGTGAAGAGCCGGCCCGCACCTTCGGCGCGCTGTCCATCGACGTCAGTGCCCGCGAGGTCTCCGTCGACGGCGGGCCGGTCGAGGTCACCCGCACCGAGTTCGACCTGCTCGCCGCCCTGTCCGCCCGGCCGCGGATGGCGTTCTCCCGTCGGCAGCTCATCGACGCCGTCTGGGGAGACGGATGGGTCGGCGACGAGCACCTGGTCGACGTGCACATCGGGCACCTGCGCCGCAAACTCGGCGACGACCCCGCCGCACCCCGCTACATCCGCACCGTCCGCGGCGTCGGCTACCGGATGGGCGAACGCTGATGGCCCGGCTGGTGCCTCCGCCGAGGTTGGGCCTGGCCGGCCGGCTGTTCGCCGCCCAGACACTGGTCGTGCTCGCCGGGTCCGTCACGCTCGGTCTGGTCACCGCCGCGGTCGGCCCGGCCATCTTCCACGACCACCTGCGCCAGATCGCCGGCCACGTCGAGGAGGACACGGCCCGCCACGTCGAGGAGGCGTACGCCTCGGCCAGCGCGGTGTCGCTGACGGTGGCGTTGGTCGCCGCGCTGGCCGCCGCCCTGGCGGTCAGCGCCTACGTGGCCCGCCGGGTGGCGCATCCGGTCGGTCAACTCGCTGCCGCGGCCACCGACATCGCCGACGGCAACTACGACACCCGGGTGGCAGCGCCCGGCCTCGGCGCCGACTTCGACACCGTGGTCGCCGCGTTCAACGCGATGGCCGGCCGGCTGGCGCAGGTCGAGGCGACCCGGCGGCGGCTGCTGGCCGATGTGGGCCACGAGCTGCGTACCCCGGTGGCGACGATCGAGGCGTACGTCGACGCCGCCGAGGACGGCGTGCTCGTGCCCGATGAGGACACCTGGGCGGTGCTGCGCACCCAGACCGGGCGGCTGCGCCGGCTCGCCGAGGACATCGCCGCGGTGTCCCGGGCCGAGGAACACCAGCTCGATCTGCATCCCCGCCGCGTCGCCGTGGCCGACCTGGTCGGGGCCGCCGTGGCGGCGGCCCGCCCGCGCTGCACGGACAAGGGCGTCACGCTGGCCACGACCGTCGGGGCCGACCTTCCCGAGCTGCATGCCGATGTCGAACGCCTGGGTCAGGTACTGGGCAATCTGCTCGACAACGCCCTGCGCCACACCCCGGCCGGCGGCACCGTCACCATCATCGCCGACCTTGATCGATCCGGCGTCCGGATCACGGTCGCCGACACCGGCGAGGGCATCGCCGCCGAGCACCTTCCGCACGTCTTCGAGCGCTTCTACCGCGCCGACGCTGCCCGCGACCGCAACCGTGGTGGCTCCGGTATCGGGCTGGCGATCGTGCGTGCCATCATCACCGAACACGGCGGGCAGGTCACCGCCCACAGCGGTGGTCCTGGCACCGGAGCCGCCTTCGCGGTCACCCTGCCCGCCGCGGGGCCATCAACGAGGGCCGGGCCGGCTGTTTGAAGCTGCATCGTGGCGACGGGCGGGCAATCGGTGGTGCCGGCGGCCGGGAGCCGCCCCGGGCGCCGCGACGCCGGTCATCGCGGTTCGCCGGCGACGCTGGTGCACCGGCCGGATCGTGCGCCGGTACGCCGGCGCGACGATCAGCGCCAGGCCGACCAACCAGGCCGACCCGAGCAGCAGTGGCCGGGTCTCGTCGAAGCCGCTGGTGAGCGCTCCGTCGAGCAGGATGCGCGAGCCGCCGTAGCCGGGCAGCAGGCGCGACCAGCTGGTCGGTTCGGGGTGCAGCATGGGGCTCTGCACGATGCCGATGTCCAGGAACGGCAGCAGGAACGCGATGAACACCCCGCCGACCCGGCCGAACATCGGGGCCAGCAGAGCGCCGATGAGGGCGTAGGTGAACGCGATCAGCACGTTCGCGGCGGCGTAGGTCGGCCATCGGGTGGCGTCGAAGACCAGGGCGGTAGCGGTGAGCGAGACCGCGGTCGCGGCGAGCGCCGCGCCGGACAGCACGCCGAGGCGGGCGCAGAGCAGCGCGGCCGGGCGCAGGCCGGCCAGGGCGGCGCGGCGGTCGCCGTCGCGGCTGTCCAGCATGGTGAACAGGCCGACCAGGGCGGCGAGCGCGCCGATCGCGATCGGAGCCATGGTGGCACCGTGCACCTGCGGCATCGCGAAGGTCTGCGCGATGTGGCGCCCGTGTTCGGTGAGGGTCAGAGTGATGGGCTCGTCGGGGGTGACGGCGTCGGCGGTGATGATGAAGACCACGGGTACGACGACGAACAGGGCCCAGAGGGTGGGGTTGCGTCGGGCGTCGCGCCAGGCGGCGTGCAGCGCGGCGCCGAGTTGGCGGGCGGCACTGCCGGCCCGGGTGCGGTGCAGACGGGTACCGGCGGTGCGGCTGCGGGTGGCGGCGAGCACCCACGCGGCGGCGACAGCCGCGGCGGTCCAGGTCAGCGCCCAGCCCAGGTCTCCGAGGCGGCCGGGATGCCCGGAGGGCAGTTCGACCATCCAGAGGGTGACGAAGTGGGTCGGCAGGCCCCGGGTGGCCAGCCAGTCACGGGCGCCCATGGCAGGGCCGAAGAACACGTCCAGGATCCACACGAACAGCACGATCACGGTGCCGTTGACCGGGTTGGCGACGGTCGTGCCGACGATGGCGCCGATGGCCAGGTAGATGATCGCGAACATGACGGTGCCGGTGATCGCCCGGATCGGCGTGCCGATGCCGGTGCGGGCGGCGAGGGCGACCAGGGCGACGGCGGACGCGAACAGCGCCAGGATCACCCCGGTGGCCAGGCGGGCGGCGACCAGGCGAGCCGCGGGCAGTCCGGCGATGACAACGCGGCGGTCGGTGTCGCGGGTGGCGGATGTCTGGAAGTACATGGCGATGCCGGCCAGGAACCCTGCCGCCCAGCCGGCGGCGGCGGTGTGCACCGCGGCGCCGCCGGGGCCGCCGAGCAGCTTGGCCGCGTCGGCCATCGCGCCGGCCACGACGACCACGAACACCACCGGTACGACGGCCAGCAGCAACAGGTTGACCCGGTTGCGGGCGTAGTCGGCCAGGAAGCGGCGCACGAACACGACGGTGGTCATCGCGGCACCGCCTTACCGTCACGGACCTCGACGATGCGGTCGAAGCGATCCTCGTCCACGACGAAGTGGCTGACGATCAGCACGCTGCGCCCGGCGTCCCGGTGCCGGGCGACCAGGCCCCAGAACTTCTGGTAGGTGTCCCAGTCGAACCCGGCGTAGGGCTCGTCGAGCAGCAGCACGTCCGGGTCGGCGAGCAGGGCCAGGCTCAGGTTGAGCTTGGCCAGAGTGCCGCCGGAGAGCTGATCGGCGCGCACGTGCGCGTACCGGGCGAAGCCGAGCTGTTCATAGAGCGCGCGCCGGGACCGGTCTGCGGCGGCGGCGGTCATGCCGTAGGCGTGCGCGAACAGGTCGAAGTGTTCGTCACAGGTCAGCCGGGCGTAGACCAGCGGTTCCTGCGGGCAGTAGCCGAGCCGCCCGGCGCGCTCGACGGTGCCGTCGTCGGCGGCCAGCGCGCCGACCAGGATCTTCATCAGGGTGGACTTACCGGAGCCGTTCTCGCCGACCAGTCCGACCACTTCACCGGCCCGTACGGTCAGGTCGGCGCCGCGCAGTACCGGGCGCCGCCGGCGCACCGGCCAGCCGCCCCGGTAGGACTTGGTGATGCCGTGCGCCGCGAGAACCGTCGCGGCGTGTTCGCCGGCCGGAGTGGAATCCGGCGGGGTGGTGGCGACCTTGGTGTTCATGTCCGCCTCCCGGGCGTGACGCCGAAGCCTTCACCGACCACCCTGGTCGTGGATACCCCCGGGGGGTAGAGACGGTCGGCCCGAGACGGTGGGTCCCAGGTCACTACCCCACCGGGGTATCACCGCTGACACTGGTGATGCACCCGTCCCGCGGCGGTGCCCACCATGGAGGTGAACGGTCATGACCAGCCCTGTGGCCCCAGCTCAGCGCCGCGAACCGGGCGCTGCAGCAGGTCGCGCTCGGTCTGCTCGACGACCACATGCGGCACTGCGTCCTCGACGCGGCCCGCCAAGTGCCGAATCGGCGCCGCAAGCGCAGTAGCAGCGGGATCGGCCCGCCCGCAGGATTCGAGACCATGGTGGTGACGGCCGGACTCGGTGCTCGCACCCACTGACCGACCGGCAGATGGCTTCATCAAATCTTCAGACAACGTCGCGGGTTTGCGCACACATGCCGCCGAGTCTGGAGTCGAAGACATCTGACGTCCGGCCGCTACCAAGGAGATGTCCCATGTCAGTCGCCCTCACCCGGCGCGGACTGCTGGCCGGCATCGCCGGCGCAGCGGGCATAGCCGCGACCGCCGGAGCAGCCGCGTGGGCCGGCGGCCTGTTGCGCTTTGACCCCGCCCTGGTGGCCCCGGACTCGACGCTGGTGGCACGCGTCGAGGCCGCCCGCCGCCGGACCGGCAGCGCCACCGTCTTGGCCACGCTCACCCCGCGGCCGGTCACGCTCGATCTGGGCGGCCCCACCGTGCAGACCTGGGGCTACGCCGACACGGCGCCAGGTCCGCTGATCCGGGCCCGGGCCGGCGACCTCATCCGCGCCGAAGTGGTCAACCACCTGCCCACCGCCACCAGCGTGCACTGGCACGGCATCGCGCTGCGCAACGACATGGACGGCGTCCCCGGCCTCACCCAACGGCCCATCGCGCCGGGCGCGCGGCACACCTACGAGTTCACCGCCCCCGACCCCGGCACCTACTTCTACCACCCGCACTCCGGCGTGCAACTCGATCGCGCCCTGTACGGCGTCCTGGTCGTCGACGACCCGGCCGAGCCCGGCGGTTATGACAACGAGTGGATCGTGGTGCTCGACGACTGGGTCGACGGCACCGGCCGCACGCCCGATCAGGTCCTCGCCTCCCTGCAGACCATGGGCGGCATGGACATGGGCGGCATGGACATGGGCGGGATGCACATGGGTGGCGGCATGGCGATGGGCGGGATGGAAACGATGACCTCGCCGCTGCTGGGCGGGGCCGGCGATGTCGTCTACCCGCACTATCTGATCAACGGCCGGGTGCCGGCCGCGCCGGCGGTGCTGACCGCGAAACCCCGTCAACGGCTACGCATCCGCATCGTCAACGCCGCCTCCGACACCGCCTTCCGCATCGCGCTCGGCGGACACCGGCTCACGGTCACCCACACCGACGGCTTCCCGGTCACCCCGGTCGTCACCGATGCGCTACTGCTGGGCATGGGCGAGCGCTGCGACGTCACCGTGGAACTCTCCGACGGCGTGTTCCCGCTGGTCGCCGCGGCCGAAGGCAAGGCCGGGCAGGCCCTCGCCATCGTGCGGACCGGCTCCGGGACACGGCCCGCCCCGACCGTCCGGCCGACCGAGCTGGACCGCCAGGTGCTGCTCACCGGCACGCTGCGCGCCACTGACGCCGTACGGCTGGCCGAGCGGGATCCCGACCGCGTCCACCGGCTTGTTCTCGGCGGAGCGATGATGCCGTACCGGTGGACCATCAACGGCGCCACCTTCGCCCACTCCGCGCCCACGCTCGTACGGCACGGAGAACGAATCCGCCTGCAATTGGTCAACCGCACCAGCATGTTCCATCCCATGCACCTGCATGGACACACCTTTGCCGTCGCGGGCACCGGCGTCCGCAAGGACACCGTGATCGTGCTGCCGAACCAGAGCGTCGCCGTCGACCTGGACGCCACCAACCCCGGCCGGTGGATGATCCATTGCCACAACATCTACCACGCCGAGACCGGCATGATGACCACCCTGGCCTACCAGCAATAGCCGAGGGTGCGCCCTTGCCCCGGGTCATGACGTGGTGCTGCCGGCCCGCGGCGTGGAACCCGATGAGGTCGACTGCGCAGACCTACCCAAGACAAACAGAATGCTCCGTGCGCCGGCGCGCGTGAGCCTGGACGGTGCGGTCGCCGTGCAGCGCCCGCCCGAGGGCCGAGGTCGCGCGACGACGTCACCCGGGCTGTGAGCAGGTCAGGGGATGACGATGGTGTCGCCCTGCACCGAGACCGAGATCCTGGTGAGTCGGCTGGTCGCCGGGCCGCTGACCCGGGCGCCGTCGGTCTCCCGGAACCGCGAGTTGTGGGCCGCGCAGGTGATGACACCGGCGCGTGGCGGGCTGACCGTCGCTCCGCGGTGGGGACACGTGGCGTCGAACGCCCGGAACTTGCCCGGCTCGGGCTGAGTGATGAGCACTCCGTCCACCACGATGCCGCCACCGAGGGGGACTTTCGCCGTGGTCGTCAGTTCGAGAGGATCCGCAGCGCCGGCCGGCGGAGAGCCGGGCGCGCTGTGCGGTGCTGGTGCCGGTGGCTCGCTTGCACACCCGTCGAGGGCGAGCGGCAGGGCAAGAGCTGCGGCGGCACCCAGGACTGCACGGCGTGCCACGCAGGGGTCAGGGATCGCCGCAGAGGCGCCTTCGGGAGTCACGGCGAAGCCTCCGTCGAGGTCGGGCGTACCGCCGATGCGGTCTGAACGGCAGACGGTAGCGACGCCGATCAAGCACGGCGAGCCTGTGCTACGACCCGCCCCGAACACCCGACGGCGATGTCTCCCGTCTTGATGTTGATCGCACTCGTCCAGGTCCGCATCAAGACGGCACTTGACGGTCGCCGGGCTCAGGGGCTCGGGATGATCCGGCGGGTCTCGTAGGCCCACATCGCGATCTCCACGCGGTTGCGGGCGCCGAGCTTGGCCATCAGGCTCGCCAGGTGCGTCTTCACGGTGCTCAGGCTGATGTACAGCGCATCGGCGATCTCGACGTTGGTCAGGCCCTGGGCGACGGCCAGCAGCACCTCCTCCTCGCGGGTGGTGACCGGGGAGATCGGCTGCGCGGCGGGCCGCCCGGTCGGTACCTCCGCGAACGCCCGCAGCAGGCGCACTGTGACGCTCGGCGCGATGAGCGCCTCGCCGTCGGCGGCAGAGCGTACGGCCTGCACCAGCAACTCGGGCCCCGCGTCCTTGAGCAGGAACCCGCGTGCTCCCGCGCGCAGGGCGCCGTAGACGTACTCGTCCAGGTCGAAGGTGGTGATCACGACCACGGCCAGCGGAGCGGCGACGCCCGGGCCGGCGATCAGCCGGGTGGCCTGCAGCCCGTCGAGCTCGGGCATCCGGATGTCGAAAAGGCAGACGTCGGGTCGCAGGTCCCGGGCCAGCCGGACCGCCTCGCGCCCGTCGGCCGCCTCGCCCACCACGTCGATGTCGGGCTGGGCGTTCAGCATGATGCGCAGCCCGGTACGGATGACCGGCTGGTCGTCAGCGACGAGCACGCGGATGGACACCGTTGTTCGCCCTCCCCCGCGGCAGCTCTGCCTCGACATGCCAGCCCCGGTCGGTTCCCGGCCCGGCGCTCAGCTCCCCGCCGAGCAGGGCAGCGCGCTCTCGCAGCCCGGCAAGACCGTACCCGTCGCGACCGCGGCCGGCTCGCGCGCCGTCGTCGCGCACCCTCACCCGTACCCTCTGCGGTTCTCCGGTGACCCGGACCATGACCTCGGTCGCGTCCACCGCATGGCGCATGGCGTTGGTCACCGACTCCTGCACGATGCGGTAGACCGCCGCGTCCACGGCCGGGGGCAGCCCGTCCAGGTCGCCGTCGAGCCCCAGGTCCACCCGGAGCCGGATACCCGGGGCGCGCAGCAGGCGTTCCAGATCGGCGACACCGGCTGCCGGCGCCAGCTCAGCGCCGGCGCCGCCGTCGCGCAAGGTCGCGACCATGACGCGCATTTCCTCCAGCGTGCGCGCGCCCTCCTCCTCGACCCCCTCCAGCGCCTCGACAGCGGCGGCCGGGTCAGCGCCGGCGACCACCCGGCCGGCCTGGGCGCGGATCACCATGGCCGAGACGTGGTGGGCCACCGTGTCGTGCAGTTCCCGGGCGAGCCGCTCCCGCTCATGGGAGCGCACCCGCTCCAGCTGCCGCTCCTGAGCGGTTTGCCAGAACCGTACGGATGCCCCGATCACCGCGGGCATGAGCAGGAATACCAGGCCCCCGATCTCCTCGCCGACCGGCGTGTCGTCCGTCGCGGCCGACACCGCGAAGCCCGCGAGGATCACCACGCCGCCCAGCACGACCTCCCGGCCCGATCCCCACCGGGGCAACGCATACACCAGGACGAGCACCACCATGCCGGAGTACAGGCCCACCGGCTCCGGCGGGCCGGCCACCACCGTGGCCACCTGAAGCAGGATTATCGCGCCGAACGCCAGAGTGATCATGGCCAGCGGGCGGGTCCGGCGCCACAGGGGCAGGACGGCCAGCCAGACGCCCAGCACCACCGCCACCGGCCGCCACACGACGTCGTCCCGCAGCGTGGCTTCCAGCACCACACCGCCCAGGGTCACGGCGAGCAGCGCCCAGTCCCGCCACACCCGGCCCGGGGCGTCGGGGGACCGCGGTTCGGTCCACAGGTTTCGCACGTCGTCTCGCAGCACGGTCTCAGCCTAGGGAGCCCACCGCGCCGCGCATCGGCCGAAAGAACGGGGCCGCTCTCCGTCCGGGGACGGGCAGATCCGCGGCTCCCGGGCCGATGCCCGCCGGCGCCGCCGTGACGACCCTGGTCATCGGCGGTCGTGCGAAGGCGGCCGACGAGGTGGTTGGAGGACCCCCATGCTCTCGAAAGCCCTCTTCCGACTGGGTGGCAGCGCCGCCCGCCATCCGTGGCGGGTGATCGGGGCGTGGCTGCTTGCCGCCGCGCTGGCAGTCCTGGCCGCCACCGCCTTCGGCGGCCGGACCGCCGACACGATGTCCGCTCCCGGGCTGGACTCCCAGCGGGCCGCGCAGTTGATCGAGCAGGCCGGCACCGGCCAGGAAGGGATGACCGCCCAGGTGGTCGTCACCCCCGCCGACAGCCGGGCGACGTTCTTCGAACCCGGCCCGGCGCGTACCGCGCTGACGCGGCTACAGGCCGAGGTGAGGCAACTCCCGCACGTGCTCGGCACCAGCGACCCGGTCGAGGCGCTCGGCCGGGGTGCGGACGCCGCCGTCAGCGCCGGCCTGGTATCGGCCGACGGACGGATCGCCGTCGTCCGCGTGCAGTACCCCGACCAGAGCCGGCTGTCGGCCGACGACCTCGACGCCCTCGTCGCCCTCGGGGACCGGCTGCGCAGCGAGATGCCGCTGCGCATCGAGATGGGCGGGGACCTGTTCTTCGCCTTCTCCGACACCGGCGGCGGCACCGGCGAGCTGATCGGCCTCCTCGCCGCGACCGCGATCCTGTTCCTGGCGTTCGGCTCGCTCACCGCCGCCGCGCTGCCGATCGGCATGGCGGTCTTCGGCCTCACCGTCGGCGTAGCCACGATGACCGTGCTCGCGCGGGTGACCGAGATCCCGACATTCGCCCCGGTGCTCGGCAGCATGGTCGGGCTGGGAGTCGGCATCGACTACGCGCTGTTCGTGCTCGTCCGGCACCGCGAGTACCTCGAGCTCGGGTTCGAGCCGCACGAGGCGGCCGGGCGAGCGGTGGCCACGGCCGGGCGACCCGTCGTCTTCGCCGGCGGCACCGTCGTCGTGTCGATCCTCGGCCTGGCGGTCTCGAACGTACCGTTCATGACGATGGGCGGGCTCGCGGTCTCCCTCGTCGTGTTGATCATGGTGGTCGCGTCGGTGACGCTGCTGCCGGCCTTCCTCGGCGCCGCCGGCCCACGCCTGGCCCGGGTCGGGACGCTGGGTCGGCTGCTCGGCCGGGGCCGGCTCGGGCGGCGGCGGGTCGCGGCGGCGGGCGGCGCACCCGCGCCCGGCTGGCGGCGCTGGATCGGGCACGTCAACCGGCATCCGGTGCCGTACGCGGTCGGCGCTGCCGGGCTGCTGCTGGCCGCGACGCTGCCCGTCCTCGGCCTGCGCGTCGGGCTGCCCGACGACGGCTCGCTTCCGGAAAGCCGCACCGAGCGCCGAGCGTACGACCTCGTCGCCGACGGGTTCGGCCCGGGCACCAACGGCCCCCTCATCATCGCTGTCGACCTCGCGGGCGATCCAGGATCGGCGGACCGGGTCGCCGGAGCGGTCGCCGCCGACCCGGGCGTCGCCTCGGTCGGGCCGGCGCGAGTCGATCAGGCCACGGGTATCGCCACCCTCGTGGTGTTCCCCACCACCGGACCGCAGGAGCGGGCCACGGCCGATACCGTCGCCCGGCTGCGCGCCGAGGTGCTCCCCGCCGCGGTCGGGCCGGGCCCGTCGAAGGCCCACGTCGGCGGTGCGGCGGCCAGCCTGTCAGATGTGGGTCGCCGCACCAGCGAACGCCTACCGATCTTGATAGCCGCCGTGCTGGCGTTGTCGTTCGTGCTGCTGATGCTGGCCTTCCGGTCGGTGCTCGTACCGCTGAAGGCGGTGCTGCTGAACCTGCTGAGCATCGGCGCGGCCTACGGCGTCATGGTCGCGGTGTTCCAATGGGGCTGGGGTGGTGCGCTGATCGGGCTGGAGGCGACGGTGCCGATCGTGTCGTTCATCCCGATGTTCCTGTTCGCGATCCTGTTCGGCCTGTCCATGGACTACGAGGTGTTCCTGCTGTCCCGCGTGCGGGAGGAGTACCTGCGAACCGGCGACAACAACAAGGCGATCGTGCAGGGCATCTCGGGCACCGCCCGGACCATCACCTCGGCCGCCCTCATCATGGTGGCGGTGTTCCTGTCCTTCGCCATCGCCGACGACCCGTCGACCAAGATGTTCGGGCTCGGCCTCGCCACCGCGATCTTCATCGACGCCACGGTGGTGCGGATGGTCCTGGTGCCGGCGACCATGACGCTGCTGGGCCGGGCCAACTGGTGGTTGCCGGGATGGCTGGACCGGGTGCTACCCGGACGCCCGACCGGCACCGACGGCACGGGGGACGACACGCACGCCGATCCGCGGGTGCTCGCCCGGGTCCACTGACGAATCTTTCGCCCGCGAGGCGCCGCCGCCGGCCCGGCGGCGGCGCCACCGGTGTGGTCAGCCCTGACCCGGCCCGGCGGCTTGCGAACGGATGTCAGGACCTGCGATGTGGCAGCGCGATGCCCGGCTCCGGCGCCGGGGATGACGTGGCGCATCCGGCCCTGCTGTCACGCCGGAGATCCGGTCACGACCACGGCCGGCTGCAGGGCTTCCCGGACCGCCGCCGCCGTCTCCCCGCCGTAGTTCGCCTCCAGATCGGCGAGCAGGTCCGGGTGCCGAACTTCGTACCCCTGGCCGCCCGCCTGCTGGATCGCGTATCCGGCGAGCTGGCAGCCGACCGCCGCGGCCGTCTCGTCGGACAGACCGCGCGCCACCGCCGCGATGAAACCGGCCCGGAAGGCGTCCCCGCCGCCGGTGGGATCGACCACGGTCGCCAGCGGCACCGCCGGCACGTCGGCGGCCCGGTCGGCGGTACGGACCCGGACCCCAGCGGCGCCGCACGTGGTCACCACGACCCCCACCATGGCGCGTACGTGCGCGTCCGAGGCGCCGAGCTTGCTGCACAGCAGGCCGTACTCGTACTCGTTGGTCAGCAGGTAGCGCGCGCCGGTGATGAACTCGGCGATGTCGGCCGCGGACATCCGGGCCAGCTGCTGAGACGGGTCGGCGGCGAACGCCCAGCCCGCATGCCGGCAGGCGGCGGCGTGGCGCAGCATCGCACCGGGCACGTCGGGCGCGATCACCACCAGGTCGGGGATCTCACCGGCCGCCGGAACCGCGGCGAGGTCGATGTCCACCGCCTCGGTCATGGCGCCGGCGTAGAAGGTGGCGATCTGACACAGGTCCTGGTCGGTGGTGCAGATGAACCGGGCGGTCTGCGCCTGCTCGCTGACCAGGACCGACGAGCAGTCGACGTCGTGCCGTTCCAGCCAGGACCGGTAGTCGGCGAAGTCCGCGCCGACGGCTCCCACGAGTGTCGGCCGCAGACCGAGCTGGGCCAGACCGTAGGCGATGTTGGCACCGACCCCCCCGCGCCGGACGATGAGTTCGTCGACGAGGAAGGAGAGGGACACCGTGTGCAGCTGGTCCGCGATGAGCTGGTCGGCGAAGCGACCCGGGAAGCTCATCAGGTGATCGGTGGCGATGGAGCCGGTCACAACGACGCGGGACACGGCGGTCACCCGGCCGCGTTCTTGAGGTCCTGGGCGCGGTCCGTGCTCTCCCACGGCAGGTCCGGCAGTTCCCGGCCGAAGTGGCCGTACGCGGCGGTCTGCTGGTAGATCGGGCGCAGCAGGTCCAGATCACGGATGATCGCGGCCGGA
>NZ_JBITLX010000017.1:0-201847 GCF_044465625.1 Actinoplanes sp. NPDC049599
CCCAGCTCCGCGACGACCTGCGCACTCTGACCGACCTGGGCTACGAAGGCGAGGCCGACACCGTGGTCGTCGCCTTCAAGAAACCGAAGAACGGCGTCTACGGGGCCCGCAAGATCTGGCACGAGCTGCACCGTCGCGGCGTGCGGGTGGCCCGCTGCACGGTCGAACGGTTGATGCGCCAGGCTGGGCTGCGTGGGCTGCTGCGGGACAAGTCGCCGCGGACCACCAGGCCGGCGGCCGAGACCGATCGGCCTCGTGACCTGGTCAAACGGGACTTCACCGCGGCCGGGCCGAACCAGCTGTGGGTCGCCGACCTGACCTACGTGCGTACCAGCGTGGGCTGGGTGTATGCCGCGTTCGTGCTGGACGTGTTCTCCCGGCTGATCGTCGGCTGGCAGGTGTCGACGAGCCTCTACACCGATCTGGCCCTCGACGCGTTGAAGATGGCTATCTGGCGCCGTCAGAACCACGGTGCTGACCTGCGCAAACTCGTCCACCATTCCGACCGGGGCGTCCAATATCGAGCGATCCGCTACACCCAGCGGCTCGCCGAGGCCGGCGCTGTCGCCTCGGTCGGCTCGAAGGGCGACTCGTTCGACAACGCGATGGCCGAGGCGTTCAACTCCTTGTTCAAGACCGAACTCGTCCGTAACAAGGGCCCATGGCGTGGGCTCGACGACCTGGAGATGGCCACCGTCGAGTACATCGACTGGTACAACAACCGGCGCCTGCACGGCGAACTCGGGCACGTCCCACCCGCCGAACACGAGCAACTACACGCGATGACCCAACCGGTCACCGCATCCCTGAAAACCAGCTAACCAACTCTCCATCAAACCCGGGGCTTGACAAACCGAGGGCCGCCACAAGCAAACACGCCAGCACCGCGTGAGTGCTCAGCTCGCGCCGAATCCGTTCCGCCGACGGTGCGGAATGCCCGCACTCAGACCGCCCGTTCGCATGAAAGATCAAGGTGGGGCGGGCGGGACTCGAACCCGCGACCGAGGGATTATGAGTCCCCTGCTCTAACCCACTGAGCTACCGCCCCGTACCGGCGGCGATCCTATCCTGGCTGCTCATGTCCGAGCTACCGATCTTCGTCGCGCGCGCGGTTTCGGACATTTTTCCGGATCACCGGCTGTTTCGGGGCGCGGACCGCCGGGGATGTGCCGGGTATGACCGATGTTCGCGTGCTCTCCCCCGATCGGCTCGAGCTCGGTGAGGGTGGCCGCTGGGTGGGTGACCAGGTTGTTCTGGTCGACATTCCGGCCGGGCGGCTTTTCGGTACGCCGGTGCCCCGCGGCTGCGGACCGCAGGCTCTCACGCTGCTCGCGTCGACCCCTGTGCCGCTCGCCGCTGTGGCCCCCGTACGGGATGCGCCCGGCACCTGGCTCGCCGCGGCCGGGACCGGCTTCTGGCTGCTGGCGCCCGGCGGGGTTGAGCAGTTCGCCGCCGCCACCCCGGTGACCGGGCGGGACTGGCGGATGAACGACGCCGTCGCCGATCCCGCCGGGCGGCTCTGGGCCGGCAGCATGGCCTGTGATCAGTCGCCGGGGGGCGGTGCGCTCTACCGGCTCGATCCGGACGGGCGGGTGCGGATCGTGCTTCGTGGACTGACGATCGGCAACGGGCCGGCGTTCACGCCGGACGGACGGACCATGTTTCTCTCCGACACCCCGCTGGGTCACGTCGACGTGTTTGATGTCGACCCGGCGACCGGGGAGCTCGGCGGGCGCCGGCCCTTCCTGCGGTTCGACGCTGCCGAGGGGGCACCGGACGGGCTCACCGTCGACGCCGACGGCTTCCTGTGGGTGGCGCTCTTCGGTGGCGGCGCCGTGCGGCGGTACCGGCCCGACGGGCAGCTCGACCGCATCGTGCCCGTCCCGGCTCGGCAGCCGACCAGCGTGTGCCTGGCCGGTTCGCGGTTGGTCGTCACGAGTGGCCGCGGCGGGCTCGGCGAGCCCGGCGCGGACGACGGTGCCGTGCTGGTCGCCGACGCCGGCGCCGAGGGGCTGCCGGCGCTGGGGGTCAGGCTGCCGGCGAATTAGCTGCGGCGCCGAGCGAAAGCAGGACCTCGCCGGCGGTGCGCCAGCCGCTGGCCAGGGCGCCCTGGATCGACGGGCTGTCCCGGTGGTCCCCCGCCACGAACAGGCCGTCGCCCAGCGCCACCGGCTTGCGCAGCCGCGCCTGCGGGACGTTCGCCGCGGGCAGCGCGTGCGGGATCGTCACCACGGTCAGCAGCTCCCAGTCGTCGGTCGGTACGCCGTACATCCGGGCCAGTTCCACCCGGATCACCGCCTCGGAGGCGCCGGACGGGGCCGAGACGCCCACCGACGAGGCCGCGATCAGTGACTTGCCGGCCGGGGCGTACTCGGGGGCCGCGTTGGACATCACTACCGTGTTCGCCACGATCTCGCGGCGGTCGCCGTCCAGCAGCAGGGTCGGCTCGTCGATCGGGGCGTGGTCGGCGCCGAAGTAGTACGTCGTCAGGCCGCGCATGTCCGGCGCCGGCAGCTGCGGCAGCAGCGACACCGCGGTCGTCGGGTCTGTCGCCACGATCACCGCGCGGCAGCGCAGCTCGCCGCCGTCCGTCACCACCACGCCCGGACCGACCGACAGCGTCTTGGCCCCGACCAGCAACTGCGGGTACGGCAACGGGCCCGCCACCGCGGCCGGCAGTGCGGCCATCCCGTTCGCCGGCACGCCGATCCGGCCCCGGGCGAACGAGCGCAGCACCATCGCCAGCACGTGGCTGGACGTGTCGAGGGCGCGGTCGGCGAAGACCCCGGACAGGAACGGCCGCAGCACCTCCTCGATCATCCGGTGCGACAGGCCGGCGCGGCGCAACGCCTCCTGGGTCGTCATCTCCGGCGCGTCCAGCAGCCGCCCCGCCGGCAGGGTCGCGTAGCGGGTCGCCAGCGCCGCGAACTTGAGGCGGTCGGCCAGCGAGCCGACGCCGGAGGTCAGGGTGCGGGCCGCCGAGCGGGGCTCGCGCAGCGGGTTCTCCAGGCGGTGCAGCCCCGAGCCGCGGCGCACCAGCACGCCGGAGGTGAAGTAGCGCAGGTCCAGGGCGTCAAGGTCGACCAGCGCGGGGACCCGCGGGTACGCCGTGTTCAGCACCTGGAAGCCGCGGTCGAGCCGCCAGCCGTCCACCACGTCGGTGGCCACCCGGCCGCCGATCCGGTCGGCCGCCTCGACCAGCAGCCAGTTCACCCCGGCGCGGTCCAGCCGCCGGGCAGCGGCGAGTCCGGCGAGTCCGCCGCCGACGATGACGACGTCCACCGATACGGGCTGCGACACGGGCACACCTCACTGAAGGACAAACAACGCAGACCTCAGCCTAACGGTGGTGCGGGCGCCGGGCAGGCGAAGAAATGAATCCCGTCGGCGCCGAGGAGCGACGCACCCGGCACACGCCGGGCATAACACGCCCGCGCGTCCGGAGTGGCGGTTTGATCGGATTCACCTGATCGGATCATCGCCGCGTTGTTCGGATTCGAAATAATTCACCCGGAAAGCGTATCCCTTTCGAGTTAAACCTGGAAACGGTCCACAATTCTGCACAGCCAGACCTTGACAGTGATTATGCTGCCTCCATCTGGGCAGCCATTCCGTATGGGATCGGCACGAGAGGCGGGCCCACGCACCGGCTCACCATCGACCGCGGTCGCTACAGCGCATGATTGGGTCGCACACATGAAGGTCTTGATAGCAGGCGGCGCTGGCTATATCGGCAGCACCGTTGCTTCTGCCTGCGTAGATCAGAACATTATTCCGATCATTTTGGACAACCTTTCCACAGGCCGTTCCGAGTTTGTCAAGGATCGCGACTTCTACTTCGGCGACATCGGCGATCCTCAGGCGGTCGAGCGAGTCTTTCGCGACCACCCGGACATCGATGTCGCCCTGCACGCAGCAGCCCTCATCGCGGTGCCGGAATCGGTATCCAGGCCGATGGAATACTACCGGGAGAATGTCACCAAGACATTGGTGTTCGTCGAATCGCTGATCGCAAACGGCTGTCACCGGCTCATTTTCTCGTCGTCCGCTGCCCTCTACCGGGCGGCAACCGACGGCACCGTCGACGAGACGTCCGATGTCGAACCGCTCAGCCCGTACGCGAGGACCAAGGCCGTCGTCGAGATGATGTTGCAGGACATCGCCCACACGCAGGCCATCCGGGTGCTGTCGCTGCGGTACTTCAACCCCATCGGCGCCGATCCGAAGATGCGCTCAGGGCCGCACCTGCGACATCCCAGCCACGTCCTGGGCAAGCTCATCGAGGCGCACCAGCGCGGCGAGCCGTTCACCGTAACCGGGGACGACTATGCGACCCGCGACGGTTCCGCGATCAGGGACTACATCCACGTGTGGGATCTGGCTACCGCGCACACCGCCGCGGTGCGCAACTACGATCGGGCGGTGCCGGACGCGGGCGGCTATTCGGTCATCAATCTCGGCACCGGCGACGGCACGACGGTGAAGGAATTGGTCAAAGCCTTCGAGCGCGTCACGCGTCAGCCGGTGAATGTGGTCGTAGGGCCCCGGCGGGCCGGCGACAACGGCGGGGCTTTCACCCGCATCGACCGGGCCGCCCGGATGCTGCAATGGCGGCCGAAAAGGTCCCTGGCCGACGGGGTGGAAGATTCCCTCAAGTGGTTCGAATGCAGATCGCAGATGCTTCCTGACCTGGCTTGAAGCTCAGCGCTCTCGCCACACATGACCCTGCACGATCCCCTCAAATTCGGATCCGCCTCGCATAGCCGTGGTCACGGGAGAGTCAATGCGAACGACGTCCGATCCAAGCCACCTCGCCAGGCTCGCAAGTCATTGATCGAGCCGTGCCCAAGAACCGGAACCAGGAGTACGCCACTGTGCGAGAACGATTCCGTAGCGCACTGGACGTGGGAGGCATCGGAATTGCACCGCTCGTCTCGGTCGCCACGATCGGGCTTGCCGCCGCTACCGAGTCATTGACTTGGTACCAGGCCCCAGCCGTCACGGCGGCCATGTGCGCATCCATTTTGATCATTCGCTGCGGTCGCCCCTTCGCCCATTTTCTTCCGCTGGCGAAGCGGCTGGTGCCGGCAATCGCACCACTGATGATCCTGTTGATGACGCTAGCCTCGGACTTCTTCACGCAACGGGTACCCGATCCGTCGCACAAGCTGGCGGTGGTCTGCCTGCTCGGCAGCCTGGGCATAGTCTTGCTGTCCTTCCGTCGGCAGCCGAAACGCAAGGCGGTCCGGATTGCACTCCTCGGCAACTCTGAACTGGTCACGACGCTGGCCAAAGAACTGGCAGTTCGGGCGTCCGCCGGCCATATCGTCGGATATGTCGGTGAGCGCTCAGCAGATCCGCTCCAGAGAAACGATTACCATCTGGGGCCGGAAAGTGAATTGCCCGCCATCATCAACAGGAGCGGGATCGACCTCCTTCTCGTCTCTTCGGAAGAGGCCCGTCGCTCGGTCTTCGAATTGTTCTCCGCCGACTGTCTCGACCTGAAGGTCCGGGTTCTGGAACTGGCCTCGTTCTGCGAGGACACGTTCGGGCTGTCGCCGCTGGCGGCGATCGAGCCGCGCTGGCTCGAATCGGTGTTACACCCGAGCTATCGCCAGGGAACCCCCCGGAGCAAACGAGTCTTCGACGTGGTCGTCAGTCTTGTGGCGGGCCTCATCGCCGTACCCGTACTCCTTCTCCTCGTCATCCTCGTGAAACTGGACGGCGGGCCCATCTTCTACCGGCAGATCCGGGTCGGCGAGCGCGGCCGGCCTTTCGAAATTCTGAAACTGCGTTCCATGCGCTCCACAGACCAGCGCGAGCAGTGGTCGTCCCGGACAGATCCTCGGGTCACCTGGATCGGGCGGTTCACCCGCCGCACCCACCTCGACGAACTACCGCAGATCGTCAACGTGCTGCGTGGCGACATGAGCATCGTCGGTCCACGACCAGAACAACCGGCCCTGGCCGAACGCCTACGGCAGGCCATTCCCTTCTATGACATCCGGCATCTGGTGCGGCCGGGCCTGACCGGCTGGGCCCAAGTACGTGGCGGTTACGCCGGCGCTGAAGGTGAATCCGCATTGAAGGTCTGCTACGACCTCTTCTACATAAAGCATCGTTCATTCTCAGTCGACTGCGTCATTCTGCTGGAGACTGTCCGAACCTTGGTATTCGATCGTCAGTGGCAGAACGCCGGCGCATATCGGGAATTGGCCTTCCCAGGTGGCCTCTGCACGCTGCCCACCCAGACGACTCCCGTCCCCTCCGAACCTAGTCGAGTAGGCGCGCCCCGGTGATTAATCCCCAACTCAAGGACAAACCGAGCACGGCGATTCGAGGCCGCGCTGATACGAGACAAGAGTCGCCGGCGTCGGCACCGGCGCTGGACGGCATCGTCCGCAACTGGAAATTCGTTGCCGTCGTCGTTACGGCATGTGTCGCCGCCACGGCTGGCTATGTATTTGTCGTGCCGCCGAAATGGGAGGCCTCCGCACACATCCTGGTCGCACCCGTACCGGCGGATGCCGACGTGCCGGGATTGGGCCTGGTCAGCGAGTCCGTCGAACCCGCCCGATCGCTACAGACAGCCGTCGCGCTGCTCGACACGCCGGCGGCCGCAGCTGCTACCGCCGCCGAACTGGGCGCCCCCTGGAGCCCGGCATCCGTCGATCGAAGCGTCGTTCTCGAGCCATTGGGACAGAGCTATGTCGTCGAGGTGAAGGCGCAGGCCGATTCGCCTTCTGCCGCCGCCCGTTTGGCGACGACGTTCGTGGAAAGCGCCCTCGCGACGAGAAACTCGGAGATCAAGAAACGGGCGGCCGCCCTGCTCGCCCTGCGCAAGGACCTGCCCGCAGGCACGACGACCACACCGAGTTCGGCCACCGGGGCACGGCTTGCACTGATCGTCCGAACCGGTGATCCCTCGCTGTCGATGGCTCAGCCCGCAAGCCCACCGAGTTCCCCGGCCGGGCTGCCCGCCCAGTACAAGATCGGGCTGTCGGCAATCCTCGGACTCTGCCTCGCCATCGCCGCAGCATGGGCCAGAACTCGCAGAACCAGGCCCGACGAGGTGCTGCGGGTGCCGGCGTGCGTGCCGGACTGCGATGGCTGGGGCAAGTGACAGCGGCACTCCGCAGGCGGTGTGCGCAGCTCCACGGCTGGTCCTTGGTTTCCGCCGTGATCTGCTCGGCGGTGGCCCTCGGGGCGTTGATCGGGTTCGATGAGCGGATTGCGGTCGTTGCACTGGGCGCGGTGGCCCTGGCAACCTGCTGCTTCCTCAATCCGACTGCGGGCCTGCTTTGCTGGCTGCCGGCCGTGTTCGTACCCTACAGCGCAGCCGGTAACGCACTGTTGAAAGCGGGCTTCGTACTGTGCGTCGCCGCGTATGTCTTCGACGCGATCCGGCGCCGATCGGACACGGGCGAACGGATCTATGAGTTCCGGTGGCTGAACGCCCTCGTCGTCGCTATGTACTCATGGTTCGGTGCGACGATGCTGTGGGCGGCCGACCCGGCAGCCGTCGCGCGGGAGTACTGGCCGTGGGTGATATCGCTGACGGTCTTCGCTCTGGTGCTGACCCGCATCACCTCCACCAGACGCCTCCTGCTCCTGGTAGCCACATTCGTCGCGTCCGCGACGCTGGCGGCCGCGACTGGCATGATTGCCCTGCGCTCCACGGCTTCCGCCTCCGCAGACCCGCTGACCAGCACGGACAACCGCGTCTCCGGGGCCGCCGGAGACCCCAACGTGTTGGGTGCCGGACTCGTGGCCGCGACGATCCTGGCGTTCGGTCTGGCGTGTGCGGTCCGCCGTGCCTGGATCCGGTTGACAATTGCGGCGGCGACGCTGGCGCTGGCGCTGGCCGCGGCCGGAACAGCGTCGCGCATGGTGGTGATCTCGGCGGGCGTCGCCTTGATCGCGGCTTTGGTGATCTTCAGGCAGGTGATGGGACGGGTCCTTGCGGCTACGGTGTGCTTAGCCGCATCGGCCGCATTGTGGTTCTACTGCTTCCCGGCGGCGTGGCAGCGGCTGGTGGTCTCCAGCGACGGTGGGTCCGGCCGGACGGATCTGTGGCGGGCAGCGCTCCACCTGACGCTGGAAAGTCCGATCGTGGGTCTGGGAATGGCCCACTTCCAGGTTCATAAACCGGCCGTCGCGCTGGAGATCGGCGAGGTGCAGAACGCCTCCGTCCTGGCAGAACAGCCGCTGGCGGCCCACAACACCTACTTGCAACTCTGGGTGGACAGCGGCGCGATCGGCCTCGTGCTGTTCCTGACGATTGTCGTGTTCTGCATCTGGTGTTCGCTGCGTGCCGGTCGCGACTTCACCACGGCCGGTCGTCACGACCTGGCGGCGTTGAGCCGCAGCGTGGCAGTCTCCGTCATCTCGATGCTCGGCTCGGCCGTATTTCTCACCATGGCGCGGGACTACCGGCTGTGGCTCTTGCTGGCCATCGGACCGGTCCTCCTGTCGCTGGCGCGGGTCGAGACAGCATCGCGCCGCGGACACCGGGCAGAAATGACGCCGCTCGCGGGATCATGCGTCGCATCATGAAAGACACCCAGGTCTTGCCCGCGGACCGCCGGCCGCCGATGTTCCGCGCGACGATTCAGACCTACGGGTCGTACCTCGTCGCGTCTGCGGGTGGTCTGGCGAACGTGGTGCTGACCGCGCGCATGTTGGGCGCCAGTGGCCGCGGTGAGGTTGCCTTTCTCACGAGCGTCGCGGGTATGGTCGCGTTCCTGGCCAGCCTGAGCGCATACGAAGCCATGATCAATATCAGCGGAGCGCTTCCGGAGAGGCGGCCGGCTCTCGCCGGTGCCGGTGTGGTGCTCGCCGGCGTGCTGGGCACGCTCGGCGCGACAGCGGCCTGGATTGTTTTGTGGGCCGTCCCGACCCCGGGAATCCAATTCACCGATACCGACGTCATGATCGCGGTCAGCGCGATCCCGATCTCGATCCTGCAAATCAACTTCCTGAACCTCGCCCGCGCCTCGTACGGCCTGGCGATGGCCAGCCTCGGATGGATCAGCGCGCCGTTGACGACCCTTGCCCTCAACGTGGGTTTTGCGGTGTTGGGCGGCCTGACGATCCGCGTCGCCATCATGGACTGGGTCATCGGTCTCGCCGTCTCCGCCGGGTTGGTCGTAGCCCACGTCGGCCGTGCGTCCGGATTCGCGATTCCTCCGGCTCGGCTCCTCCGGCAGATACTCGGATTCGGACTGCGCAGCCATCTCGGCGGTGTCATGTTGACCGGTACCTACCGCCTCGACACCTGGCTGCTCGGCGCCTACGCCGGCGCCCGCGAGCTGGGCACCTACAGCGTCGCCGTGGCATGGTTCGACGCCATCGTGCACCTGTCCCGGGCGGTGAGCGTGACCTTCCGACCAGACCTGCTGCGGGCCTCGGCCGAGGACGCCGGTCGTCAGTCGGCTCGCATATTTCGCGTCTGCGCCGTCCTCGTACTGATCATCGTTGGTGGCACAGTGCTGGCCGCACCGATCCTCTGTGTCGTCATCTTCGGTCCGGAATTTTCGGACTCCGTGCTCGACCTCCGGATTCTGGCCTTCGGCGCCTTCGGGCTGATGGCGTTGAACATCTTCGGTACCGCACTGATCGCCCAACAGCGGCCGATCCTGGAGTCGATTGCCCACAGTGTCGGATTCGCAGTCGCGATCGTCTTGTACGTGGTGATGATTCCGCCGTTCGGCGCGACCGGCGCGGCTATGGCATCCGCGGTCTCCTACCTGATCTGCGGAATCGTCGCACTGGGCCTCGTCCACCGGACCCTCGGCATGCAATACCGTTCGCTGTTGCCGCGCTCGTCCGACATCGCACATCTGGTGCGGTCGTTGCATGAACGGAAAGGATGACATGCCTCAGAGCAGTGGCACTCCAGCGGTATCGGTGCTGGTGCCCGTCTTCAACGAGGCGTCACATATCGGGACCACACTGGCGATGATGTGTGACCAGGAGGTGTCCGCCGGGCTCGAGATCCTGGTGATCGACGGGGGGTCCACCGACGGAACCCGGGAAATAGTGGGAAACGTCTCGGCCCGGGATCCCAGGATCAGGATCCTGGACAACCCGGCACGGCAGATTCCGATCGCGCTCAACATCGGCTTGCGCGCGGCCCAGGGCAGCTATGTCGCACGGATGGATGCGCACACGCTCTATCCGGCGGGCTACCTGGCCGCCGGGTTGACCCGCCTCAAAGCCGGGGACGTCGAGTGGGTGAGCGGACCGGCGCTCGCGACCGGCGTCGGCCGATGGTCCAGGCGCGTGGCCATGGCACTCAACACACCGATGGGGATCGGCGGTGCCGTATTCCGGCGCCTCGGCCCGGAAAGGGACGTCGACAGCGGGTTCACCGGCATCATGCGCCGGAGAACCCTGGAGAACCTCAATGGGTGGGACGAAGGCTGGCTGGTCAATGAGGACGGTGAACTTGCGGCGCGCGTGCGGGCGGCGGGCGGCCGCATCGTGTGCCTTCCAGAGATGGCTGCGGCGTACACCCCACGAGACAGCCTGTCTTCACTTGCCCGCCAGTATTGGCGTTATGGGCAGTACCGGGCCAAGACCTGTCGTCGCCATCCCACGAGCATGCGACCGTCACATGTCCTGCCACCGGCGTTCACGCTCATCACCGCCTTGGCCTTCCTGCCCGGACCCTACAGTTGGCTGCCGCGGGCCGGCACCGCCGTTTGGATCGCGGCCGCGGTCATGATCGCCGGTCGTGAGGTGAGTCGCGGCCGGCCTCCTGTCGACAGCGCCCTGTTGCCCGCGATCTTCGCCGTCATGCACCTTGCGTGGGGCGCCGGCTTCCTCGCCGGTTGTGCTCGGTTCGGGCCGTCTTTCGGTGCTCTCGCCCACCTGGCGCGAACGGCCACCAACCGCAGCTCTGCGACGTTGAGCGAGGTTCGCGACCGAGATCGGCCCGCCGGCGCTGCGACCACGGACGTTGGCCGGGTCGGGTGACACGTCGGCGGGTCGGCGGGCCAGCAGCTGCAACGCCTGGTCCGTCGCCGGACCGGGTCGACGGTCCGACGCGATCGACCACCGCGAGGTCGACCTGGGCCGGCTGCGCCCGGCGGTGACAGCCCTGCCGTTCCCGCGGGCCGCTGACGGGCGGATCGCCCCGGCCATCGACGCAGGGCCATTGCGTGTTCGTCAGGCAATGGCTTGAGCTGGGGTTATGTAGGGTGACTAGCCTTTGTGGAGGCGGTCGGGGCGGGTGAGATCACTTAGGTGATCATGGAGTTCTTCACGCTCCCAGACCACCTTCGAGGACCTCACCCGCGATGTCAGCATGCCCGATCCCGGCACTGTCCGCAGTCACCACCCCCACCCACACACCACCCCGGCCGATAACCGACAGTGAACAGGCTGGGCTGCTGCACGCGTTGTCAGCGGTGCCGGATCCCCGCAGCCCGCGCGGGCTGCGCTACCCACTTGCCGGACTCCTGAGCGTCGCGGTGTGCGCCGTGATGGCCGGCGCGTCCTCGGTCACCGCGATCGCGGACTGGCTGCACGATCTCGACGACATCGCCCGAGCCCGACTCGGCTTCATTCGCGGCGTCCCCGCCACCAGCACGATGTGGCGGCTACTGGTCCGCTTGGACGCCGACCTGTGTCCACGATCCTCGCGAGCTGGCTCCGCTCCCGGACCCAGCCGGCGGACAAACCCCGGCGACCGCGCTACCGGCAGGTCATCGCCATCGACGGCAAAACCGTGCGGGGCGCCCGCCGGGCCGACGGCACCCAAGTGCATCTGCTGTCCGCACTGGACACCAGCACCGGCATCGTCCTGGCACAGGTCACCGTCAACGCGAAATCCAACGAAATCCCGGCGTTCACCCCACTACTCGACGCCATCGAACAGGTCCTGGGCAGCCTGAAAGACCGAATCTTCGTCGCCGACGCACTCCATACCCAGGTCAACCACGCTAACGACATCGCCGCCCGGGGCGCGCACCTGCTGATCCCGGTCAAGGGCAACCAGCCCACCCTGTTCGCCCAGCTCACCACGCTGCCCTGGGCACAAATCCCCATCGGGCACCAGACCCGCGACCGCAGACACGGCCGCCGTGAAACCCGGACCGTCAAAGCCGTCACCTTGCACACTCCCGGCGGAATTGGCTTCCCGCACGCCAAACAAGCCATCCGGATCACCCGGACCCGCACCAAGCTCACCAGCGGCAAGACCAGCCGCGAAACCGCCTACCTGACCATCACGCTGCCCGCCGACCAAGCACACCTGGTCGACCTGCAAGACTGGATCCGCCGCGAATGGCTGATCGAAAACCTCGTCCATCACGTCCGAGACGTCACGTTCCGTGAAGATTCACATCAAGCTCGGACCGGCAACGGACCCGCCGTCATGGCCACCCTACGTAACACCGCGATCGGATTCCACCGAGCCAGCGGCGACACCAACATCGCCCGCGCCACCCGACGCGCCAACCGCCGCCCCCACGACCTGATCACCGCCGTGACCAGCGGCAACCCTAAAACGCAATGACCCTGGCCATCGACGCATCCCCATGGCTACGGCGAAGAGCCCCCATCGTAGGTCACGCTGGGGCGGCCGCTGATCGGCGACGCCACCGCCGGAATCGCGCACGGGGGCCCCAGAAGAGTTCCGAACTCATCTCGGGTTCGAATATGTCGCGAATGAGGGCGTAGCACTGGTGTCGCCGGCGTTCCGGGAGGCCGGGCATGATGCCGACGACGGGAAACATCGCCTTGACCCCCCACGATGACGGAGAATGGCGCCAATTCGACGCTCGCTCGGCAAAAAGGCGGTGTCTGCGGCTGCGCAGTTGGGCACGCAATCGATCGACGCGGCCAAGACTTTCCCGATACATCCTCGAGGTTTCGTGCTGGCGGTAATGCAAGGTCACTGCGGGGACGTATACGCCCTGCGCGCCGACCTCGGCGAGCTTCATCCACAGGTCCCAGTCTTCGAACCCGGAGCCCATGTCCCAGCCGCCCACTGCGGTCAGCGCGCTGCGCCGGATCATGGTGGTGCCGACAACCTCGTTGATGTACGTTATCCGCCACGGGTCCAGGCTACGAGCACCCGGTACACGGCAGCTGAAAGCGCCGAAGCAGGCGTAGTCCCCCCAGGCAAGGTCCGCTTGTGGCTGCGCGTCCAAAACGTCCGCGAGGTGCTTCAGCGCTCCCGGCGCGAGTCGGTCGTCAGAGTCGAGCGGATGGACGTATCGCGCACTCGTATGCGTGACGCCGGCCATCCGCGCAGCCGACAGTCCCTGGTTCGGCTGTGTGACGATTCGGACACCGGCTTCACGTAAATCAGCCAGAATGCCGAGCGTTCGCCCGTCAGTCGAGCCGTCGTCCACGACGACGGTCTCGCATTGCTCCTGTTCCCGCACCGACTCGAGGGTCTCAAGAAGAAAACGGCCGTCGTTGTAGCACGGAATGACTACCGCTACCCGGGGGTTCTCACGCGTGACGGCGCTCATGCCTCGGCCCCCTGTCGGGTGCCGGCCGCGAGGAAGGCAGCCGCCGAAGCGGAGGTCTCCTCGAGGGTTCGCATCTCCGCGAGTTCCCGCCCTCGCTTCACCATTGCGAACACACGGTCGCCGTCGGCGACCAGTCGGTCGATCGATTCGGCAAGCGCAGCCGGATCGCCTGACGGCACCAGAATGCCGGCCCGGCCGTTGTCGAGCACCGTGCCGACCCCGCCGACGTCGGTCGCCACGATCGGGACGGCGTTCGCTTGGGCCTCGAAGAGAACCTGCGGCAAAGCTTCGGTGACCGAAGCAAGGACGAACAGATCCGAGCGACGGTAGTACTCCATCAGCTCCTGGCCGATCGGCACAAATCCCGGAAGCGAGACGACATTCCCGATTCCGAGCTCAGCCACCCGCTCGCGGACTGCACACCGCAACTCGCCATCCCCTACCCAGGTGAGCCGGAATCGATCAGGACAACGAGCGTGCAACATCGCGAGCGCGTCGAGCAGCAGCATCGGATTCTTCTCCGGTGCCAGCCGGCCCACGGCCAGGAGCTCGATCGGACCGGTCAGCTCACGCCGTGGGCCGGCCGGCCTGAGATCGCGGCGCCGGACCAGCGAAATGCTCATCTGATACAGACCGGCCCGCGGTCCTCCGTAGGCTTTCTCGATGCCTGCACCGACGACCGTCGTCGCCAGCTTCCGCGACAGCAGCCGCCAGGATGCGTCCAGCAACCTCACTGCGAGCGGGAGTCCGGCGCGGCGGGCTCCCTGCTTCATTCGGCTCGCGAAATAGGCAAGGGTTTCCTGCCGAACGCCGAGCGTCACCCTCCGGCGTCGGACAGCCGCAAGGACGACGAGCAGGAGTCCATAGGGATGCGGCCCGAAAACCCAAACGTGATCGATATTGTCGAGATGCCGCCACATTGCGCGGGCGGTCGCGAGGGCGTTGACCGCCAAGGCCCTGGGCGACACTGCTGAATAGTAAGGCAGGTCAGCGACAGCAGGACTGCCGGGAAGCCGGAAATCGGCGCCGGCGTCGCTCGACTGCCTGGCAAATATCGTCAGGCCGGCAAAACCTGATCCGACCTCGCAGACGAAGGACAGAAACGCCAGGCTGGCACCGTTGGTCCGCACGGCGCCGACCTCGTCCCCATGGTTTACGTCGACCACCGTGTCGACGTAAACGCCGAGCCGCCCGCGGCCCGAATGTGTCCGAACAACGGCGTCACGCACGGTGATTTCGTTACCCAAGATGCCCTCGCGCTTACTGAATCATTCTCATTTGTATTGAGTGAACCGCTTGACTCGCGGAACGGTTCGATTCAATTGCATTCCGAGGAAAGGCGACACGGAAATCCCGCCGGCCCACCCGACCGGGGTACGGGTAGGCCACGCTTACGGACGATCAACGTCACCGTCGTCCAACGCGCCTTCACGGACGGGTGACGGAGGATGCCGCGGTGATTCGGCCCAGCTGAGCATGCAGGCTCACCCCGCGCACGCAAACCCGTTCCGCCCCGGATCGACGGCGTCCACTGCAACAGGACGGCAACGGGCGTGGACCCGGCCGCGCACCACCCGACCATGAATCTCTCTCATATGCACGGCCGACACGAGGCCGTACAAATGGGGGAGAATCGAATTGCGTTGTCGGAAGCTGCACAAATACCGCCCGGCGCTGGCGGCCCTGCTCGCAATGGCGAGCACAGTCACCATGGTGCCCCGTGATGCCGCCGCGGCAACCGGCAGCGCCACCTTGGCGACCGCAGCAGATCCCCTCGCCGGTGGGCGTCTCTACGCCGCTACGAGCCCGTTCAACCAGGTCATCCCCGTGAACCCCCAGCTGGACTCGCGCTCCGCGGCCTACGTACAACTGCTGGGCCGCAGCAAGAAGGAGAAGGGATTTGTACTGTCGGTCAAAGAATGGACCGTACCGGCCTACTTCGCTAAGCCGGACACAGCACGCCACGACGTCCGGATTGCCGGACAGCCACCGGGCGCGCACTACGACCGCACCTTCGTTCACGACGTCAACCGCATCATGCGCGGCGTCCCGATCCCGGACAACGCTCTTCCCGACCCGATGGAAGACGCCCACCTGACGGTGATCGACCCCGCCACCAGCTGCGAATACGACCTCTACGGTGCCGAACGTACCGCCGACGGCTGGACCGCCGCATGGGCCAACGTCACCACCACGCCGACAACCGGCATCTACCCCTCCGGCCTGTCGAGCCGAGCCACCGGATTCTCACCACTCGCCGGCATGATCTGGCCTGCCGAACTGCGCAGCGGCCGCATCGACCACGCACTCATCTTCGCCTACCCGTACACCCGATCCGGCGGACCGGTCAACCCGGCAACGGCCAGCGACGGCAAATCGACCCTGGCCGCCGCAATGCCGCAGGGCGCCAGGGTCCAGCTCGACCCCGCCCTGGACCTCAGCACCCTGAGACTGACCGCCTACGAACGCACCATCGCCCAAGCCCTGCAACGCTACGGAATGTACCTCGGCGACACCGGCGGCGCGCTCGCCCTCTACGCGGTCAGCCCGCAGAGCTTCGCCACGAACCCGTACGCGGGACTGCTGCCCGACGACCCCCACGTCTTCCTCAACAAGATCCCGGTAAACCGGTTCCGGGTACTCAAGACCGGCCTGCAGAAGCCACACACCCCGCTGGCCGTCGTACCCTCAGCGTGCGCCAAGATCGACGTCCTCGGCTGATTCGTCAGAGCGTGTCGGACAGGTAACAGCAGCGGAGCTCCGGTTCAGAGGGTGGTCACTCCAAGACGCCCGTTGAACCTGGAGCTCCGCTGTGCAGTCGCGGGTGGGGCCGCCGCCGACCTGGTTCGCTTGGGCATCGCTTCCTCACCTTCGACACAACGACGCCGACGACGTGCGGGGTGACCACTCAGACCGGTGGGCAGTGCAGCCGCCCTGTGGACGGCCTGATCTTCGGCTGCGGGCGGTCCAACCACACGTGGGCGAAGTTTTTCTCCCGCTTCGGGTGGCGCCGCCAGCCCGACCCGAACGTGTCGAACGGTCGGCCCGGTCGGTTGATCGCCGGAGCCGACGGCGTCGAGATGGTCACCGTGAAGATCGCCGAGGACTGGAAGAGCACGGCGGCATTCTGGCTCGCCCTCACGGCAACGACGTGCGCCATCGTGAGCGCAACGGTCGATGCCACCAACTTCGCGCAGGACCGGCAGACGCCGAAGCCGCCGGTCGCGGTGACGGAGCGCTGATCGTAGGACCGCAAGACCGGACAGGGCGCGCGGCAGTGTGAGCTTGCAACTCGCAGATGTCGGGACAACGTGCCGGAGGCGACCGGGTCAGCGACGGGTGCACGCCGCCAGAAGGAGTTCGGAGACCAGTTCGACATCGTCCGATGCGATGTCTCCGCCGCCAACGGAGTGGATCCAGCGCAGCGCCTGATCGCGACGGCGCACCAACCAGAGATCCACGTGAAGCGCGATATCGTCAGCAATCGACGAATCAACGGAGCTGATCTGGTCGAGCGCCACGGGTCGGGTGGCCTCATCGAGGTTAGACGAACGATGTCGAGCAGGTCGGTCCCTGCTTGTCGACCGAGCGGTTCATCACCGCCTGAAGCTTCATGGCCACCAACGGCCCCGGCTCTGCCACGAGCGTGGTGACTTCGAATCGCTCGCCGTTTGCTCGCACGACCTCAAGTGTGACGTCGGTGGCCGTGTCATTGGCCCACGCGTGAGCCGAGGCGTGCAAACGGTCACCGGGATCGTCGCTGGGCATGTCGAGCTCGACTTGACGTACCTCGAGGACGTCGACCTTCACCGCGCCGTACGGAGTGGTCAGGAGGACGGCTGCGGGCTGAATCGGCTCGGCGCCGTCGGCAGCACGCAGCACCTCAAGCTGAGGTACCTCGCCGAGCAGTCGGTCCACCACATCGAGGTCAACGGTGGCGCGGTAGGGATTCGACAGCCGCGACAAGACGGCGACGCCTCCGACTACCACCGGAGGTTGACCGATCAGTGTCCGGACCTTGATCACTCCTTGTACGACGGTGATCATCGCGTCGCCGAGGAACGTAACGCGCTTACCAGACACGGCTCCACCGTTCGTCGGGCGTCCAGGCGTCGAGGATCTCTCGACCGCGGCCGACATCCTGCGCGAGATCGAGCGCGACGAACAGAGGGTGCGCCAGCGCCCACTCCATCGGGTTCGTGTCAAGGTCGACACGACGCTGCACAACGGCGGGCACCGGGGCGATCCTGACAGTTGCACGAGCTTGTGATGGTCGACCGGCGGCGCCAAGCAGCGTCGTGGCGCGATGCTGAACCGCCTGATCGGGAACATAGAAGTCGAGCACCTGCCCCGACCGGAACGCCAGCGGCGCACCGTATGCGGCCGCAGCAGCCGAGTCCGTCAGCGCCCAGCCGGGTTCATGCTCAACATCTACCAGTCCAAGACGCAGCGCCTGGGGCAGAGGGCCTTCACCCGGCGAGGGCAACTGAGCGAGGTACGTGCGCGGGGTCGCCCAGCGATCGGCAACACGCCAGAACAAGCGAGAATCCGTAACCGCATTGTTGGCGTCCACTAGCTCCTCACGGCGAAGCATGGAGAGGACTTCGGAGACTGTGCTGGCCGAGCGCCCAAGTTGACGCGCCAGCTCACGCACTGCCGTCCCACGTTCGGGCTGCATCAGGACGGCGGAAGCAACCTCCAGCCCAGCCTTTCCGCTCAGCGCACTCGTTCGCTGAGATCGCTCCTGGAGCGGCTCAACTTCGGCATCGATCACCATGCCATCAGTACGGAGAGCGAGCCGACCCCGCAGATCGTAATAGCCGGCCTGTCGTGTGGTCAGGATCCTGCGAGCCGTCTCGGTCACCCGATCGGCGACGATCAGTAATGCGCCGGCCGGCGGTGCATGCGTCCGGAGGGCCTGCTCCGCGACGGAGTCAGTCACCAGGGCACGTCGTTTCAACTGAAGTGCTAGGCGCACTCCGCTGGTGTCGAGCACCACGTCGGCACCGACGTCGGACGTACCTGTGGGCACCTGAGCGTCGATCCCTATCTGGGCAAACGCGTCAATCACGAGCGCTGCGGTGTCCATGTACGCCATCATCGCGGCTGTTCGGTGTTCGGTCAATACCGAACACCGAACAGCTGTTCACCAGCCCGGTTGCGGTCGAGCTGGGTTTGCAGTAATCACCACGGCCAGTCAGGCGATGTGTCCGAGGATGTCGATGGGAACCAGTAACCGGGGAAAACCGTGGCTGGTACAAGAAAGGGACCACCGAAGTGGCCCCTGACCTGCGAAAAGGCTCCCCCGATTGGACTCGAACCAATAACCTGCCGGTTAACAGCCGGCTGCTCTGCCAATTGAGCTACAGGGGATCGAACCACCACCCCAACGCCCCGCTCGCGCGGCTCGTCGTGGTGACCGGAACGACAATACATGACCGCGGGGGTCTGGCGAAAACGGGTGACCCGGCGCGCCGGGCGGAGCGCAACACGGATGAAACACAGACCGGGGGCATGAGTGCGCGGCAGGATGGGTAAGCACCTGACAGACGCACGAGCGTCACCGAACGGAAGGAGCCGCCATGCGCGGAAAGCTCATGTTCATCACGGGTCTCGCGGCGGGCTTCGTCCTGGGCAGTCGTGCCGGCCGGGAGAAGTACGAAGAGATCACGGCCAACGCCAAGAAGGTGTGGGAGCACCCGACGGTCCAGGAGGCCGCCGGTGTCGCCCAGGCGCAGGCCAACAAGCTTTACACCGAGGGCAAGGACAAGATCAACCACTCCAAGCTCGGTGAGAAGCTGCAGTCGGCCAGCACCACCGGCACCTCCGACAGCACCCTGACGAGCTCCACCGCCGGCACGTCGGCGTCGAACGGCACCGGCACCACGTACTGAGGCGCCGGCAAGAATGCCCGGCCCACCACGGTGGGCCGGGCATTACCGTGTCAGGACGAGGACGAGAACGCCGCGTCGAAGGCGGCGCTGGGTGCGTCGAAGGCCAGCCGGCGGACGAACTGGAGCGCCTCCGGGGCGCCGACCAGGCGGTCCATCCCGGCGTCCTCCCACTCGATGGAGAGCGGGCCGGCGTAGCCGATCGCGTTCAGCGCCCGGAAGCAGTCTTCCCAGGGCACGTCGCCGTGCCCGGTCGAGACGAAGTCCCAGCCCCGGCGCAGGTCGGCCCAGGGCAGGTGGGAGGCCATCCGGCCGCGGCGGCCGTCACCGGTGCGGACCTTCGCGTCCTTGCAGTCGACGTGGTAGATCCGGTCGGCGAACTCGAGGATGAAGTTGACCGGGTCGAGGTCCTGCCAGACGAAGTGTGACGGATCCCAGTTCAGCCCGAACGCCGGCCGGTGCCCGATCGCGTCGAGGGTGCGGCGGGTGGTCCAGTAGTCGTACGCGATCTCGCTGGGGTGCACCTCGTGGGCGAACCGGACGCCCTCGGCGTCGAAGACGTCCAGGATCGGGTTCCAGCGGTCGGCGAAGTCCTGGTAGCCGCGTTCGATCATGGCCGGCGGCACCGGCGGGAACATCGCCACGGTGTGCCAGATCGACGAGCCGGTGAAGCCGATCACGGTGTCCACCCCGAGGCGCGCGGCGGCCCGGGCGGTGTCCTTCATCCGCTCGGCGGCCCGCTGCCGTACCCCCTCGGCCTCGCCGTCGCCCCAGATCGCCGCGGGCAGGATGTCCTGGTGCCGCTCGTCGATCGGGTGGTCGCAGACCGCCTGGCCGACCAGGTGGTTGGAGATCGCGAAGACCTTCAGGTTGTGCTTGGCCAGCTGCTCGCGCTTGCGGTCGAGGTAGTCGTCCTCGGCCAGCGCCCGGTCCACCTCGAAGTGGTCACCCCAGCAGGCGATCTCCAGGCCGTCGTAGCCCCATTCCGAGGCCAGCCGGCAGACCTCCTCGAACGGCAGGTCGGCCCACTGGCCGGTGAAGAGCGTGATGGGTCGCGCCATGTCATCTCCCTGTTCGCTGCACGAAAAGGGGTTCCGGTGGCCCGCGCCAGGGTGACGGGCCGGTCGGCGCCGCCCGGACGGGACGTCGCGGCCGGGCCGGGTTTGCGCCTCCCCGCCCGGCCCGCCCGTCGCGGCGGTGCCTGCACCGACTCTAGAGCCGCGGCCGCGGCCGCGAAAGCCCCGCGATCAGTGTGCGGCGCAGGCCTCGGCGGGCGGTGACAGGCCGAGCTCACCCAGGGCGCTCTTCAGGTACGCGAGATCGGCGCTGGCGCCCCCGGCGGCGGACTCGACGGCCAGGTGTTCGGTGCCGGGATGGGCTCCGGTCAGCAGATGCCGCAGGGCCACCTGCCAGACCTCCGTGGTGACCGTCAGCGGCGGCTCCGGCGTGGCGTGCAGCGGCACGTCGCAACGCACCCGCCACGGCCCCGGCGGGAAGTCGCCCAGCGCCTGCGCCAGGTCCGCCATGTAGGCGCCGGCGGGGTTGGTGACCGGGTGCGGGTGACCCGGTTCGACGTACCCCCGGAGCGCCTCCGCGGCCGCGACCGGATCCGCGGCCTCGAGTGCCGCGGCGACCCGGACCCGGATGATCGAGATGCCGGCGGCCGCCAGCCGGTCCAGCGCCGCGGCCGGCTCCGCCCAGGTGCAGGCGAGACTGCCCAGGTCGAGGCTGACGCCGAGGCGGTCGCGGTCGAGCCGGCCGAAGGCCGCGACGATCGACTCGGCGTCGTCGAGCACCGAGCCGGGCTCGGGCTGGAAGGCGACCCGGACCGCCCGGCCGGTGTGCCACGCCACCTCGGCGAGCCCGCCGGAGAGCTTCGACAGGATCCGCGCGGCGGCCTTCTGCTTGGCCTCGTCCCAGCCCTCCCGCGGGCCCAGGCCGGTCGTGGTGACCATGCCCCGCACCGCGTCCTCGGGCAGCAGGTCGGTCAGGATGCGGGCCAGGTCCAGGGTGTATTCCAGCCGGGCCGGATCGCTCCAGTCAGGGCAAATCCCGGGGTCCTCGTCGCCGCCCTCGGCGTACGGCACTCCGCTCAGCGTGACGACCTCGAGCCCGCGGGCTTCGAGCTCGGCACGCAGCCGGGTACGGGAGCGACCGTCGATCGCGAGGGCGGCGGCGAGGGTGGGCGGGAGCCAGAGGCTCACCCCGAGGGTGTCCACCGCCAGCCGGTCACGGACGGCGGCATACGCGTCGAGGTGCTCGACGACGGCCGGGAGATCCCGGGCGACCCGCTCGTGAGTGCCGTGGCTCAAGTGGACGACCCGGCCCGAGTGGTGGCGCAGACGCATCAGAATCCCTCCTGGAGCGGGGCGTCACCGGTGCATTCGCACGTGCATCGGTTCGTGCAGCGTCCAGTATGGACCATCTCGGCGCTGGTTTCCGACGCTGCCGTGGCGGACCGACGGGGTGCCATGACGCCTCCATCCGTGGGTTTGTCTGCCCTCGGATACGAGACTCGACCGCCTGCCGGATCAGCGCCGTACCGGCCGTGCGACGCCGTGACCGGCACAGACATGATCCACAAAGGGCGGTGGCATCGGCCCACGCCGATGCCACCGCCCATCGTGACCAGCCTGCGGGCATTCCGCGGGGCAAGTCGACACACCCACGAAGAGAGCGTTATCTGTTCACCAAATGCACACTCGGACACGCACGAGACGATCACACGTGCGGATGTCCCGCGGCTGTCCGGCATCGGCCGGGAACCCGGTCGGTCGATGCCGGACAGCCGCTCCGCCGTACGCCCGACGAGCCGGGGCGCAACCGGCTCGTCCCTCGCGGCGTGCGGCGGAGGTACGGCTCAGACGGCTGCCAGCGCCGTCTCCACGTCCACCCAGGCGGACGCGGCCGCCGAGCGTTCCACCGCGTCCAGCACGAGCTGCACCTGCAGCGCGTCGGCGAACGACGGCGTCGGGTCCTGACCGGCGGCGATAGCCTCGATCAGGTCGCGGAACTCGTGGGTGAACGTGTGCTCGTAACCGATCGGGTGACCCGCCGGCCACCACGCCGCCATGTAGGGGTGGTCCGGCTCGGTCACCAGGATCCGGCTGAACCCCTGCTCCGTGGTGGGCAGCGCGGCGTCGTAGAACTCGAGCTCGTTCATCCGCTCGAAGTCGAACACCAGCGAGCCCAGCGACCCGTTCAGCTCCACCCGCAGCCCGTTCTTGCGGCCGGTCGCGAACCGGGTCGCCTCGTACGTGGCGACCGCTCCCCCGTCGAGCCGGGCCAGGAACAGCGCGGCGTCGTCGACGGTGACCGGCCCGCGGCCCGTGCTGCCGTTGCCCTCGGCCGACAACCCGGCGGCCGCGGTGGGCAACGGGCGCTCCCGGACGAAGGTCTCGGTCAACGCGCTGACCCCGGTGATCGACTGACCGGTGACGTACTGGGTCAGGTCGACGATGTGCGCGCCGATGTCACCCAGCGCGCCGGAGCCCGCCACGTCCCGGCGCAGCCGCCAGACCAGCGGGAACTCCGGGTCGACGATCCAGTCCTGCAGGTAGACCGCGCGGACGTGGCGGATGGTGCCGATCCGGCCGTCCGCCACCAGCTTGCGCATCAACGCGACCGCCGGCACCCGGCGATAGTTGAACGCGCACATCGCCCGTACCCCCCGGGAGCGGGCCTGGGCCGCGGCCGCGGCCATCTCCCGGGCCTCGGCCACCGTGTTGGCCAGGGGTTTCTCGCACAGCACGTGCTTGCCGGCGGCCAGCGCGGCCAGCGCGATCTCCCGGTGGGTGTCACCCGGCGTGCAGATGTCGACCAGGTCGATGTCGTCGCGTGCGACGACCGCCCGCCAGTCGGTGGCGTGGCCCTCCCAGCCGAGCTTCGCCGCCGCGGCCGCGACCTTCTCCTCGTCGCGGCCGCAGACGACCGACATCCGTGCCGACAGCGGCAGGTCGAAGGCGCGGTTCACGGTGCGCCATGCCTGAGAGTGCGCGGCGCCCATGAACGCGTAACCGACCATGCCGACCCGCAGCTGCCCCATCTGATCTCCTTCTACAACAAAGTGGACGGACCCGCTCAGAAGCCGAGCTTGGCGTACTTCGCGGCGTTCTCCTTGGTGATCGTCTCGGAGGCGAGCGTGATCTCCTTGGGCACCTGGAGCTCCACCAGGTCGGACATGCCCTTGTTCTGGCCGATCAAGCGGGCCAGCGAGATCGCCGACGACGCCATCGACGGGCTGTAGGTCACGGTCGCCTTCAGCACGCTGTTGTCGGCCGTGATCGCGTCGATGGCCGCCTTGGAGCCGGCGCCGCCGACCATGAAGAACTCCTTGCGGCCCGCCTGGTTGATCGCGGCGAGCACGCCGATGCCCTGGTCGTCGTCGTGGTTCCAGAGCGCGTCCATCTTCGGCAGCGCCTGCAGCAGGTCGGTCGCCGACCGCTGGCCGCCGTCGGCGGTGAAGTCCGCCGGCCGCCGGTTGGCGACCTTGAAGCCGTAGGACTTCAGCGCCTCGACGAAGCCCGCCGAGCGTTCCTGGGTCAGCTCCAGCGAGTCGATGCCGGGGATCTCGCCGATGATCGGGTTGGCGACGCCCTTGGCCTTGAGCTGCTCGCCGATGTAGGTGCCGGCCGCGATGCCCATGCCGAAGTTGTCACCCTTGATCTGCAGCCGGTACGCGGCCCGGTCCGGGAACGCCCGGTCCAGGTTGACCACCGGGATGCCGGCCCGCATCGCCTCCAGGCCGGCGGCGTTCAGCTCCTTGCCGTCGTGCGGCAGCAGCACCAGCACGTTGGGCTTCTGCGCGACCAGGGTGGCCAGCGCGGCCCGCTGGGTGGCGGCGTCCGCGCCGGCCTCGACGGCCCGCAGCTCCACGTCGGAGTACGCGGCGGCCTGGGCCTTGGCGTTGTTGGTGATGGCGGCGATCCAGCCGTGGTCGGCGGCCGGCGCGGAGAAGCCGATGACCACCTTCTGACCCGGGGCGGCGTTCGGGTTCGCCTCCTCGTTGTCGGTGTTGACCTGGGTGTTCTCCTGCGGCGAGTTGCTGGTGCAGGCGGTGAGGAGGGCGCCGGCGCCGACCGCGGCGCCCCCGAAGAGGATGCGGCGACGGGAAAGGTTGGACATGTTTTCTCCAGGGGTGACCGGGCGGCCGTCACCGGTCGCCGTGGGGTGTGTGGGGGTTGGTCAGCTCGAGGAACGACCCAGGAGGTGGGTGAGGGACTTGAAGCGGAACTGCTGGACCAGTACAGCCGCGACGATGATGCCGCCCTTGACCATGTTCTGGGCCTCGGTGGAAAGGTTGTTGATCGCGAAGAGGTTGGTGATGGTGGAGAACACCAGCACGCCGAACAGCGCGCCGATGATGGTGCCGCGGCCGCCGCTGAGCAGCGTGCCACCGATGATCGCCGCGGCGATCGCGTCCAGTTCGTACAGGTTCGCCATGGCGGCCTGGGCGCTGGTCGCCTGGGACGTCAGCATGATCGCCGCGATGCCGCAGCAGAGGCCGGACAACGCGTACAGCAGAACGGTGTGGAATTTGACGTTGATACCGGCCAGCCGGGCGGCCTCCGGGTTGCCGCCGACCGCCACCGTGCGACGGCCGAACGTGGTGCGGTTGAGCAGCACCCAGCCCGCCGCCACCACCAGCGCCAGGATGTAGACCAGCACCGGGATGCCGAGCCACCGGGTGCTGGCGATGGAGTTGATCGTGGTGTCCGCCGACACCTGGGTCTGCTTGCCGGAGATCTGCGCCGCCACGCCGCGGGCCGCGACCATCATGGCCAGGGTCGCGATGAACGGCACCAGCCGCCCGTACGAGATCAGCACGCCGTTGATGAGCCCGACCACGACGCCGACCACGATGGCCGTGAAGATCATGCCGGCGGTGCCGTAGCTCTGCGTCGCCAGCGTCGTCGACCAGACGCCGGCCACCGCGATGATCGCGCCGACCGACAGGTCGATGCCGCCTCCGATGATCACGAAGGTCATGCCGACGGTGACCACGCCGATCGCGGACGCCTGCTGCAGGATCGTGAAGGTGTTGTTCTTGACCCAGGTGGCGTCGCCGTAGAGCTCGGGCCGGGTGACGGCGCCGATGATCACCAGGAAGACCAGCACGCCGATCAGGCCGAGATTGCGGCGCAGCGGCTCAGCGCTGTCCCCCCTGAGCCAGTCGGCCGGCGACCGGCGCCTGCCCGGGGGCGACGGCTCGACCGGCGGGCTCTGCGCCGGCAGGCTCGCCTTGGTGCTCTGATCCGTCATGCCGGCTCCCCTTCCATCAGAGATCCCGCCATGACGAGATCAAGAACAGTGGCTTCGTCGATCTCGCTCGCGGCTGCCTCGTGGATCAGGTGCCCCTCGCGCATGACCAGCACCCGGTCGGCCAGACCGAGCACCTCGGGAACCTCGCTGGAGACCAGCAGCACCCCCACGCCACGGGCCGCGAGGTCGTGGATGACCTGGTACAGCTCGGCCCGGGCGCCGACGTCCACGCCCCGGGTGGGCTCGTCGAGCAGCAGCAGCTTGGTGCCCTCCAGCAGCCACCGGCCGACCACGACCTTCTGCTGGTTGCCACCGGACAGGGTGCGGACCGGACGGCTCACGTCGCGCGGGCGCAGTTCCAGCGCGGCGGCGGTCTCCGCGGCGGCCGTCCGCTCCTTGCCGGCGTCGGTGAACCCGGCACGCGCGTAACCGGAGAAGCTCGCCAGCGTCATGTTCCGGTAGATCGGCTCGTCCAGCAGCAGCGCCTGGCTCTTGCGCTCCTCCGGCGCCATCCCCATACCGGCCCGGACCGCGCCCCGGATCGAGCTGATCCGCTTGCCGTTCAGGGTGACGGTGCCGCTGTCCGCCCGGCGCGCCCCGAAGATCGTCTCCAGCAGTTCCGAGCGCCCCGAGCCGACCAGCCCGGCGATGCCGACGATCTCGCCGGCCTTGACGCTCAGCGAGGCGCCGGAGAACTCACCCTCCCGGCTGAGCCCGTCGACCTCGAGCAGCGGGGTGGTGCCGGTCTTGACCTCACGCGGCGGGAAGACGTACTCGATGGTCCGCCCGGTCATCCGGCTGACCAGCTCGTTGGTCGGGGTGCTGCGCGCGGGCAGGTTCGCCGCGGTGGTCCGGCCGTCCTTGAGCACGGTGACCCGGTCGCCGATGTCGCGGATCTCCTCGAGCCGGTGCGAGATGTAGATGACCGCGATGCCGTGCGAGGTCAGCTCGCGGATGATCCGGAACAGGTTCTCGACCTCGTCGTGGGCGAGCACGGCGCTGGGCTCGTCCATGACGATCAGCCGGGCGTCGTGCGAGAGCGCACGGGCCATGCTGACGATCTGCTTACCGGCCGCGGGCAGGGACCGGACCAGGCGGCGCGGGGAGATGTGCTCGTGCCCGAGCCGGGCCAGGATCTGCTTGGTCCGGTACGCGGTGGAGCGTCGCCGCAGGAACCCGCCGCGGCTCTCCTCGTGGCCGAGGAACGCGTTCTCGGCGACGGAGAGATCGTCGACGAGGTCGAGCTCCTGGTAGATGGTGGCGATACCGGCGCGCATGGCGGCCTGCGGGCTGGCCGGGGCGAAGGGTTCGCCGAGCCAGGAGATGCTGCCCTCGTCGGCGTGGTGCACGCCGGCGAGCACCTTGATGAGAGTGGACTTGCCGGCGCCGTTCTGGCCGAGCAGGCAGTGCACCTCGCCGGCGCGGACTTCGAGTTGGACGCCGTCGAGGGCGCGTACGCCGGGGAAGGTCTTGACGACGTTCTCCAGGCGGAGCACGACGTCGCCGATGCCTTCCCGGTGCGGGGTGCCGCTGGTGGCGTCCTCGGCGTTGCCGTCGCGGGGGCGGGGCACGGTGGTCGCGGGCGGTGCCGGGGCGGGGTTGGTGGTGCCGCTGCCGGCGCCGGCCGGGCGGTCGTCGGCGCGGTCGTCGGCGGCCGCGTGTGCGGCCGGGCGGTCGGCGCCGGCCGGGTCTGCGGCCGGGCCGTCGGCGGGGCGGTCGCCGGCCGCGTGTGCGGCCGGGCCGTCGGCGGGGCGGTCGCCGGCCGCGTGTGCGGCCGGGCCGCCGGTGGGGCGGTCGCCGGCCGCGTGTGCGGCCGGGCGGTCGTCGCGGGCCGGGTCGGGGGCGGTCATGATGCCTGCTCGAAGGCCGTGTCGCTGGCCAGGACCGCCGCGCCGCTCACTCCGGCGCGGGCGCCGAGCTCGCTGAGCACCACCGGGAGATTGCCGGTGGCCAGCGGCAGGGAGCGGCGGTAGACCACGCTGCGGATCTCGGCGAGCAGGATGTGGCCGAGCTGGGCGAGCCCGCCCCCGATGACGATCATCGACGGGTTCGCGAAGCTCACCAGCGTGGCCAGCGTCGCGCCGACCCGGCGGCCGCCGTCGCGGATCAGCCGGATGCAGGTGACGTCGCCCTCCGCGGCGCCGTCGACGACGTCCCGGGCGCCGACCTCGCCGTTGGCCATCAGCCGTTCCGCGAGCGCCGGGGACTCGCCGCTGCGGGCCGCGGCGAGCGCGTCCCGGGCCAGCGCGGCGCCGCTGAACAGCGCCTCGAGGCAGCCGGTGTTGCCGCACGAGCACACCGGACCGTGCGCGTCGACCTGGATGTGGCCGATGTCGCCCGCGCAGCCGTCCACCCCGCGGTAGACCCCGCCGCCGAGGTGGATGCCGCAGCCGATGCCCGTACCGATCTTGACGAAGAGGAAGTCGTCGACGGAGTGCGCGACCCCGCCGTGCCGCTCCCCGATCGCCATGATGTTGACGTCGTTGTCCACCACGGCCGGGCAACCGTGCTCGCGGGCCAGCAGCTCGCGTACCGGATAACGGTCCCAACCCGGCATGATCGGCGGCGAGACGGGCACGCCGTCGCGGAAGCTCACCGGCCCGGGCACCCCGATGCCGACGGCATCAAGCCGATCGAACGCGCCGTCGGTGCGCGCCTTGGCGAGCAACTCGTTGACCCGGTGCAGAATCACCTTCGGCCCGGACCGGATGTCGGCGCTCTCCCGGTAGGCCGCGACGGGCTCGAGCCGCCCGTTGGTCACCTCGACGTCGATCGAACTGGCGCCGAGATCAACGGCAGCGAAGCGCAACCGCGGCTGCAACTCCACCAAAGTGGAACGCCGCCCACCCCGCGAGGCGGCCATCCCGGCCTCGGCGATGTAGCCGGCCGCAACCAGCCGTTCCACCTCGGCGAGCAGACGGGGACGGGTCAGATCAAGCCGATCACCCAGCTCGGCCCGAGAGATCGGACCCTCGTCCCGCAGCAAACGCAACAGGCGCAAGTGGGGAGCATCAACGACATGCACGGGCACCTCCGGCCGTTCACACCGCCGAAACGGGACGGTGTCACGCCCGTCACACTAGGGCCCTTCCGCCGCGCTAGTCCATACCTTCTCGATGATCCCCACAAACTTTTGTCGCCTGATTCAAAAGTCACCGCAGCGGGTGGTCAAATGATCACCCAAGTGTTGACGTTGGCCTCCTACCTCGGTATGGGCGACGGGCCCTCGTGTTGAGCGCGGTCCGCTCTCCTTGCAGGGGGCTGAGAGCGGCCGCTGTCCGGACGGTGGTCCCGATTCCGGAGTTACGGCCGTCGGCGCACGGCAGTGGCCCGGCAGACCGCTCAGCCGACGGTCCGAGCACACGATCCGGCATGTGGTCCGGCACACCGACCGGCATGCGGCTCGGCACGCGGCCGGTCGACCGCTGAGCAAACAGCCCGGCAACGGTTCGGCGCGCTGGTCCGCGAGCGGCGGCACGATGCTCCGCGGCCGACCGGCCTTCCTCGGCAAACGGTCCAGGTCGTCGCTCGGCGGACGACCCGGCCCCTGCGCCTGGCCTGTCCGGCCGTCCGTCCGTCCGTCGGGCATGCGAGCCGAGCGCCGCGCCGCCCTGGCCGCGGTCGTGGACCGGGCCGGCGGCAACCCCCTGGCCGTCGGGTTCCTGTCGTGGACTTGGCGGGTCGGGCCTGCGTCGGAGCCGGAAATGCCGGACGGCCGCGGACCCCGGTGGGGGCGCGGCCGTCGGTGGTGGGGCGTTCTGTCAGTTGGTGCTCAGGCCTTTTTCGCTGCCCTTCTTCAGCTTGCGGTCGTCGCGCAGCTGCAGGAAGGGTTCGTCGTCGGCCGGGTGGCCGGCGGCGATGGCGCGGCCTCGTTCCAGTTCCGCGTCCAGTTCGGCGCCGAGGAGGATGGCGATGTTCGAGATCCAGAGCCAGACCAGGAAGGCGATGACGCCGCCCAGGGTGCCGTAGGTCTTGTTGTAGTCGGCGAAGCTGGCCAGGTAGAGCGCGAAGGCGCCGGAGGCGATCAGCCAGACCACGACCGCGAAGATGCCGCCCGGGCTGACCCAGCGGAAGCCGCCCGTCTTGGCGTTCGGGGAGGCCCAGTAGAGGATCGCGAACATCAGGCTGACCAGGATGATCAGGACCGGCCACTTGGCGATGTTCCAGGTCGTCACGGCCGCCGAGCCCAGACCGATGGTGTCGCCGACCGCCTGGGCCAGGTCGCCGGTGAAGACCACGATGACGGCCGAGAGGATCAGCATGAGGCCGACGACCGCGGTCACGCCGAGGCGGATCGGCAGGGTCTTCCAGATCGGGCGGCCCTCGGGGACGTCGTAGATCGCGTTCGAGGCGCGCATGAAGGCGCCGATGTAGCCCGACGCCGACCAGAAGGCCGTCGCGAGACCGAGGATCGCCGCGAAGCCGGCCGTGCCCGGGTCGGAGACCTGGGTGAGGACCTGGTCGAGCAGGTTCTGGATCTGGTTCGGCGCGATCTCGCCGACCGTGTCCTGCACCGTCTGCTGGCCGTCGTCGCTGAGCATGCCGAGGATCGACACGAGCACCAGCACGCCGGGGAAGATCGACAGGACGCCGTAGTAGGTGAGCGCGGCGGCCCAGTCGGTGACGTTGTCCTCGGAGAACTGCTTCAGCGTGCGCTTGAGGGCGGCGAGAACGCCCTTGCCCTTGAGCTTGGCCGGATTGTCGGGACCCGCGTCGGGGCTGGGCGCCGACAGGTCGGCGTTCTTGTCCTCGCTCGTCTTGGTGGTGGCCACGTCGTGGCGGGACTTCTCGTCGGCCTCGGCCTTCGTGTCGTGATCCTTGTGCAGCTTCATGACGGGGCCCTCCGGGCGCTACGCGTTGTCCGACCGGTCGGCTTCCGCCCTCGTGCCCCGGAGACACACCGCGTCCGGAAGACGACCTCGTCAGGGGTGGTGCCCGCTGTCCCGGCCGGCTAATCACCCGATCTCAGCCACCTTTCAGCTATTTGCACAGGAGTTTGCCCATCCGGCGGCCGGCCACGGTCAGGCCGAGCGCGAACAGCGCGAGCAGGTAGAGCACGTCCAGCGCCTGGAGCCAGCCCACCGAGCCGGTCGTGATCGCCCGGATCAGGTCGACCGAGCGGTACAGCGGTGTCACCTCGACCACCCAGCGCAGCGCCGCCGGATAGGCCTGGGCGGGCACGAACGTGCCGGAGAACAGGAACAGCGCGAACTGGGCCGACGCCATCAGGTCAAAATCCTGCCAGCTGCGCATGAACGTGGACAGCGCCATCCCCGCCCCGCCGAACGCGAAGCCCACCAGGATCGCCGCCGCGAACGCGCCCACCGCCGGCCCGGCCGTGGTCAGCCCCATCGCGACCATCACCACCAGGAACGCGGCCGCGTAGATGTTGCCGCGGATCATCGCCCAGGCCAGCTCGCCCAGCGCGATCTCGATCGGCCGTAGCGGGGTGGCCAGCATCCCGTCGTACAGCTTCATGAACTTCATCTTGCCGAAGAAGTTGAAGGTCGTCTCCGACAGCGCGCCGGTCATCGCCGACGACGCCAGCATCGCCGGGGCGACGAACGCCGCATACCCGATGACCCGGCCGTCGGGCAGCGTCAGGTCACCGACCAGCGCGCCCACCCCGACGCCGATGGAGAACAGGTAGAGGATCGGCTCGAGGAAGCCCGAGGCCATCACCAGCCAGTACGACGTCTGCAGCGACGCCACGTTGCGCTCGACCACGGACGCCGAACGCCGGCCGGCGCCCTCGAACGAGATCAGCCGCGGCAGGACCAGAGTCACCATGTCAGAAGCCCTCTCACACCACGAGCCGGCGGCTGAACTGCCGATATGCCAGGAGCCAGCCGACGCCCGCCCACAGGGACAGGTAGAGCACGTGCCCGACCGGCGACCAGGCCGGCGCGACACCCAGCGTGGCGGCCCGGCTCAGGTCGACGCCGTGCCACAGCGGCAGCACGTACGCGATCCAGCGCAGCGCCCCCGGCAGCGACTCGACCGGGAAGAACACCCCGGAGAACAGCGACATCGGGATCACCCCGAGCCGGAACAGCACCGCCAGGTAGCTGTCGCTGCGGATGGCCGACGAGTAGGCGAAGGTCGGCGTCGCCACCGCCAGGCCGAGCAGCGCCACGATCACCGGGATCGTCAGCGCCCACCAGGAGTGCATCGTGCCGAACGCCGTGGCGATGAGCAGGAACGCCCCGCAGCTGGTCAGCGTGCGGAACACCACGAACGCCAGATGCCCGTCGAGGATGTCGGCGACGCTCAGCGGCGCGGCCGCCTGGCCGTAGTAGAGCCGCCGCCACTCGAAGCCGCCCAGCACCGGCCAGGTCGAGTCGCCGATCGCGACCTGGATGGCGGTGGAGGCGATCAGGCCCGGCACCATCCAGTCCAGATAGGGCACGCCCGCGACGCCGCCGGTGACGTAGGCGCCGACGCCCAGGCCGAAGCCGACCATCGTGAGCAGCGGCAGCACGAACGACGACAGCACGCTGCCGCGCCACACCCGCCGGTAGGCGACCAGGTGGTATTCCAGCACGTAGCGCGTCATCTAGAATCCTGCTCGATCATGGGGGTCGATATGCCGTTCACTTTTCAGGCGCAGCCGGATGCGTCGCTCTTCCGCGCCGCCGCCCGGCGCTCCGCCCGCACCTACGCTGTCTGCCTCGGCGCGTTCTTCATCGTGGCCGCGCTGATCGCCGCCGCCGGCTTCCACAGTTACGGGCTGGCGGCCCTCTACCTGGTGATGGCGGTGGTCTTCGCGCTGCGGGTGCCCGGTCAGATGGCCGAGCGGGGGGTGCGGAACAACGCGGCCACCATCGGGCTGGTGACCGGTTACCGCCTCGACGAGCGGGGCATCGGCATCGCGGCCGGCTTCCAGGAGCACTTCTACGCCTGGTCGGAGGTCGCGGCGGTCGAGGAGTGGCCGGGCCAGTTCGCCGTCTTCGTCGGCCCGCGCTTCGCCTCGACGCCGCACCGGCGCATGGCGGTGCAGCTCGGCCGGCGCATCGTCTCGGTGCCGACCGGCGGGCTGAGCGAGCAGCAGCACGCCGAGCTGCGCGCGCTGCTGCACTCGCGCGGCGCGACCGTGGCGCCCGCCGCCGCGGAGTGAGCGCGCGGCAGCCTCAGTCGACAAGGGTCCGGCCCGTCAGGTGCAGGAAGACGTCCTCCAGGCTGCTGCGGCGGACCAGCACGCTGGCCGGGCTCAGCGCTCGGCGCTGCACCTCGGCCACCGCCTCGTCGCCGTCGGCCACGTAGAGCAGGATGCGGTCGGGCAGCACCTCCAGCCGCTCCCCCACCCCGGCCAGCTTGTCGGCGAAGACCTCCTGGGACTCCGCCTGGAACCGCAGCTCGACCACCTCGCGGGTGGAATAGCGCTCGATCAGCGCGCGGGGTGAGCCCTCGGCGGCGATCCGGCCGCCGTCCATCACCACCAGGCGGTCGCAGAGCTGCTCCGCCTCGTCCATGTAATGCGTGGTCAGGACCAGCGTCACGCCCTGCTGCTTGAGCCGGAACAGCCGCTCCCAGACCAGGTGCCGGGCCTGCGGGTCGAGGCCCGTGGTGGGCTCGTCGAGCAGCACGATCTCGGGCTCGTTGACCAGCGCCCGGGCGATCGTCAGCCGGCGTCTCATGCCGCCGGAGAGCGGCTCGACCTTGCTGTCGGCACGCTCGGTGAGCTGGACGAAGTCGAGCAGCTCGGCGGCGCGCTCCCGGGCGACCCGGCGCGGGATGCCGAAGAACCTCGCGTAGGTGGTGAGGTTTTCCCGCACGGTCAGCTCGAGGTCGAGATTGTCGAGCTGGGGGCAGACGCCCAGCCGGGCGCGGATCGCCGGGCCGTCACGCCGCGGATCCAGGTCGAGGATGCGCAGCACGCCGTCGGTGGGCGGGGAGACACAGCCGATCATGCGCATGGTGGAGCTCTTGCCCGCGCCGTTGGGGCCGAGGAAGCCGAACGCCTCGCCGCGCTCCACGTCGACGTTGATGCCGTCGACGGCCGTGAAGTCACCGAACCGCTTGACCAGCCCGCGGGCGTGAATGAGAGTCACCCGACGGACCCTAGTGAGAGGGTCCGACAAAAACCGCCGGTTTATCAGGCCGGCGGGGTGGTCGCCTCCCGCGCCGAGGCGACCAACTGGTCGGTGACCTCGACGATCGGCTCGGCGTCCACGGCCGTCTTGGCGTCGTACCGGACCGCCCAGGTCAGGCCGTCCACCCCGCTCACCCGGCGGCCGACCACCCGGACCCCGCCGTTGGGCGGCAGCGGATGGTGCGAGGTGTACGCGACCGAGCGGGTCACCCGGGTGCGCACCTGGTCGGGCAGCTCCCCCGGCTCGAGCAGCAGGAAGCCGCGCACCGGCGCGTCGATCTGCACCGTGTAGCCCTCCCGCTCCTGCGCCGTCTCGGCCGGCGTGACCAGCAGCTCGCGGCCGGACCAGGCCACCTTGTGGATCTCGTGCCAGCCCAGCCGCTCGCCGCCGGGCAGCCACAGCCCCCGGTTGGTGGCGATCAGCACCTGATCACCCGGCTCGCCGGCGAAGGCCCACGCCAGAATGCGCTCCTCCGGCTCGAAGGCCGGCCGCAGCGCGGCGGGAAGCTTGGGACGCCGACGGAAGAGACTCACAATCCACCTGCCGCTTGGTCGCGCAACGCGCGCGCGTGCTGTTCGAGCGAGAAGAGTTCCCCGGCCAGGGCCAGGTACTCGTCCTTGTGGGCAACCGGGTTGATCCGCTGCACCTTGGACTTCAGCTCCTTGATCCGGGTGGTGACCGCGCCGACCTGGAGCCGGGCCAGCGTCACCTGGACGTACCGGAGATCGGCCTCGCCGTCCACGTGCAGCGGCACCACCGCCAGCTCGCCGACCAGGGCCTTGCCGCCCAGGTCGTCGCAGGCGTCGCGGACCGATTCGATCCAGCCGGCGCCGCCGGTGGCCGTCGCGGTGCCGCCGGCGGTCGCGATCGCCTTGCGGATGCCCTGGAAGACCGCGTCGCCGTAACACTCCGGGCCGAGCGCGTCGAACATCGGGCCGGCCAGCACCGGATACTGCAGGGCCAGCTTCAGCGCCTCGCGTTCCACCAGGCGCTGCGGGCTGTCCGCGGGGCGGCGCGGGGCCGGCGCGCCGGACTGCTCCGGCGACGAGGCGGCGGCCACCGCCCGCTGCACCGGTTCCAGGTCCATGCCGAGGTCGCCGGCGAGCTTGCGGGCGTACTCGGGGCGCTTCTCCCGGTCTTTGATCTTGGCCACCAGCGGCGCGGCCCGGCGCATCGCCTCGACCCGGCCCTCCACGGTGTCCAGATCGAAGCGGGACAGGGTCTGCCGCAGCGCGAAGTCGACCAGCGGCTCCCGGCTCGCGATCATGTCGCGGACCGCCAGGTCACCGCGGGCCAGCCGCAGCTCGCAGGGGTCCATGTTGTCCGGGCTGACCGCGATGAAGGTGCGCCCGACGAAGCGCTGGTCCTCCTCGAACGCGCGCAGCGCGGCCTTCTGCCCGGCCGCGTCCCCGTCGAAGGTGTAGATGATCTCGCCGGTGAAGCTGTCGCTGTCCATCAGCAGCCGGCGCAGCACCCCGATGTGGTCGATGCCGAACGAGGTGCCGCAGGTCGCCACGGCGGTCGGCTCGCCGGCCTCGTGGCAGGCCATCACGTCGGTGTAACCCTCGACGATGACCGCCCGGCCCTGCTTGGCCATCTCCCGCTTGGCGTGGTCGATGCCGTAGAGCACGTGCGACTTCTTGTAGAGCGGCGACTCGGGGGTGTTCAGATACTTCGGGCCGTCGTCGTCGTCGAACAGCTTGCGCGCGCCGAAGCCGATCACGTCGCCGGTCAGGTCCCGGATCGGCCAGAGCAGGCGGCGTCGGAACCGGTCGATGAGCGAGCCGGAGCGGGCCGGCTTGGCCAGGCCGCCGGCGGTCAGCTCCTCGGCGGTGAAGCCGCGCTGCCGCAGGTGCTTGGTGAGCAGGTCCCAGCCGTCCGGGGCGAAACCGCAGGCGTACCGCTCGGCGGCGTCCCGGCCGAAGCCGCGCTGGGCGAGGAACTCGCGGGCCTTGCGGGCGCCGGGCGTGGTCAGCTGCTCCTGGTAGAACTCGGCGGCGGCCAGGTGCGCGGCGATCAGGCGCTGCTTCTGCCCGGGCTGCTGGCGGGGGCCGTCGTTCTTGAAGCCGGACTCGTCGTACCGCAGCTGGATGCCGGCCCGGCCGGCGAGCCGCTCGACGGACTCGATGAAGGTCAGGTGCTCGGCGTCCATGAGGAACTTGATGGCGTCGCCACCGGCGCCGCAACCGTGGCAGAAATAGACATTTCGGGCAGGCGACACGGTGAACGAGGGGGTCTTCTCGTCGTGGAACGGGCACAGGCCCTTGAGGTTGCCGCCGCCCGCCGAGCGCAACGTCACGGTCTCGTTGATGATGTCCGCGATCGAGGTCCGGTCGCGGACCAGCGCGATGTCCTCGTCCTTGACCCTGCCCGCCACGGCTACATACTGCCTCGCCTCACCGACCGGCTGCCATGAGGGTCCGGTGCCAGGCGACCGCCGCCGGGTCGGTCAGCGACGCGACCTGGTCGATCACCACGCGCAGCCGGGCCGGGTCGGTGTCGGCCGCCTTCCACAGCTCGGCGAACATCGGGTCGAGGTGGTCCGGGGCGCGCTCGCAGAGCACGCGGACCAGGTCGATCAGGATGGCGCGCTGGCGCTCGTACCACTCCTCGGCGGCGCGGGCGCGCATCACGTACCGCAGCGCCATGCCCTTGAGGAGCGCGCACTGGTTACGCACCGTACGCGGCACGATGAGGTCGACCGCGTACCGGCGGACCGGGGTGGTGCCGTGCCGGCTGTTCGTCGCGCCGACCGCCGAGGAGACGAAGCGGCCGGTCAGCACGCTGGTCATCCGTTTGAGGGCGACCTGGGAGCGGTAGCCGCCGTCGTAGTCGGCCACCGCGGTGACGATCTCGTCGGCCAGCAGCAGCCGCAGGGCCTCACCCAGGGTCTCGGCGGTCTCGTCCGAATAGGTGGCGGCCACGTCGGCGCAGAGCGCGGCCCGCTCGTCGGCGTCGTGCAGCAGCGGCGCGAGCGACAGGTAGCGGCCGTGCACCCCGTCCTCGACGTCGTGCACCGAGTAGGCCACGTCGTCGGCCCAGTCCATCACCTGGGCCTCCAGGCAGCGGCGTTCGCCGGCCGGGGCCGGCTGCCGGATCCAGTCGAAGACCGGCTGGTCGTCGGCGTAGACCCCGAACTTGCGCCGGCCGGGGCCGCGCGGCCAGGGGTACTTGCAGCTGGCGTCGAGGGAGGCCCGGGTCAGGTTGAGCCCAGCGCCGTCGACCTTGGCCTCCAGCCGGGTGAGCACCCGCAGGGTCTGCGCGTTGCCCTCGAAACCGCCGCAGGACCGGGCGGCCTCGTCCAGCGCGGCCTCGCCGTTGTGGCCGAACGGCGGGTGCCCGATGTCGTGGGCCAGCCCGGCGACGTCCACCACGTCCGGGTCGCACCCGAGCCGGGTGCCCATCTCGCGGGAGATCTGGGCGACCTCCAGCGAGTGGGTCAACCGGGTACGCAGGAAGTCGTCGGAGCCGGCGGTGTGCACCTGGGTCTTGGCGGCGAGCCGCCGGAAGCCGGCCGAGTGCAGGACCCGGGCCCGGTCGCGCTCGTACTGGGTGCGTCCGTAGCCGCTGTCCTTGGCGGGCTCGCGCACCCAGCGCTGGGCATCGCCGTCCGTCATGTCCCCACCCTAAGGCGTCCGTCCCGCTTGCCGATGCGATTGGTGTGGAGTCCGATTCGCACACCCGTCCCCGGTTCACCATCGTCGCTCGCCTGGTCCTGATGGCGGTCATCGGCGTGGCCTCAGTGGCCCTGGTCGGCGCCGTCGCGGGGTGGGGGTCGGCGAACCAGGCCGAGGCCACCGACGACATCGCGGCGATCAGCGACGGCATGAGCAGCCAGTGGAACGCCGACATGATGCACGACGGCCTGCGCGCCGACGTGATGTCGGCGATGTACGCCACCACCCCGGCCCAGCGGGAGGCCTACGGCGTGGCCGAGGTGGCCGAGCACGCCACGACGCTGGTGACCAAGTACGACGTGGCGGCGACCACCGCGCCGCCCGCGCTCGCCGCCGAGTACGCCCGGGTCCGCCCGGCCGTGGTCGGCTACGGGGAGTCGGCAGAACGCCTGGTGGCGCTGGCCGCGACCGATCGCGAGGCGGCCGTCGCGGGGCTGCCGGAGTTCCTGGAGAGCTTCGGCACGCTGGAGGAGGAGCTCGGCGCCATCGATGACGCCATGCTCCAGGCAGTGCAGGATGCAGCAGAGATGGGTGACGACTCCGGCCGTACCAGTGGGTGGTTGATCCTCGCCGCCGGCCTGACCGGCGCCCTGCTCACGGCCGCGGCCGCGATCTTCACCGTCCGGGCGGTCCGCCGGCCGCTGCGGCAGATGGTCGCCGCGCTGCGCGCGGCCGCCGGCCGGGACCTGACCGTCGAGGTCGAGGTCGTCCGCGCCGACGAACTGGGCGAGATGGCGCAGGCCCTGAACGAGGCGATGGGCGCCATCCGGTCCACCGTGGCGGCCACCGCGACCAGCGTCGGCGCGCTCGGCTCGGCCAGCGGGGACCTGCGTGACCTGGCCGGTCAGCTGGACGCGTCGGCGGAGCAGACCTCGGGCCAGGCAAGGCACGCGGACAGCGCGGCGCAGCAGGTGTCGCACTCGGTCACCGACATGATGACCGCGACCGGCGAGCTCTCCGCCTCCATCCGGGAGATCGCCCAGCAGACCGCGGACGCCGCCACCACCACGGCCACGGCCACCGAGAACGCCGCCACCACGAGCGCCCTGGTCGGCACGCTCAGCGAGGCCAGCCGGGAGATCGGCGACATCGTCCGGCTGATCACCGCGATCGCCGAGCAGACCAACCTGCTGGCGCTGAACGCGACCATCGAGGCCGCCCGGGCCGGCGACATGGGCAAGGGCTTCGCCGTGGTCGCCTCCGAGGTCAAGGACCTGGCCCAGGAGACCGCGCAGGCGACCAGCGACATCACCGGCCGGATCGCCGCGATCCAGGACATGACCACGCGGACGGCCACGGCCATCGGCAGCATCACCGCCGTCATCGCCCGGATCGACGACGGCCAGCGGACCATCGCCGCGGCGGTCGAGGAGCAGTCGGCGACCACCGAGCTGATGGCCCGCAACGTCAGCGAGGTCTCCGCGGCGGCCACCGAGATCAGCGGCACGGTCACGAACATCACCGCCTCCACCGGGGCCACCGCCGACGGCGCCAACACGACCCGGCGCTCGGCCGAGCGGGTCAGCGCCGCGGCCGGCGAGATCCAGGGGCTGATCGGTCAGTTCACCTACTGACCCGGCGGCTTCCGCGAGGACAGCACGCAGAACTCGTTGCCCTCCGGGTCGGCCAGCACCACCCAGGTCACGTCGTGCTGACCGATGTCGACCGGGCGGGCGCCCATGTCCACCAGCCGCTCGACCTCGGCCTCCTGGTCGTCCGGGCGCAGGTCGATGTGCAGCCGGTTCTTCACCCGCTTCGGGTCCGGCACCGGGGTGAACAGCAGGCCGGGCAGGGTGTGCTGGTCGCGCCGGATCTCCACCTCGTCGGGCTCCTCGTGCACGATCCGGTAACCGAGGGCTTCCGCCCACCAGCGGGCCAGCCGTGCCGGATCCTCCGCATCGACAACGACCTGCTCCCACTGACTGGGCATCGGCACACCTCCACGTGACGCCATCGAAAGTGGCGATCATGTTACGCGCACTCGACGGCGGGACCACGACGGAAACAACGCACCGTGCGTGCGACCTCCCCCGGAACGGCGACCGACACTCCCCTGAAAGGCCGATGCCCGTTCCGCCGAGGAGTAGTCCGTGAACGCACTGCGCCGCCTGCTGACCAATCTCGCCGAGTCCGGGCGCACCGGTGCCCTGCACCTCGACGACGACCGCGCCGCCGGGGTGATCTATCTGGTCGCCGGGCGGATCACGCACGCCGAGTCGGCGGCGTGCCCGGGCATCGGCGAGCGGCTGGTCGCCTGCGGGCGGGTGTCCGCCGCGGCGTGGCAGTCGGCGTACGCGGCCGGGCGCGCCACCGGGACGGTCGGCCGGGCCCTGGTGCACGACGGCCACCTGGGTCACCACGAACTGGCCTGCCGGGTGGTCGCCGCGATCACCGCCGCCACCCACGCGCTGCTCCAGATGAGCGACGCCACGCCGATGCGCTTCGTGCCGGGCGAGCGGCACTGGTTCGGCACGGTCGCGCAGATCGAGCTCGGCGCGCTCGGCACCGAGACCGCCAAACGGCTCTTCTCCCGGCCGGCGCCGCACCGGCCCCGGGCCGCCCGGCGGGCCCGGTCCCGCACCTCCACACCGAGATGAGCATCGAAGGCGATGACGCACACCGGGTGCGACCGGAGATCGCAGCGTGGCCGCAGGATGGCCCATTGTGACGGCGCGTACGGCTGAATCCGGGCCCGCCGCGACCAGCACCACCCCGGCCGGCCGTGGCACCGATGCCCGGCAGTCCCGCCAGCGGCCGGGCACGGCGAACGGCGGGAACATCACTCGGCTGAGGAGAGATGTGCCCGGGGTTGAGAACTGTCTGCAGGAGGCCATGGCGATACCTGGCGCGATCGGCGCGAGCATCGTCGACTACACCACCGGCTTCCCGGTCGCGACGACCGGGGCCGCACCCAACGAGGACCACGACGCGGCGGCGGCGGGCACGGCGGACGTCGTGCAGGCCGCACAGAGCAGATCGCTGTTCGTCTCCGCGGTACCGCACGACCTGCTCGAGGACCTGATCATCACGACCGCGGGGGGCTACCACCTGCTCCGGCTGGTCCAGACCGATTTCGACAGCCGGCTGGTGCTCTACGTCTGGCTGGACCGCGTCCGCGGCAACCTCGCCGTGGCCCGGCGCCGCATGCAGACCCTGGCCGACGAGCTCGTGGCCTCCTGATGACCCGAACCGATCCGGCAGGAAGGAGTGGCGGTGAAACCCTCGAGGACCGCGGCACCCGGACGTCTGCTCACGCAGGCGGCGGGCGAGCGGCAGACCGGCGCGATGGTCGTCGGCGGCCAGCCCGGCGGCACGGTCTATCTCATCGAGGGACAGGTGTCCTACGCGGAGTCGGCGGCCGCGCCGGGCGTCGGCGAGCTGCTGACCGCCTCCGGCCGGCTGGCCGCCCGCACCTGGCAGGCCGCGCTGGACGCCGGCACCTCCCGCGCCCGGGTGGGCCAGATCCTGCTCGAGCAGGGGCACCTCACCCAGGGCGAGCTGGAGCTGTGCGTGCTGGGCGCGACCTACGACGCCGCCTACTTCGCCCTCTCCCCCGCCGCGGCGCCGGTCGACTTCCTGGACGGCGCCATCCACTGGCTGGGCCAGGTCGTGCGGGTGGACCCGGCGGCGGTCACCCGCGAGGCCCGCCGCCGCACCCGGCTGCTGGACGAGATCTACCCGCACCCGCAACTGGACACCGCGCCGGTCATCCCGGTGCCGCGCCCGCCGGTCGAACGGGTCACGCTCACCGCGGCGCAGTGGGAGCTGCTGGTGCACGCCGACGGCCAGCGGACCCCGGCGGACCTGGCCCAGCTGCTCGGCCGGGCCGGCTACGCGACGATCCAGGAGCTGCGCCGGCTGGCGGCGCTCGGCCTGATCGAGGCGCCCGAGCCGCGTGCGCGCGACAACGACAACCCCGATTTTGTCCGGCTGCCGCGCGCCAGGGGCACCGCGGTGGACGTGCACCGGCCGGTCCGGTCGCCCGGGGAGGGTCCGACCGTACCCATCCGCACCGGACCGCGACCGGCACCGACCTCGGGTGATCCGCCCGAGCCGGCCGGGGAGACCGACCCGGCCCTGGCTTCCGGCCCGGGTTACCGGCCACCACGGCTGGCCCGGCGCAAGCCGGGGGCGAAGCTCCCGAAGGAGATCGCCGCGGACACCGGTCACGTCCATCCCGGCACCGATGAGGTGCTGCTCAAACGGATCCGCACCGCGCTGCGGGCCCTGCGGTGACCCGCGCACCCCCGCTGGTGCGCCCCGATCAGGAAGGAGAGACCGAGGATGACGGTGGATCCGGCGGTACTGACGGAACTGGGCAACCTGCGCCACCGGGTGCCCGAACTCTCCGGCAGTGTTCTCGCCACCACCGACGGCATGGTGGTCGCGCACGACGCGCACGGCATCGAGCCGGACAGCCTGGCCGCCCTGGCCGCCGCCCACCTCGCGCTGGCCCGGCGCTTCGCGCACGCCGTCAACCACGGTGACCTGCGCGAGTCGGTGGTGGAGTGCGACGGCGGCTACATCACCTCGTACACGGCGGGCCCGAACGCCCTGCTGACCCTGGTCACCACCGGCGACGCCAATTTGGCCATGGTGCACCTCGAGGCGCGCCGGGCCGTCCGGCGGCTGGTGAAGATCCTCGTCCTCGAGGCGCCGGTGGCCCCCCGCCCGGAGATTCCGACCCAGGTGGGGCCGTCCATCCCGCTGGCCCGGCGCACGCCGATGGCCACCCTGCAGAGCACCTTCCGCGGCCGGCAAGCCGGCTGACCGATACTCACGAAAGTAGACACTCATGGCTGACATGGACACCGCCCTCAAAGAGATCATGGAAATCGACGGCGCCGTCGGCGTGGCGCTGGTCGACCACACCAGCGGCATGGCCCTCGGCACGGTCGGCGGCGGCAAGGAACTCGACCTGACGGTCGCGGCGGCCGGCAACACCGACGTGGTCCGCGCCAAGCTGCGGGCGATGGAGATGCTCAACATCACCGAGAAGATCGAGGACATCCTCATCACGCTGGACACCCAGTACCACCTGATCCGGCCGCTGACCAGCCGGTCGGGCAAGGGCCTGTTCCTGTACGTGGCGCTGCGCCGGGACCGGTCGAACCTGGCGATGGCCCGCCACCAGCTCAAGCGCATCGAGAACGACCTCGACGTCTGAGCGGATGCCGCCCGGGCGGGACGGGTGACCCTTCCCGCCCGGGGTAGCCGTCGAGACATCGGGACAGTGCTCGGCAGACGTAAAGTCCCATGCTCGGCAGATTTGAAGTGTGAACCTCGGCAGACGGAAAGCCCCGGCTAGAATACGACCGTGCGGAACGGTGACAAGTATTTCTCCCGTCACGTCGCTGAGTTGATCGACGAGGCGCTGACCGACACCCGTGTTGTCGTCGTCAACGGGCCCCGCCAAGCGGGCAAGAGCACCCTCGCGGAAGCGCGGCTGCGACGGCACGAGAACGGCATCGCCCGCTTTCTCGACAACCCTGGCACTCGCGCGGCGGCGCTCGCCGATCCGATCGGCTTCCTCGACCACGACGGTCTCATGCTCATCGACGAGGTCCAGCGGGTACCTGACCTCTGGCTGGCCATCAAGCACCTGGTCGATCGTGATCCCCGGCCCGGCCGCTTCCTGTTGACCGGGTCGGCTCGGCTCCTCGCGCTGAAGAGCCTTCCGGACGCCTTGCCCGGGAGATCGGAAACAGTCGAACTCTGGCCCCTGTCGCAGGGCGAGATCGACGGCTGCCCGGACGGATTCGTCGACGCGGCGTTTCTCCTGGGTGCTCAGTTGCGGGCGGCGCCCCTCGGCCTCAAACGCAAGGACTACCTGAGACGGGCGATGCGAGGCGGCTATCCCGAGGCCGTTCACCGGGAGTCCGAACGCCGCAGGGATCGCTTCTTCGGCGACTACGTGTCGGACCTGATCGTCCGTGACGTGCAACAGGTCGCGCAATTGAGCCGCACGAGCGACATGCGCACGTTGATCGCGCTGCTGGCCGATCAGGTCGGCGGCCTGTTGAACCTCACCCGGCTCGCGGGAGCGATCGGCGTCTCGGTGCCCACCATCCGCTCGTGGGTGAGCATCCTGGAGACCATATATCTGGTCCGGATCATTCCGGCCTGGTCGGCCAACGCCACCACCCGGGCGACCGCGACCCCCAAAGTCATTTTCGTGGACACGGGTCTCGCCGGCTTTCTCACCTCGGGCGCCGTCACCGACACGAGAGCCGGTGGCCTCATCGAGAATCTCGTCCTCGGCGAACTGGCCCGGCAGCTCACCTGGGCACGGTTCTCGGCGCGCCTCTTCCACTACCGGGACCGTGACCAGTACGAAGTCGACGCCGTGCTGGAGGACAACGCGGGTCAGATCGTCGGCATCGAGGTCAAGGCCGCCGAGACGGTCCGGACCGACGACTTCCGCGGCTTGCGGCTGCTGCAACGACGGCTGGGCGACCGATTCACGGCGGGCTACGTCCTCTATTGCGGCAACGAGTCGCTCAGCTTCGGAGACGGCATGGTCGCGCTTCCCCTGTCGGCGCTGTGGACCACCGAATCACCCCGATGACGCCGCGCGCTCACGCCTAGCGCAGCAGGGAACGGGCCGTCGGCGCCAGCTCCAGCAGCGTCGCCGCCGGGTCGGCGCCGGACACGTACGCGTCCAGGGCCGCCTGGTCGTCGAAGCGCGCGAACCACACGAACGCGTGCTCCCCCGCACGGATCGGCAGGGCGGGAAAGGTGTTCTCCTCGTACGCCGTGGTGAACGCCGCCAGCGGGGGCAGCGCCGGCTCCGGGAGCTTCTCGAACGGGGCGTCCGCGAAGTGCAGGCTCGCCAGGAAGCGGGATCGCGGCAGCTCCGAGCCGCGCGCCGGGGGCAGCGGGAAGCCGTCGCCCAGCGGCCGGAGCAGCAGCACGTCGTCGGAGTCGATCATCGTGGCGTTGGCCGCGTCGCGGTGGGCCGCCCAGACCGGGCCGCCGTAGAAGCGGGCCAGCGCCGCGGCCCGGCTCGGCATGTCGGTGAAGCCGCGCAGCCAGACGAACCGGTCGGGGTCACGCAGGTCGCGGAACTGGCCCAGGACCGCCATGCCGGCGTCCTGCTGGGTCTCCACGAACTCGCGGTCGAACAGCTCGATGAGCTCGTCCCGCCGCCCTGGCTGCAGGGTGTACTGCCGCAACTCCACGATCGGATACGTCATCCGCCGGAATTCTCCATCTCGGCTCCCTCGGGAACGGTGTCGTCGTCGCGGCTCTCCAGCCAGCCGTACGGCAGCGACACCTTGCCCGGTGCGTTGATCCGGCCGCGGGGCTGGCCCAGTGACTCCCGGGGGAACGGCTGGTCGTGTTCCAGCTGGGCCAGCAGGTCGTCCAGCTGGGCCAGGGTGGTCACCATCGCCAGCGAGCGGCGCAGGTCGCCGCCGACCGGGAAGCCCTTCAGGTACCAGGCGACGTGCTTGCGGAAATCCGCGCAGCCGTGCCTTTCGTTCTCCAGCGCCTCGACCAGCAGGTGCGCGTGCCGGGACATGATCGCCGCCACCTCGCCCAGCTTGGGCAGCTCCTGCGAGACCTCGCCGTTGAAGGCCGCCTGCAGGTCCTTGAACAGCCAGGGCCGGCCCAGGCAGCCGCGGCCGACGACCACGCCGTCGACGCCGGTGTGCTCGACCATGCGGAGCGCGTCCGAGGCCTCCCAGATGTCGCCGTTGCCCAGCACCGGCACGTCCAGCGCCTGCTTGAGGGTGGCGATCGCGTCCCAGTCGGCCGTGCCCGAGTAGCGCTGCTCCGCCGTACGGGCGTGCAGCGCGACCGCCGACACCCCGGCCTCCTGCGCGATCAGCCCGGCCTCGACGTAGGTCAGGTGGTCCTCGTCGATGCCCTTGCGCATCTTGATGGTCAGCGGGATGCCCGCCGGGGCCGCCGCCTCGACGGCCTGCCGGACGATGCGGCCGAAGAGCTTGCGGCGCCAGGGCAGCGCGCTGCCGCCGCCGCGGCGGGTGACCTTGGGCACCGGGCAGCCGAAGTTGAGGTCGATGTGGTCGGCCCAGCCCTCCTCGGCGACCATCCGCACGGCCTGAGCGGTCACGTCCGGGTCCACGCCGTAGAGCTGCAGGCTGCGGAACTCCTCGTCGGGCGCGAAGGTGATCATCTTGAGGGTCTTCGGGATCCGCTCGACCAGCGCGCGGGTGGTGATCATCTCGCAGACGTAGACGCCGCCGCCCTGCTCGCGGCAGAGCCGGCGGAACGCGACGTTGGTGATGCCGGCCATCGGGGCCAGCACCACGGGCGGCCACACCTGGTATTTGCCCAGGGTCAAGGGAGCGAGAGTCACGCCGTCGAGCATGACACAGCGGCATCCGGCGGAGTCAAAACGCGGATGTGGATCAGAGTCCGCGTGCACCGCCCGATCGGCCTGCACATCGGCCGACCGGGCGGTTTCGGCTTCTGCCTAGCAGCCGGGCAGCCGCTTGATCAGGTAGTCCTCGATCGCGTCGAGCGACACCCGCTCCTGCTTCATGGTGTCGCGGTCGCGGACCGTCACCGCGTCGTCAGTGAGGGTGTCGAAGTCGACCGTGACGCAGAACGGCGTGCCGATCTCGTCCTGGCGCCGGTAGCGGCGCCCGATCGCCTGCGAGTCGTCGAACTCCACCATCCAGCGCTTGCGCAGCAGGTCGGCCAGGCCGCGGGCCTTCGGCGACAGCTCCGGGTTGCGCGACAGCGGCAGCACGGCGACCTTGATCGGCGCGAGCCGCGGGTCGAAGCGCATGACCGTGCGCTTGTCGACGCCGCCCTTGGTGTTCGGCGCCTCGTCCTCGTCGTACGCCTCGAGCAGGAAGGCCAGCACCGCGCGGGTCAGCCCGGCCGCGGGCTCGATCACGTACGGCACCCAGCGCTCCTGCTTCTCCTGGTCGAAGAAGCTCAGGTCCACCCCGGAGTGCTTGGAGTGGGTGGTCAGGTCGAAGTCCGTCCGGTTGGCGATGCCCTCGAGCTCGGCGAAGTCGGTGCCGCCGAACTGGAAGCGGTACTCGATGTCGACGGTCCGCTTCGAGTAGTGCGAGAGCTTCTCCTTCGGGTGCTCGAAGAAGCGCAGGTTGCTCTCGGACAATCCAAGATCGCGGTACCAGTTCCAGCGCTGCTGCAGCCAGTACTCGTGCCATTGCTCGTCCGAGCCCGGCGGGACGAAGAACTCCATCTCCATCTGCTCGAACTCGCGGGTCCGGAAGATGAAGTTGCCCGGGGTGATCTCGTTGCGGAACGACTTGCCGACCTGCGCGATGCCGAACGGCGGCTTCTTACGGGCCGCGGTCGCCACGTTGTTGTAGTTGACGAAGATGCCCTGGGCGGTCTCGGGGCGCAGGTAGTGCAGCCCCTCGGCGCTCTCGGTCGGGCCCAGGTACGTCTTCATCAGGCCGTTGAACATCTTCGGCTCGGTGAAGGTGCCCTTGTTGCCGCAGTTGGGGCAGTTGAGCTCCTGCAGCGACCCGGGCGGCGTGCCGTGCTTGTGCTCCCACGCCTCTTCCAGGTGGTCGGCGCGGAACCGCTTGTGGCACGACTGGCACTCGGTCAGCGGGTCGACGAAGGCCTCCAGGTGACCGGAGGCGGCCCACACGTCACGGGCCAGGATGACCGCGGAGTCCAGGCCGACGATGTCGTCACGCTGCTGGACCATCGTCTTCCACCACTGCTGGCGGACGTTCTCCTTGAGCGCGACGCCGAGCGGACCGTAGTCCCACGCCGAGCGGGTGCCCCCGTAGATCTCGCTGGAGGGGAAGACGAATCCCCGGCGTTTGGCCAGGCTGACGACGGCGTCGATGCGTTCGGCGGGCATGTTCCTCCTACGCCGGCTGGTTGTCGGCGGGGACGTCGGGATCGGACAAAAGGAGGAGATTACTCCTCGATGCTGCACACCTCGAAGCCGCCCGTGTCCCGGCTCTGCCCGAGGAAGGCCCGCAGGTCGGCGGTGTCGCCGTCGGCGTAGGTGACCGCGACCGGCGCGGCCAGCTGGGTCAGGTCGACGTTGCCGACCTCCCAGCTGGTGATCAGCTCGGCGGTGGAGACCCGGCTGGTGAACTGCGCCTCGGTCTCCTTCTGCCGGGCCTCGTCGCAGAGCTGGTCGTAGGCCTGCGACCACTCGCGGTCGCGCAGTGCGTCCAGGTAGTCGCCGACGACCACCTCGGCCTGCTCGTTGAGCGCGCTGGTCATCACCCGGCCGAGCCCGACGGCCGCGGCGACCCCGCCGCCGCAGACCAGCACGAGCACGCCCGCGCCGACCCCGAGGCCGAGGCCGAGGCGACGGCCGCGGCCCTCGACGGGCGGGGCGGGGAAGGGCGGGTACACACCCGGGCCCTGCGGCGGCGGTGGCGGCTGCTGCCCGAGAAGGGTCATGGGAGCAAGCGTACGGCTCAGCGCCAGGGTTCCGCGGCCCGGTCGCTGGCCGCGACGACGACCTCGGCACCGGGCTCGGCGCTCGCCAGGGTCTCGAACGCGGACGGCTCGTCCACCGACTCCGACAGCAGCGGGGTCGCGTGCACCTTCACGTCGAAGCCGCCGAGGGCGCGCCGGTAGGCTCCGACGGACTCCCACTCGGTGACCAGGGTCCAGTAGGCGGGGTCGTCCAGCGCGCGGGTCAGCCGGCCGGAAAGATAGCCGGGCCGTTCGGCGAGGGCGGCCAGGGCGGCGTGCGCCCGTTCGGTGAACGAGGCCTGTGTGTCGGGCGGGACGACAAAGCGGTTGAGCACCAGCATGGGCTGAGCCTACGCACCGACCGGAGAGGCCGACGTGACCCCACCACCGCCCGACAACCTGCTGCGCCGGCTGGCGAGCGTCAACCCGACGACAGCCTTCCTGGTGGCGCTCGCGGTGCTGCTGGCCGGCCTGTTCCTGCCCGGCATCATCGGCGCCGCGCTGCTGTTCCTGCTGGTCGTGGCGCTGGTGGCGCTGACCTTCACGACCTGGCCGGTGCAGTCGCCGGGGGTCCGGGCGGTCCGCCTCACGATGCTGGCGCTGTTGTTCGCCGCCGCCCTGGCGAAGGCGCTCTGAGCACGCTCCGGGACACATGCGCTTTTGACAATCATTACCAATACGGCGCACAGTAGATGACATGATGCGCCGCCTGCTCGCCACCACCGCCGCCGCCCTGCTGACCGTGGCGAGCGCGGGCTGCGGCGCGAAGGCGAGCGGGTTCTCCTCGGACGGACGCCTCGACGTGGTGACCGCGTTCTATCCGCTGCAGTTCCTCAGCGAGCGGATCGGCGCGGAGGCGGTCACGGTCACCCAGCTGACCAAGCCGGGCGCCGAGCCGCACGACGTCGAGCTCAACCCCCGCCAGGTCGCCGACATCAGCGACGCCGGCCTGGTCGTCTACCTCAAGGGCTTCCAGCCGGCCGTCGACGAGGCGGTCGCCCAGGAGGCCACGGACCGGGCGCTGGACGTGGGCTCGGCGGTGCCGCTGCTGGCCGCGGCCGAGGAGGACGACGAGCACGTGCCGGGCGAGCCGGAGCACGCCGAGGGCGCGACCGACCCGCACGTCTGGCTGGACCCGGTGCGCTTCGCCACCATCGCGGACCGGCTCGCCGAGCGCCTGGCGCAGGCCGACCCGGCCCGCGCCGCGGGCTACACCGAGCGGGCGAAGACCCTGCACACCGAGCTGACCGCGCTCGACGCCGAATACTCCGCCGCGCTGCGCACCTGCGCGCGCCGCGAGCTGGTCACCAGCCACACCGCGTTCCGTTATCTCGCCGCGCGCTACGACCTCACCGAGGTCGGCATCACCGGCATCTCGCCGGAGTCCGAGCCCTCGCCGCAGCGGCTCGCCCAGGTGGCCGAGCAGGCCCGGGCCACCGGCACCACCACGATCTTCTTCGAGACGCTGGTCAGCCCCAAGGTCGCCGAGACCATCGCCCGCGAGGTCGGTGCGAAGACCGCCGTCCTCGATCCGCTCGAAGGGCTCAGCGAGCCGGGCACGGACTACTTCTCCGTCATGCGCAGCAACCTGACCGCCCTCACCACGGCCCTGGGATGTCCGTCATGAGCGTCATCACCGTCTCGCACGCCGCCGTCTCGTACGGCGGTCGCGCCGTGCTGCAGGACATCAACCTGGACGTGCAGCCCGGCCAGGTCGTCGCGATCCTGGGCGCCAACGGCTCCGGCAAGTCGACGCTGATCCGCACCGTGCTCGGCCTGGTGCCGATGGAGGCCGGCGAGATCACCCTCTTCGGCACCCCGCAGCGCCGGTTCCGGCAGTGGGCCCGGATCGGTTACGTCCCGCAGCGGATGGGCGCCGGCAGCGGCGTGCCCGCCACCGTCGGCGAGGTCGTGGCGTCGGGACGGCTGGCCCGCCGGGGCATCTTCCGCCCGTCCGGCGCGGCCGACCGGGAGGCCGTGCGCACCGCGCTGGCGGACGTCGGCCTGCTGGGCCGGATCGCCGACCCGGTCGCCACCCTCTCCGGCGGTCAGCAGCAGCGCACCCTGATCGCCCGGGCCCTGGCCGGCCGCCCGGACCTGCTGGTCCTGGACGAGCCCACGGCCGGCGTCGACGCGGCCAGCCAGGACGCGTTCGCCGCGGCGCTCGGCCGGTTCGCCGGGGCCGGCGGCACGATCGTGCTGGTGGCCCACGAGCTCGGCCCGATCGAGCCGCTGATCGACAAGGCCGTGGTGGTGCACCACGGCCGGATCGCGTACGAGGGTGCGGTGCCCGAGCCCGCCGGCCACCACGCCGAGCCCGGCCACGACCATGTCCACCCGCACGCCGAGGCCGAGCAGGCCACGATCTGCGTCGCCCCTACGGATCGGATGCCGGCCGGCTAGCGTCATGGACCTTTTCCAGTACGACTTCATGGTGCGCGCCCTGATCGGCGCGCTGATCATCGGGCTGATCGCGCCGGCGCTCGGCATCTACCTGGTGCAGCGGCGGCTGTCGCTGATCGGTGACGGCATCGGGCACGTCGCGCTCACCGGCGTCGGCGTGGGCCTGCTGCTGCACCAGTCCCCCGTGCTCACCGCGGTGGTGGTCTCGGTGCTCGGCGCCGTCGGCGTGGAGCTGGTGCGCGAGCGGGGCCGCACCTCCGGGGACCTCGCCCTGGCGCTGCTCTTCTACGGCGGCATCGCGGGCGGGGTGGTGCTGGTCGGGCTCTCCGACGACAGCAGCAACGCCAACCTGATGCAGTTCCTGTTCGGCTCGCTGACCACCACCTCGCGGGAGGACCTGGCCGTCATCGCCGTGCTCGGCGTCGCGGTGCTGGTGGCGATGCTGGGGCTGCGGCAGGCGCTGTTCGCGGTCTGCAACGACGAGGAGTACGCGCGGGTGTCCGGGCTGCCGGTCCGTACCCTCAATCTGCTGATGGCCGTGACCACCGCCGTGACCGTCACGATCGCGATGCGCACCGTCGGGTTGTTGCTGGTCAGCGCGCTCATGGTGGTGCCGGTCGCGGCCGCCCAGCAGGTCACCCGCGGGTTCCGCAGCACGATGGTCACGGCCATGGTGATCGGGATGAGCGCCGCCGCCGCCGGCGTGTGGCTGGCCGGCGAGGTGGACACCGCGCCGGGTGCCACGATCGTCATCCTGGCCATCGCGGCGTTCCTCGCCATCGCGGTCGGCGCGGGCGCCTGGCGGGTGCTGCGCCGCCGGGTGATCCCGGCCGGCCAGCAGCAGGCCGAGCCGCCGGAGGTCGTGCTGCGCGAGGCTGAGCTCCGATGAGCAGTAACGTCATTCCGGTGACGACGAGCGGCTACGAGGCGTACGAGGCGGCCGGCGAACTGCTGCGCGCGTTGTCCGCGCCGATCCGGGTGGCGATCGTCGCCGAGCTCGGCGCGGGCGAACGCTGCGTGCACGAGCTGGTCGAGAAGCTGGGCGCGCCGCAGCCGCTGGTCTCGCAGCATCTGCGGGTGTTGCGCGGCGCGGGCGTGGTGCGAGGTGCACGACGCGGTCGCGAGATCGCATACTCACTCGTGGACGAACACGTCGCCCACATCGTCGCCGACGCTGTCAGCCATGCGCGGGAGGCATCATGACCGACGACACCACCGTGGTGCGCAACACCAAGCAGCGCAGTGCCGTCAGCGCCGTCCTCGCCGACGCCGAGGGCTTCAACAGCGCCCAGGACCTGCACGCCATCCTGCGGGAACGCGGCGAGCGGGTGGGCCTGACCACCGTCTACCGCACCCTGCAGGGGCTGGCCGACGCCGGCGAGATCGACGTGATGCGCCCGCCCGGCGGCGAGCACCTCTACCGCCGGTGCAGCCAGGGTCACCACCACCATCTGGTCTGCCGCTCCTGCGGGCGGGCCGTCGAGGTGGAGGGGCCGGCCGTGGAGACCTGGGCCGAGAAGGTCGCCGGCCGGCACGGCTTCGTGGACGTCTCGCACACCATGGAGATCTTCGGAACCTGCCCGGAGTGCGCGGCCAAGCGTTCCTAGGCCGGCCGTGGGACGCTGTGGCGCGTGAAGATGTACGCCGATCGGCTGCCCACCGCCGTCCGCCAGCTGCTCACCGATCTCCTGGTGGTGTTCTGGGTCTACGCCTGGATCCGGGCCGGGTTCTGGGTCAACGACATGGTCGAGAAGCTGGGCGTGCCCGGCCAGAAACTGCAGGAGGCCGGCACCGGTATCGCCGGCAACCTGGGTGACATCGGCGGCAAGGTGGGCCGGGTGCCGCTGGTCGGCGACGAGCTGACCGCGCCGTTCAACAGCGCCGCCGATGCCGCCAACTCGCTGGCCGACGCCGGCCGGCAGCAGCAGGAGGTCGTCGGCAACCTGGCGCTGGCCATGGCCCTGCTGATCGTCGCGGTGCCGCTGACGCTGGTGCTGTTCGGCTGGCTGCCGCTGCGGCTGCGCTGGATGCGCCGGGCCGCGGTGGCCGTCAAGGTCCGCAACGAGCCGGCCGGCCAGGACCTGCTGGCGTTGCGGGCCCTGGCCACCCGGCCGCTGAACGAGCTGGCGAAGCTGGGTCCGGACATCGCCCAGTCCTGGCGCAACGGCGACGCCGCGGCGGTGCAGGCGCTGGCCGCCCTGGAGCTGCGGGACCTCGGGCTCAAGCCCGCGAGGTCTCGTTAGGCTCGGCCGCCTGCGCGGCGAACTCCTCGTCGTCGTCCTCGTCGTCCTCGTCGACCCAGTTCCGGCGCGCCCACGGCACGGCGGCCCAGAAGGTCAGGAAGAACCCGGCGGCGATGCCGGTCAGCACCAGGGCCACCCAGATGTTGGTCAGGTAGTCGGTGATCAGCAGCACGCTGCTGACCATCGCGATCAGCATGAACGCCAGGCCGCCGGTGGCCATCTTGTGCGCGTAGCGGACCAGCTCCGGCTTGCGGCCCTGGCGGAACAACGCACGGTGGAACGCCACCGGCGAGATGATCATCGCGGTGGCCGCGGCCGCGGCCAGCAGGGCGACGATGTACGTGTCCTTCTGGAAGTCCGTCGTCTTCGGGAAGCCGTTGCTGAACGGCAGGGTCAGCAGGAACGCGAAGAGGATCTGCACGCCCGTCTGCGCCACCCGCAGTTCCTGCAGCAGGTCCGCGAAATTCCGGTCCCACCGCTGCTTCTCCGACTCGTGCTTGTTCCGTCGCTGCTCGGCGGCCATCGAACCTCCTTCTCGGTGGCCGCAGGGTTTCCCATCGGTGAACGGCGTCAAACGCCGATGCGGGCCAGCGCCACGTCGGCCAGTGCCCGCGGCGCCTCCTCGGGCACCCAGTGGCCGATCCCGCGCAGTGTCACGAACCGGTAGTCGGCGGTCACCCAGGTGGCGGTGGCCAGCGCCGCCGGCTTGCCGACGACCGGGTCGCCGTCGCTCCACACGTACGTGGTCGGCACGGTGATCTTGCCGACACCGGCGAGCTGACCGCGGGAGAGCGCCCGGTACCAGTTCAGCGCGGCGGTGAGCCGGCCGGGCTCGCGCATCGCCGTGGCGTACTGGGCGGCCCGGGCGCCGATCGGGCGCATCATCCGGCGCAGCGCGGTGCCGTCGGCGCCGAGCAGCAGCCGCTCGGCGGCCCGGGACCGGAACACCCCCATGTAGGCGAACCGCAGCTTCTGCGACGGCTGGTTGTGCAGGGCGACGCCGAGCCCGCGCGGGTGCGGCACCGAGACGGCGGTGAGCGTGCGCACCCGGTCGGGGTGCTCGGCGGCCAGCAACCAGCCCACCTGCGCGCCCCAGTCGTGCCCGATGACGTGCGCCTTCTCGACGCCGAGCGCGTCCAGCACGGCCACGGCGTCGGCGGTCGGCTCCGCCAGCCGGTAGTCGGCGACCGCGCCGGGCCGGGCGCCGGGTGAGTAGCCACGCTGGTCCAGGGCGTACGTCCGCAGGCCGGCGGCGTGCAGCCGGGGCAGGATCAGGTCGAACTCCCGATGGTCCTGCGGGAAGCCGTGCAGCAAAAGCACCGGGGCGCCGTCGTCCGGGCCGCCGGCGTACACGTCGAAGGTGAACCCTCTGGCCTGGATCTGCATGTGACGCCTCCTACGCTGTCCCGTACAGCCGTACGGGTGTTAAGTTCATCGAAACACATGCAATCCGACAGGGGAGCGCGCAGCGCTGAGAGTGCGGGTGACACCGCAGACCCTCGAACCTGATCTGGGTAATGCCAGCGCAGGGAGCTCGGTCTTTCTCCAGCCGCGCCGTGTCCGGGAGACGTCCCCGGCCGCGGTGCAGCGTCTCCTCCCGGTACGAGCTGGGAGGCACCACTCATGAACCACCGCTGGCGCACCATAGACATCGTCATCGCCTCGATCATCGCGGTCGCTTTCGGCGTCATCTTCTGGGCCTGGGGCCTGCTCTGGAACGGCCCGGCGGACGCCATCCCGCTGCCCGGCCGGGCCATCCTGTACGGCGTCTGGCTGGTGCCGGCCGTGCTCGGCGCCCTGGTCATCCGCAAGCCCGGCGCCGCCTTCTACACGCTGACGCTGGCCGCGCTGGTGTCGGTGGCGCTGGGCACGAGCTGGGGCTGGACCCTGGTGCTGCAGGGCCCGCTGGAGGCGGCCGCGGCCGAGCTGGTCTTCGCCGTGTTCGCGTACAAGGTGTGGAACCTGCCGGTCGCCCTGGCGGCGGCCGCCGCGGCCGGCTTCGCCGCGTCCGTCTACGACGCCTTCGTCTGGTACGGCGGGACGTCCTGGGCCACCCTGCGGCTGCCCTACATCGCGATCACCGTGGTCAGCTCCGTGCTGGTGGCGGGCCTGGGCAGCATCCTGCTGGTCCGGGCGCTGGCACAGACCGGCGTACTGGACCGGTTCGCCTCCGGCCGCGAACGCGCCGCCGTCTAATTATGGGCTCAGTGGTCCTGCGGGGGTTCGGGTGGCGGCATGCCGGGCGCAAGGCGTGGGCGGTGCGCGGGGTCGACCTGCGCATCGCGCACGGCGAACGGGTGCTGCTGCTCGGGCCCTCCGGGGCCGGCAAGTCCACCCTGCTCGCCGCGCTCGCCGGCCTGCTGCCCGACGACTCGGGTGAGGCCGAGGGCACGGTCGAGATCGACGGGCTCGACCCGCGCAAGGCCCGCGAGCGGGTCGGCATCGTGTTCCAGGACCCGCAGACCCAGCTGGTCATGGCGCGCAGCGGCGACGACGTGGCGTTCGGGCTGGAGAACCGCGGCGTGCCGGCCGCCGAGATCTGGCCCCGGGTCGACGAGGCGCTGCACCGGGTCGGCTTCGGCTACGGCCGGGACCGGCCCACCGGCGCGCTGTCCGGCGGGGAGCAACAGCGGCTGGCGCTGGCCGGCACCCTCGCGCTGCGGCCCGGCCTGCTGCTGCTCGACGAGCCGACCGCGAACCTGGACCCGGCCGGCGCCGCGCTGATCCGGTCGGCCATCGCCCGGGCGCTCGACCAGGACACCACGCTGATCGTCGTGGAGCACCGGGTCGCGGAAGCGCTCCCGCTGGTCGACCGGGTGGTGGTGCTGGAGCCGGGCGGCGGGGTGCGCGCGGACGGCCCGCCGGGCACGGTCTTCGGCGCGCACGGCGACCGCCTGGCGGCGGAGGGGGTCTGGGTGCCGGGTCACCCGGTCGCCCCCCGCAAGGCCGTCACCGGTCCCGGTGCTCCCCTGGTACGCGCGGAAGCCGTCACCCTGCGGCACCGTCTCCCGGCCGCCACGCTGACCGCCCGGGCCGGCGAGGTGCTGGCCGTCACCGGTCCCAACGGCGCCGGCAAGTCCACTCTCGCGTTGCTGCTCGGCGGGCTGCTCAAGCCCACCTCGGGCACGGTCGACGCGGGACCGGGCGGGCCGCCGTACCGGTGGCGGGCGGTTGAGCTGACCACCCGGATCGGCTCGGTCTTCCAGGACCCGGAGCACCAGTTCGTCACCCACCGGGTCGCCGACGAGCTGGCCCTCGGCCCGCGCCGGATCGGCCGCACCGAGGCCGAGGTGAGCGGGATCGTCGACGAGCTGCTCCAGCGGCTGCGGCTGGACAAGCTGGCCGGCGCGAACCCGCACACCCTCTCCGGCGGCGAGGCGCGGCGGCTGAGCGTCGCCACCGCCCTGGCCACCGCGCCCCGGCTGCTGGTGCTCGACGAGCCCACCTTCGGCCAGGACCGGCGCACCTGGATCGAGCTGGTCGACCTGCTGGCCCGGCTCCGCGACGACGGCCACGGCATCGTCGCGGTCACCCACGACGAGGACTTCGTGGCGGCCCTCGCCGACTCGATCCACCGGCTGGAACGGGCCGCATGACGCTGACCCTGCCGACCTTCGAGGCCAGCACGGCACCGCTCGCGCGGCGCAACCCGGTCGCCAAGCTCGCCGCCGCGGTGCTGTTCAGCGGCCCGCTGATCGCGACCCTGGACCCGCTGACCCCGACCATCGCCCTGGCGGTCGAGCTGGCGGTGCTGCCGCTCTTCGGCGTCCGGTACGGCACCCTGTTCCGGCGCGCCTGGCCGCTGGTGCTGGCCGCCGCCGGCATCGTGATCACGCTGGTGCTGTTCGCCGCCGAGCGCACCGGCGCGACGCTGGCGACGCTGGGGCCGTTCGCGGTGACGACCGGGGTGCTGGTCACCGCGCTGGGCATGGTGCTGCGGGTCTTCGCGATCGCGCTGCCGGGCATCATCGTGTTCGCCACCACCGACCCCACCGACCTGGCCGACGCCCTGGTGCAGAACGTCCGGGCCCCGGCCCGGTTCGCGATCGGCGCGCTGGCCGCGTTCCGGCTGGTGCCGCTGCTCGGTCAGGAGTGGCAGATGCTCAGCCTGGCCCGCCGGGCCCGCGGCATCGACGCCGGCCACAGCCCGGCGGCCCGGCTGCGGCTGTTCGTGTCGACCGCGTTCGCCCTGCTGGTCGGGGCGATCCGGCGGGGCACCCGGCTGGCGGTGGCGATGGACGCGCGCGGCTTCGACTCGGGCCTGCCCCGCACCTACGCACGCCGGCAGGTGTTCGGCCGGGCCGACGCCGCCCTGATGGCCGGCGCGGCGTTGCTGTCGGCCGCGGCGCTGACCACCAGCGTCCTGCTCGGACTGTTCCGGCCGATCATCGGCTGACCAGCCAGGCGACGCTGTCAGTGTCGGCTGACGTCGTCATCGACCGGCGGGCTTCCCGCCATGGCTGCGAGTACGGCCTCCTCGCCCCGGGTATCGCCCTTCTCCCGGCACGCCCTCAGCGCCGTCAGGCTGGTCACTCGCCAGTCCTCGGTATACCCCCGGACGGCATAGAAGGGGCGTGCTGTGACGGCGAGACGCCAGCAGCACTCGGTCAGTCCGAGATCAGCAGTGTGCTCTACCGCGGCGCGTAGGTTAACCCGTTCCGATTCGAGCCAGTCGAGCGGAGGTCGGTCGAGACCCGCGGATGGATCCGGCGGCACGGGCGGATCGAGGTCGTGGCGACCGATGCCGAGCTCCGCTCGGGAAGCGAGGGTCAGCATCGACGCATACACCCTTCGCTGTACGGCGAGGCGGTCCTCGCGTGCCGGGTACCGGATCTCTGCCCGGCGAAGGGCGAACTCACGGGTCAGGTCATGCAGCGTGTACCGCGAGTCCAACCGCGCCGGTTCGACGAGGTGCGCGGCTGCCAGCGTCGCAAGCGTGTCCGCGGCGTCCGCGGCGTCCGCGCCGAGCACCGCTGCGGCTGTCCAGACCCCGAAGACAGGCAACGAGAGCAGTCCGAGTCCGAGGAGTAGCGACTGCGACGACTCGTCAAGCCGATCGAAGCTGGCTCCGATGGCGCGTTCCACGCTGTGGTCGCCGTAGACCAGCCCTGGCAGCACGGCACCGGCGAGCCGATCCGCAAGCAGCGTCCCCGTCTGACCCCGATCCCGGCCGCGGAGCGCGCCCGCCACTTTCAGCGCCAGTGGCAACCCCGCGCAGAGCTCGACTATCCGCGCGGTAGCTTCCGGCTCGCCGCTTATGTCCACCCCGGCCATCTTGGTCACGAGCCGATACACCTCCGTGGCCGACCTGCGGTCCAGGGGGTCGAGAGCCGGTAGGTGACGGGCGGAATCCAGGCCGGGGAGACGCCTGCGGCTGATGATCAGCACCCCACACTCGGGGGCGCCCGGAATGAGGTCACGGACCTGCGCCTCGTCGAGCACGTCGTCGAAGACGAAAAGGAGACGCCGTTCCGCGGCCAGGGAGCGCAACAACGCAGCCCGCTCGCCCCGCGATCCCGGCACCTCGGGCACCTGCAACGCCCGTAGCAGCTGTGCCAGCGAGTCCGACGGATTGACCGGCTGGAGGGAGGTTCCGAGAAGATCCAGGTACAACTGGCCATCGGGGTAGTGGTCGGCGACCCGGTGAGCCACATGGACGGCCAATGCGGTCTTGCCGATCCCGCCGGGGCCGGACAGCACCAACGATGTCTTCCGATCCGGCACCTGCGTCAGAAGCCACTGCGCCTCCGCGATGATGTCTGCACGGCCCACCAGATCGCCCGGGTCCGGCGGCAGCTGTCGGGGAGTGAGGGCCTGTATGGTGCGGCGGCCCGCGGCCGACGTCAGGACCACCCGGACGTGCTGGGTGACCGCGGCTTCATTACCGCTCCCGATCGCGTACGCGAGCCGACGCAGGGCCGGATCGGGTCGAGCGGCGGTCGACCGTTCCACCGCGGCGGCATGGCCCTCGTACATCTCCACCGCTTCGACGGAGCGCCCGGTAAGGTGCAGTGCGATCATGCCAAGCTCGCACAGCCGCTGGTCATCCGGGTAGTCCAGCGCGATGGCGAGGAGTTCGTCGAGGACCTGCTCGGTCCTGCCGGCGGAGAGGTCCAACTCGGCCAGCCGCGCCGCGGCGCGCTTGCGCCGCTGCTCGAGGATCGCGATGTACTGCCGAAACGAGTCCGCTCTGGTGCCGGGCAGCACCTGCGGGCCGCTCCACAACCGCAGCGCCTCGCGCAGCAGGTCAGCTTCGTCCTCGTTTCGTCCGGCAGAGCCTGCTCGTTCAGCCTCCAGGATGTGCCGCTCGAACAGGGTCTTGTCGAGGTCATCGGGCTCGACCCGCAGCTCATAGCCAAGCCGCGGATGGGTGACCACGTGCCCGCGGATGCCATCGCTCGCGAGCAGGTGACGAATCGCGGAAACCGCCTTGTGCAGCTGGGCTTCCGCCACTGCCGACCCGCCCCAAGCCACCCGCATCAGATCCGCGGTCCGCACCGGACGGTTGGCGTTCACCAGCAGGACACCGAGCACCGCCAGCCTGACCCCGGCCGGCAAAGGCACTTCCCGTTCTTGGTCGTCGCGCACTGAGAACTGGCCGAGGATGCGGTACTTCACGCGCGCTCCCCATGCATACACCGGCGTGCCTTCAGCGACGATCGGCGCGATGCCGCGCGTCGGCATGCCTCGGGCCGGCGCCCGAGCGGCGCAGTTCGCCCGGCCGAGGCGAACCGCACCCCTTCTGGTGAGACAGGCGGCGCAATGGAGGCGACAGAAGCTGCTTTCACACCGCTCAGCGTCTCAGGAACCGGCCGATGCTCAGCAAGGCGGGCCTGCCGTACACAGCCGCCAGACCGAGAGCCGTGGCTCCCGCAGCGGCACGCAGGGCAGCAGGAACATCCAGGCTCGCCCACCGGACGCCGGCGAAGACGAACGCCAACTGGCCGAGCACCATCACCACCGCCGTGAACCCGGCGTGGGGACTGCTGTCCGGCGTGACCGGACCGGCCTCCTGCGGAGATGGCGTTGGGTGTCGGTTCAACCCGCCGGTGGGGATCGGCGCGTAGTCCACAAGCTTCCCTTCCCGCGTGGGAAGCGACCGATCTGCGCAGACGATCATGCCATTCCCTCGCTCAATCGACCCGGATAGGACTTCGGTCGACGATGCTGATTGGCGTCACCACGTCGACTTGGGCGAATATTCGCAGAATCCGGAAGCACAATCCAGGGGCTTCCGTCAAGATGGCACACCGTTCGACGGTAGGAAAACGGTAGAGAACCGGAAGGTCGACGTCGCACGCTGGTCGAAGGCACGGCGTGCCTGGAGTTCCCGATGCTTGCCATACCCGGATAGGCGAACGGAACCCCGGTGGCAACCCGTTGGCGCGGGCCCACCGACGAAGCCTCCCCCTCGGGGAGGCTTCGTCATTGATCATCCCGGATCGCACGCCTCAGTGATTCGAGGCTGAGGTAACCGTCACCTGTTCGCTCGCCGGCCACTCCGGCGACACTCGATGTTGCGATGCGGCCGCCGTATTGACCTGGTCATCCTTGTCGGTCATCGGGAGCCACAGGACATGGGTCACGGCCATCACCACCACGACCAGGTAGATCGGGCGTCGAGCGCTGTCCGCGCGGCGCGTTCGGCGCGAGCGCCGCCAGGTACGAAGTGATCTCCGCTTTGCCGATCGCCTGCGGCTCGCCGCGCTCCACCGGCACGGCGGCCGACCCGGCCGTGGGCGCGGCCGGGGTGGGTCCGGCGGCGACGGCGACGAGGGACCCGATCGTGAGCATCCCCGCGAGGACTGTGCGCTGCGGCATGTGTCTGGTCATGGATCCAGTTCTCGCAGCTGAACAGTGTTCGCAGCCCTCGCCGCCACACCGAACATCACCGCGGGCAGACATCCCGGTACGGAGCCTCGGGCAGGTACGCCGCCCACACCGCACGGGACAGGGTGCCGCCGGCGCGCCCGCACACCTCAGCGGCGACCGCACGAGATCCGACCGGGTAGGTGCGGAGTCCGGTGTGCTGTCCCACCGCGGACAACTGCTCGCCGTCCGGGCTGAACGCCACCGCCAGTTGCGCGTCGCCCGGCGTCGGCAGCGGGGCGCCCAGCCGCAGGTGCGCCGACGTGTCCCAGAGTTGCAGCGTGCCCGCGCTGCCCGCCACCGCCAGCGTGCGGCCGTCCGGGGAGAACGCGAGACCCGACACGGCCTCGGTCCCGTCCGCGGAGGTGCCCGGGTAGACGCCGAGCCGGCGCCGGACGTCGCCGTCCCAGAGGGTCACCCGGCCGAGGTGGTCGCCGGCCGCCAGGTACCGCCCGTCCGGGCTGAACGCCAGCACCGACGTGTCCCCCACGCCGAGCGCCCGCTGCTCGACCCGCCGCGACCGCAGGTCCACCAGTTGGTCGTGGGAGGTCACCAGGAGCGCGCCGTCGGGCCGGATCACCAGCGCCTCGCCGCCGACGTCGGGCACCGTGCCGGTGCGCACGCCGCGGCGCACGTCCCAGATCTCCGTGACCTCACCCTCCGGGGTGTGGGAGATCAGCAAGGTTGCGCCGTCCGGGCTGAGCGCGATGCCGTTGGCCTCGTTGACGGTCTGCTGCTCGGGGTCGTCGGGCGGCTCCGCGAGGCGCAGCGTCCGCGCCGCCCGGCCGGCCGCCAGGTCCCACACCGGGAAGAGCACCGGTAGCTCCGGCGGGGTGGGTCCGGCGGCGTAGGCGGCCGTCCGCCCGGCGGCGTCGAACGTCAGCAGGCTCAGACACGAGTCACCCTGCCCGATGCCCACCCGCGGCTCGTCCGAATCCGCCGCGAGCGGGATCAGGTCCGGCGACGGCTCCGGCCCGGCCGGGTCGGCCGGGCAGAGGTCGCCGGGCAGTTCCCGGCCGCGGCGACCGGTCCGGCCGTCCCACAGCTGCCAGCGGGCGTGGTCCCCGGTGCGCGGCATGGTCGCCAGCGTCGCCCCGCCGGGGCTGAACACGGCGGCTTCGAGCGGCTCGGCGTGCCAGGCCGGCTCGACCGCGCCGGTAACGTCGAGCGTGCGCACCACCGAGCCGGAGAAGCTGTCCAGGTAGCGGATCCGGCGCTGGGCCACGTCCAGGCGCAGCTGGGTGGGCTCCTCGCCGGCCAGCGGGTGCCGGAAGACCGGCCGGTCGGATTCACCGGTGCGCCACAGCCGGATGTCGTCCGCGTCCGAGGTCACCACGAACGCACCATCCGGGCTGACCGCGATCTCCTCGATGCCGGGCTGGGCGAAGACCGCGCGCAGCCGTCCGGAGGCGACGTCCCAGACCCGTACGCCGGCGCCGACCACGACCACCAGGGTGCGGCCGTCCGGGGTGAGCCGGGCGTGCTGGACGCAGCCCTGGCGGACCCCGGACGCGGTCAGCGCGGGCAGCCGCTTGCGGCGCACCACGTCCCACACCTCGAGCGGACGGCCGGACGAGCAGAACGCCACGGTCCGGTCGTCAGCGCCGGCGTCCGCATGCAGCGTGCCCTCCGGTCCGGCGGATTCGAGGGGCTGGTGGAACAGCATGCGCCGCTGCCGCAGGTCCCAGATCTGGACCCCGGTGCGGCCCGTGCCCGGATCGGTGACGTCCCTCAGGAAGATCCGCCCGCTCGGCCCGAACGACCCGCTCTCGTCCTGCGTGGCGTCCGGCAGCACACCCGACAGACGGCCCGACGCCAGGTCGCGGAACTGGATCCCGCGGTCTGTCGACAGCGCCAGTGTCCGCCCGTCCGGGCTGACGTCGGTGAGCACGGACCAGGCGTCGGCGTCCAGGCCCGGCGCCGTGGCGGTCCGGCGGTGGGTGGCCACGTCCCAGGTCAGCACCGCCTTGGCGCCCACGCTGACCAGCGTGCGGCCGTCGGCGGTGAGGAAACGCTCCGCGCCCGGCTCGGGATCGGGTTCGGCGAACGCGTCCTGCTCCCGCTGGGCCAGCGCCGCGAGCAACGCCGACCGGGTCTCCGGGGTGTCGGTGGTCCGCCAGGCCGCCACGCTGAGCAGCATCGCCGAGGCCGGGTCGACGAAGCGGCGGCCGTCCGCGACCGCGGTGAGCCGCAGGGCCGCCGCCTGGATCCGCTGCCGCCGGCTGGTCTCGTTCTGCCGCCAGGCGACCAGCCCGCTGGCGGCGGCCAGCACCAGCAGCACGGTCAGCCCCGCGACCAGCGCGCGCAACCGCCTGGTGTTGCGGGTCGCGGCCCGCTCCCGCAGCTCCCGCGCGGCGCGGCTGGCGTCGAGGAAGTCCCGCTCCGCGGCGTTCAACTCGGCGGTGTGCAGTTGTTGCTCCGCCGTGGCCAGCTGGATCCCGCCGTAGAGGGCGCCGGGATCACGCCCGAGCTCCCGCCAGGTCTGCGCGGCGGCGGCCAGCCTGCGGTGCACCCGGAGCCGGTCGCGGTCCTCGTCCAGCCAGCCGCGCAGCCGCGGCCACGACGACAGCAACGCCTCGTGCGCGATGTCCACGGTGGAGCCGTCGAGCGTCAGCAGGCGCGCTTGGGCGAGCCGTTCCAGCACCCGGTCGACGTCGGCCGGCGAGCCGGTGTCCAGCTCGGCGCGGTCCACCGGGCGCCGGGTGTCCGGCGCGCCGTCACCGGGGTTGACCAGCCGCAGCAGCACCCACCGGGCCAGCGCGGCCTGCTCGGGCGACAGCTCCGCGTAGACACGTTCGGCGGTCAGCGCCACCGCGCCGCGCACCCCGCCGCTGGTCTCGTACGCTTCCAGCGTCAGCATCCGCCCGCGGCGCCGCCGCCACGTCTCCAGCAGCGCGTGCGACATCAGCGGCAGCCCGCCGGGCTCGGCCGCGACATCCGCCACCACCCGGGCGGTCAACGCCCGCTCGACCACCAGGCCCGCGGCGGCGGCGGGCTTGCCCACCGCCGCGCGCACCTCGTCCGGGCTCATCGGCCCGACCAGCAGGTTGGCGTCGCGGAGCGCGCGGACCAGCCCGTCGTGGTCGGCGCAGCGCCCGTAGAAGTCCCCGCGCACCCCGAGCACCACGCGCAGCCCGCTGCCCCGCTCCCGGGCGGCGAGCAGCAGGTTGATGAACTCGGTGCGTTCCGCGGCGTCGCCGCAGAGCGTGAACACCTCCTCGAACTGGTCGACCACGACCACGGTCTCCCGGCCGGGTTCGCGGGCGGTCAGCAGGGCGGCGTGGGTCCGGGCCGGCCGGTCGCCGGGGGTGATCACCCGGGTCGACACCGGCCGGCGCGGCCCGCCCGGCGCCGGCGCCAGCGCGGGCAGCAGCCCGGCGCGCAGCAGCGACGACTTCCCGCTGCCCGACGGGCCGAACACCGCGACGAACCGGCGCCGCCGCACCAGCGTGACCAGCTCGGCGACCAGCCGTTCCCGGCCGAAGAACCGCTCCCGGTCGGCGAACTCGTAGCGGTTCAGCCCCAGGTACGGCGCGTCCGGCCCGTCGTCCGCCGCGGCCTGCGCCACGGCGTCCTCGACGGTGGCCCGCCAGCGGCGCTCCCACTCGGCCGCGTCCCCGCCGCAGGCCGCCACGTAGGCCAGGGTCACCGCCAGCGACGGCATCCGCTCCCCGGCCGCGGCCTGCGACAGCGTCGTGACCGAGTAGTGCACCCGGGCCGCCATCACCCGGTACGTGAGGTCGCCGGCCTCCCGGCGCAGCTTGCGGAGGTCGTAGGCGAAGGCCTGCACCGCTCCGGCGCTCGGGTCCACCGCCTGTTCCGGACGGCCCGTTCCACCCATCTCCGATACACCCGCCTCGCCCCCGACGACAGGACCGCAGCGTATCGATCGATGTCGACAGCCGTTGTTCGGTGTGGCGCCGGGGGCTGCCGAACAACGGTTCAGCTGCGAGAACTGGAGCCATGACCAGACACATGCTGACACGCACAGTCCTGGCGGGAGCCCTGACGATCGGGAGCCTGCTCTCCGTCGCGGTAGCGCCCAGCGCCTCCGCAGCCGCCACACCGCCGGCCACCACGCCCGCGGCCAGCACCCGGGAAGCCACCACCGACCCGGCCGCGGCGACACAGTGGACGCTCACCTCGGTCCGGCCCGGATACGAGCGGCAGGCCGCCGCGTGCATCCGGCTCTGGAAGCCGTACGGCCAGAAGATCAAGGGCAAGTGGCACGTCGTCGCCGGCGGCCGGCTGCGCGACTGCGGCCTCACCTACTTCTCGGTCACGCTCCAGCAGAAGCGCTGGTGGGGCTGGGACAACCGGTCCAGCAAGACGATCACCCGCAAGGGCGACGTGAACCCGAAGGTCAAGTGCAAGACCTTCGGCAAGTACTCCTGGCGCACCATCGGCACCTGGTACCGGCGGACGAACAAGGGCTTCGAGACCCTCGCCGTGGTCACCACCAAGTCCTGGCGTACCCGCTGCTGACCCCGGCCTGAGGAACCGGTGACGGCCCCGTCGGCGCAGCTCGCCGGCGGGGTCGTGCAGCCCTCCCCTGTTCGCCCGGCCGACACCGCACCGCCATCGGGCGTTGGACTGTGGCCGCGACATTGACCAGGTCATCCTTGTCGATCATCGGGAGCCACGGGACATGGGTCACGGCCATCACCACCACCACGATCACGATCACTCGCACGACGCCGGCGGTGCTGCCGACGTACCCCCGGCTCTTGATCTGGGTGTGCCCGACAGCGAGCTGTCGCCCTCCGACGTCTCCCGCCGCGGTTTCCTGCGCAACGCCGGTCTGCTCGGCGCCGGCGCGGCCGCGTCGGTGCTCGCCACGCCGTCGGCGGCCGCGGCCGCCGGGCTGCCGCACGCGCACGGCCCGGCCGGCGGTGGCACCGCCCGGGGCGGGTTCCGCTGGCTGGCCGGCGACCACCACATCCACACCCAGCACAGCTCCGACGGCCAGTACCGGGTCATCGACCAGGCCGGGCACGGGCGCGCGTTCGGGCTCGACTGGGTCGTCATCACCGACCACGGCAGCACCACGCACGCCAAGATCGGCGTGGAGAAGGTCAACCCGGACATCCTGGCCACCCGCAAGGAGCTGCCCGACCTGCTGACCTTCCAGGGTCTGGAGTGGAACATCCCGGCGGCCGAGCACGCCACGGTGTTCGTGCACCCGGGCCGCCACGAGGTCGCGGTGCTCAAGCAGTTCGAGCAGACCTTCGACGGCTCGCAGCTGCCGGCCACCAACACCAACGAGCAGAACGAGGCCGCCGCGATCGCCGGCATCAGGTTCCTCGGCGAGCAGGTCAAGCAGCGCAAGGTGGACGGCGCGCTGTTCCTGGCCAACCACCCGGCGCGGCGCGGCATCGACTCCCCGCACGAGATCCGCAACTGGCGCGACGCCGACCCGACGGTCGCGATCGGCATGGAGGGCGCGCCCGGGCACCAGGCCGCCGGCATCAAGGCCCCGAACGGCCGGGGCGGCGCGCGCGGCCTCTACGACAACAACCCGTCGGCCGCGTCCTACGCCGGCTACCCGCTGGAGGCGTACCGCACCTGGGGCGGCTTCGACTGGATGACCGCGACGGTCGGCGGGCTGTGGGACAGCCTGCTGGCCGAGGGCCGGGCCTGGTGGGTCACGGTCAACTCGGACAGCCACGTGAACTACCTGGACACCTCCGCACGCGGCCCGGGCAGCGACTTCGAGGCCAACGGCCGCTACAACGACCCGGTATACACGCCCACGGTCAACACCACGGCCGGTGACTTCTGGCCCGGCTTCTACGGCCGGACCAGCGTCGGCGCGACCTCGTTCTCCTACCGGGCCGTCATGGACGGCCTGCGGGCCGGCCGGGTGTGGGTGGACCACGGCCGGCTGATCAAGAGCCTGGACGCGCGGCTCCGGGTGGCGGGCGACCGCCGGGCTTCCTCCGGTACGCCGCTCGGCGGCGTGCTGCACGTCAGGCGCGGCACGGCCACCGAGCTGACCCTCGAGATCGACCTGCAGGACGTGCCGAACTGGGCGCAGTTCGTGCCGGTGCTGTCCCGGGTGGACGTGATCGTCGGCCAGGTGACCGGCCCGGTGGCCGCCGGCGACACGTTCACGGCGCCGAACACCCGGGTCGTCAAGTCGTACGAGGTCACCCCCGGCACGAAGAAGCTCACGGTCACCTACCCGCTGGGCCGCCTGGACAAGCCGTTCTACCTGCGCCTGCGCGGCACCGACGGCAAGCGCACCCAGCCCGGCCTGATGGGCGCGGCGGTCGACCCGGCCGGCCCGCAGCTGGACGTGATCGGCGACGCGGACCCGTGGAGCGACCTGTGGTTCTACACCAACCCGATCTGGGTGCTGCCCCGGTGACGACCTCCTCCGCCGCGGCCGTGCACGGGGTGTCCCTGGGCCACCCGGACACGGCCGCGGCGGAACACTGGCTGGCGTCGCTCTCGGCCGTACCGGTGCTGGCCTGCACCCACCTGGTCCGCTCGCCCCGGCCGCACGTGGCGCTGAGCCTGGTCTTCGCCGGGGCGGCGCCGGCCGGGCTGGGCGCGCCGAGCCCGGAGGCGGTTGCCCAGCACACCGTCTCCGGCCGGGCGGTGCTGTTTCCGGGCGTGCAGCTGCTGGTCGGCACGCTGAGCGTGGCCGAGGTGCGGGAGCTGAGCGCGATCGAGCGGGTCGAGGTGCTGGGCGGCGGCGAGGCGGACCCGGCGGCGCTGATCAGCACCGGCGGGTTCGTCCGGCCGCAGTGGCGGGCCGGGGTGCTCACGCTGACCACGACGCCGGCCGCGGGCGGGCTGCTGGTGCCGTTCGAGACCCGCCACCCGACGCCCTGCTGCGCCGCCCACTGAGGCGCCCGGACCGGTCAGGAATCGAGAAGCACCGGTCACCGGCCGTCACTAGCGTGACGGCCAGGGCAGCCCACCAGGGGTTGCGCGTCGCAGAGGAGGTTCCCGGTGACCTGGAACAAATGGGTACGGCAGATCCACCGCTGGCTGGCCATCGCGTTCACGGTGACCGTCGTGGCCACGTTCATCGCCCTGGCCCAGGAGGAGCCCGTGGTCTGGGTGTCCTATGTGCCGCTGCTCCCGCTCGCGCTGCTGTTCTTCACCGGGCTGTACATGTTCGTGCTGCCGTACCTGGCCAGGCGGCGCGGTTAGGCGTCGGCGATCCGGTTGCCGAAGCGGGCCATCCAGGTCAGCAGGTCGGCGAAGACGCGTACGGCGCCGGGCAGCCCGGCGGCCAGGTGCTGATCGTGCGCCCGGCGGAACCGCGCGGTCAGCGCCTCGACGACCGCCGGCGGGGTCACGCCGCCGTAGACGTCACACATCAGCCGCGTCCTGCGCGCCTGCTCGGCCAGGGGCACGGCGGCGTCGGTCAGGTCCGCGAAGCCCCACACCGCCTGGGCGAAGTCGTCCAGCCGCCGGCCCGGCCCGACGTCGTCCTCGAAGTCGATGAGCGCGACCGCCCGCTCACCCCGGAACACGGTGTTGTGCGGCCCCAGGTCGCCGTGGCAGACGACCTCCTGACCGGCGCACAGCCCGGAGCCGGCCGTCGCGTCGTGGAAGGACCGGATCAGGGTGGTGGCGCTGCGGATCCGGGCGTCGGGGAGCCGGAACGGGCCGGTGTCGTCGGGCACCTCGCCGGCCACGAAGGTGAGGATCTGCCGCCCCGCGCCATCGGTCAGCTCAGGACGGCGGTGGCCTCGACCTCGACCAGCATGTCCGGCTCGGCCAGCGCCGCGACGCCGATGCCGGTGAGCGGCGGGAGCGGGTCGACGCCCAGCGCGGCGGCGGCCCGGGCGACGCCGGCCACGAACAGGGGCATCTTGTCGGGGGTCCAGTCGACCAGGTAGACGGTCAGCCGCACCACGTCGTCGAACGTACCGCCGACCTCGGCCAGGGCCGTGCCGATGTTGCGGTAGCACTGCTCGACCTGCTCGGCGAGGTCGCCCTCGCCCACCTTGCCACCGTCGGCGTCGCGGGCGACCTGACCGGCGATGAACACCATCCGGGTGCCGGTGGCGACCGCCACCTGCCGGTAGATGCCGGCCTTGGGCAGTCCTTCGGGGTCCACCAGGGTGATGGGCATGCTGTCTCCTCGGGGTTCGGGCCGATCGTCCTGCGCTCGATGGTGGCCGGCAGCGCCGTCAACCGGTCGTCCGCGGCCGGCCGCCGGTCGCGGTCTGACCGAGCTCGAACCAGTATCTCCGGGCGGGGCCGAACGGGGTTTCCCCGATGCCCTCGGCGACGCCGCCGCAGCGTTCGATCGTCCGTGCCGAGGCGAGGTTGTCGGGCGCGCAGACGGCCAGCACCCGCTCGAGGCCGAGCGCCCGCGCCTCGTCGAGCATCCGGTGCAGCGCCCAGCCGGCCAGCCCGCGCCGGCGCGCGGACGGGCGGATGCCGTAGCCGAGGTGCCCGGCCCACCGCACGTAGTCGTCGTCGCCGTGTCGCAGAGCCATCCCGCCGAGCACGCGGTCGTCCTCGACGATCCAGCGGTAGGTGCAGCGGTGCCGGCCGAGGTCGCTGGTCAGCGCCGGGTCCGACTGGCCGGCGAGGCGCGCCAGCCAGGCCTCGAAGCCGGCGGGTGTGTCGACTTCATCAGACGGAGCCAGGCCGAAGCCGTCCTCGTGCGGGCCGGGTCCCCACTCCGCGCGGGCCTCCAGCCAGGCGGCGTGCAGGCGGGCGGTGGGGGCGATCAGCTCGGGCACCCGGCGACAGTAACGCGGATCCATCCACGCACGGACCTGGCAGGGTGAGGGCGGCCGTCCATGAGCCGCCAGGCGATTGGCCGCCCTCGCCCGGTCTCGGCGGGAGCGACGGTCCGGGCCATGCAACCAGGCACGACAGCAGGCTCTTGATCTTGATCTTGGTTAGCTGCCGGTCCCGCCGACCTGTCAGGATGGGGTCATGCTGGTCGCCTTTTCTGTCACGCCGCTCGGTGCCGGCGATTCCGTCGGTGATCTGGTCGCCGAGGCCGTGCGGGTGGTCCGGGCCTCCGGGCTGCCGAACCGCACGGATGCCATGTTCACCACCGTCGAGGGCGAGTGGGACGAGGTCATGGCCGTCGTCAAGCAGGCCGTCGACGCCGTCGCCGCGCACGCGCCGCGGGTGAGCGTCTCGCTCAAGGCCGACATCCGGCCCGGCGTCTCGGACGCGCTGCACGGCAAGGTCGAGCACATCGAGCGGCGGCTGGCCGAACGGTGAGACGCCTGATCATGTGGGACATCGACTACACGCTGCTGCGCGGGGGCGGGGTCGCCGCGCAGGCGTGGAAGGCCGCGTTCACCGAGCTCACCGGCGTGGCCTGGCGGGCGACGCCGACCTTCGGCGGGCGGACCGACCTGGACATCTGCGCCGAGGTCTTCGCCACGCACGGGGTCACCGACTGCACGCCGGAGCGGTTCTTCGCCCGCTACGTCGAGCAGGTGCACGGCTCGCGGCATCTCTTCGCCGAGCAGGGCGCGCTGCTGCCCGGGGTGCCGGCCGTGCTCGACGCGCTGGGCGAACGGCCCGACGTGGTGCAGACGCTGGTGACCGGCAACGTGCCGCAGGTGGCCGCGGCCAAGCTCGCCGCGTTCGCGCTGACCGGCGCCTTCGACGCGGAGATCGGTGGCTACGGCACCGACCACAGCGTGCGCGCCACGCTGGTGCGGCGCTGCCTGGAGCGGGCCGAGGCCAAGTACGGCGAACGCTTCCGGCCGGTGGTCATCGGCGACACCACCAACGACGTGTCGGCGGCGCTGGCCAACAACGCCCTCGCCGTGGGGGTGGCGACCGGCTCCACCAGCATGGCCGAGCTGGTCCGGGCCGGGGCCCACGCGGTGCTGCCCGACCTGTCCGACGTGACCGCGGCCGTGACTGTCATCACCACCTGACCCTGCCGCCGGGCTGTCACCGCGGGGCGACGGGGTTCGGGATCGCCCCGCCGAACCGGCGGTCGCGCTGGGCGTAGAGCTCGCATGCGTACCAGAGGTGGCGGCGGTCGAAATCCGGCCAGAGCGTGTCCAGGAAGACCAGCTCCGCGTACGCCGACTGCCAGAGCAGGAAGTTCGAGGTGCGTTCCTCGCCGGACGGGCGCAGGAACATGTCCACGTCCGGGATCTCCGGGTGGTAGAGGTATTTCCGCAGGGTCTTCTCGTTGACCTTGTCGGCCTTGAGCCGGCCCGCCGCCACGTCCCGGGCGATCGCCGCCGCGGCGTCCGCGATCTCCGCGTGGCCGCCGTAGTTGACGCAGAACTGCAGGGTCAGCGTCTTGTTGGCCTTGGACATCTCCTCCGCGGTCTGCAGCTCGGAGATCACGCTCTTCCACAGCCGGCCCGGCCGGCCCGACCACACCACCCGGACGCCGAGCTCCACCAGCTGGTCGCGGCGGCGCCGGATGACGTCGCGGTTGAAGCCCATCAGGAAGCGGACCTCTTCCGGCGAGCGCTTCCAGTTCTCGGTGGAGAACGCGTACGCCGACAGGTAGGGGATGCCCAGCTCGATCGCGCCCTCGATGGTGTCGAACAGCGAGTATTCGCCCTGCTCGTGGCCCTTGGTGCGGGACAGCCCGCGCTCCTTGGCCCAGCGGCCGTTGCCGTCCATGACCACCGCCACGTGCTTGGGCACCGCCGCGGCGGGCAGGGCCGGCGGCCGGGCGCCGGAGCTGTGCGGGGTGGGCGGACGCGTCACGAAGTGCTCTCCCGTCGGTCGACCAGCGGCAGGGCGCGCAGGTTGCGCTCCATGTGCCATTGCAGGTGTGCGGCCACCAGCCCGCTGCACTCGCGGCGCACCGGTTGCTCGGTGGCGTCGGCCAGCTGCCAGTCGCCGCTGGTCAGGGCCTGCATCAGGGCCACCGTCGCCGGGGCCGGGTGGGCCGCGCCGGGCGGCCGGCAGTCCGGGCAGACCGCGCCGCCGGCGGGCACCGAGAAGGCGCCGTGCTGCCCCGGGGTGCCGCAGACCGCGCACTCGCCCAGGGCCGGCGCCCAGCCCGCGAAGGACATGCCGCGCAGCAGGTAGGCGTCCAGCACCAGGCTGCTCGCGTGCTCACCGGCGGACAGCGCCTTGAACGCGCCGAGGGTGAGCTGGAACAGCCGCAGCGCGGGCTCCCGCTCGACCGGGGAGAGCCGCTCGGCGGTCTCCGCGATGGCGCTGGCCGCGGTGTAGCGGGGGTAGTCGGTGAGGAACCGCTTGCCGTACAGCACCAGGGCCTCGACCTGGCTGACCGAGTGCAGGCTGCTGCCGACGCCCTCGGGCGAGCCGGCGAGCTGCAGGTCGATGTGGCCGAACGGCTCCAGCCGGGCGCCGAACTTGCTGCTGGTGCGGCGCACCCCACGGGCGACCGCGCGCAGCCGGCCGTGCCGGCGGGTCAGCAGGGTGATGATCCGGTCGCTCTCGCCGAGTTTTTGCACACGCAGCACCACCGCGTCGTCGCGGTAGAGCTGGCGTCGGTATCCGGCGGGCACGACGCCATTCTGCCCCCTGGGTACGACACACCCTGACCCGGATCTCAGGGTCTTCTCGGGGCCGCCTCAGTGGGAGGACCGATGGTGCCCGGGCGCGGCGGCACCCTAGCGTCAGGGGCATGACCGCATGCACCGAGCGTCGCCGACCGCAAGCCGGCCACAGCCATGACCGCGAGGGCCGTAAGGGCATGCCGAAGGAGACTCAGCCATGACCCCGACTCTCGCCCGGCGCGCCGGCGCCGTCACCCTGATCGCCGCGACCGCGGTCGCCCTGGCCGGCTGCGGCGGGGGGATCGGCGCCAAGCTGACGTACGACGACACCGAGAAGGTGAAGGTCTCCGAGATCGTCCTGACGGGCGGCAGCGGCGACGTCACCGTCACCACTGCGGCGATCGCCGACACCCGGGTCAAGCGGATCGTGCGCACCGACGGCTCCGCCGACCCGCAGAGCTCGTACCAGATCGACGGGACGGTGCTGACCCTCGACACCAGCTGCGGCCCGCACTGCCAGGTCTCGTACGAGATCCAGGCGCCGGCCGGGGTGGGCGTGCGCGGCAAGCTCGGCTCGGGGGATCTCACGCTGACCGCCATCGGCACCGCCGACGTGGTGGTCGGCTCCGGCACCGCCGGGATCGACGGCGCAACCGGCGCGGTGTCGCTGCGCGCCGGGTCCGGCGAGATCACGGTCAACGACCTGCGCGCCGAGGCCACGCTGGTCACCGGCTCCGGCGGGATCGAGGCGCACGGCCTCACCGGCGGCAAGCCGGTCCGGGTGCAGACCGGCTCCGGCGAGATCTCCGTCGAGCTGGCCCAGGCCGCCCCGGTGACGGCGCGCACGGGCAGCGGCGAGATCGACCTGCTGGTGCCGGACGGCGCCTACCGGCTCAAGACGCACACCGGCTCGGGCGACGCGGAGGTGCTCGGCCTGGTCGACGACCCGTCCGCCAAGACCGTCATCGACGTGCAGACCGGCAGCGGGGACGCCACCATCACCGCGGTCCCGGGCAGCTAGGCGGTGTCGGCCGGGGCCCGTTCGCGCCGCGACAGCCAGACGAAGGGCAGCGCGAGCGCGGAGATCCCGGCCGACACCAGCAACGACGGCGGGTAGCCCCAGAGGTCCGCGGCCCGGCCCAGCGCGGGCTGGGTCACCACCCCGCCGGTGGAGGCCATCAGCGAATCGAAGGACAGGATGGTCGCGCGCTGCTGCGACGGGATCATGTCGTTCAGGTACGCCTGCCGCACCGGCTGGGCCGCCGCCCCCAGCAGCCCCCAGGCCACCACCAGCCCCAGCACCGCCCAGAAGCTCGGGATCACGGCCATGAGCAGCACCACAACGGCGCTCAGCCCGAGCGTGGTGAGCAGGGTCGAGGTGCGCCGGACGAAGACCCGCCGCAGCAACGGGGTGACCAGCCCGCCGACGATCTGCGCCGCGGCCAGCAGCGCCGCGGCGAGGCCCGCCATCCCGTACGCGGTCTTGTCGCCCCACAGCTCCAGCAGGTACGGCTGCAGCGCGTAGTGGACGTAGATCATCGCGCCGCCGGTGAACGGCGCGGCCAGCATGAGCCAGCGCACCGGCCGGACCCGCAGGCCGTACTCGACCGACTGGGCGGCGATCCGGCTGATCTCGGCCCGATAGCCGCCCCCGCGCTCCGGGGTGAACCCCAGGTCCCGCATCAGCACGGCGGCCACCCCGAACATCACCACCAGCACCCCGGCCCGCAGCAGGTACGGCGCGGCGAGCCCGGCGAACTGGGCCAGGTATCCGCCGCCGCCCGCACCCAGCAGCATCCCCACGCCCGTCACGACCTGGCCGCGGGCGAAGACCTCGTCCAGCGTGCCGGTCCACCCGGTGGCGCGCAGCGCGTCGACCAGCCACGCCTCGGTGGCGCCGGAGAAGAACGTGAAGCCGAGCCCGAGCAGCGCCGAGGACACCGCCCAGGCCCAGAACGGCCCGTCGATCCGCCACAGCCAGACGTAGAGCGCCGTGGTGACGGCCAGGGTCACCGTGCCGAGCAGGTACGACGCCCGGCGCCCCCAGGAGTCCGCGACGATCCCGGTCGGCACCTCGAACAGCACCATGCCGGCGGTGAAGAACGCGTTGGCGGCGAACGCCTGGAAGTTGGTCAGCCCGGCGTCCAGCAGGAAGATCGTGTTGACGCCCCAGATCAGCGACGCCGCCAGGGTGTTGCCGAAGCCGAGCACGTAGTACGTCCGGCGGACGTGCGCGGCCGTCATCCTCACCTGGGTACGGTCTCAGACAACTGCCGCACCGGGGGCACCGCGGGTGACACCGGCGCGACGGCCGGCCGGCGCGGGCGCCCACCCGGCACCAGCACGGGCCGGCGCCCGGCGGCCACGTCCTCGACCCAGCCGAAGAGCGCGACGGCGAGCGCGACCAGTGCGACGATCACCACGAACCGCCAGCTGATCCCGGCCGCGCCGCGCACCGGCAGCCCGTGCGCCTCGCCGATCCGGGTGACCGCCACGATGATCGGCACGTGCCACAGGTAGATCGTCAGGGCCCGGGCGTTGAGCACCGTGACCAGCCGGGACGGGCGGGCGGCGCCGGCGGCCGGCGCGAACCCGAGCACGACCAGCACGAACGCCGCCGACCAGAGGGCGTTGCCGAGCGGGATGTCGTTGAGGTCGAACCCGCGCGGGCCGGGATGGGTGAGCACCCAGGCGGCGCCGGCCGTACCGAGCGCGGCGGCCAGGCCGAGCAGCCGGCGCGGGGCGAGCCGGCGCAGCATCCCGTCGTGGTGGGCGAAGCCGAGCAGCCAGGCGCCGCCGTACAGGGCCAGGTCGCGCAGGATGGCGTGCGGGGTCAGGCCGAGCAGCGTGATGACCGCCAGGGCGGCGTAGGGCGTCGCGACGGACAGCTTGGGGAAGCGCCGGAAGACCGGCAGGACCAGCGGCGAGAGCAGCACGAACCAGAGGAAGTCACGCAGGTACCAGGTGGCGCTCAGGGCCATCGAGCCCCAGCCGTTGGCCGGCGGGTCCTGCAACGGGAAGGCCCAGTACAGGATCTTCCAGTCCCAGGCCAGCCCGGTGAGCAGCATGGCGGGCACGGCGAGCGCGGACATCGCCCACAGCGACGGCAGCAGCCGGCGCAGCCGGCGCTCCACGGCCAGCGGCCCGGACCGGTCGAGCGACGCCGCCATCAGCGACCCGGCCAGCGCGAACATCACCGACATCGCGGGGAAGGCGATGGTCAGTGCGACCCAGCCGGTGGAGTGGTAGACGACCACCCGGACGATGGCGATGGCACGCAACAGGTCCAGGTACCGATTCCGCATACCTCAAGGGCTATCTAAATAACCCCGGCAAAGCAAACCGAAACCGGCATCCCGTGATATGACCCACAAACGCGACTAAAAACCCAATCGACGAAGCTGCTTGGGGTCGCGCTGCCATTCCTTGGCGATCCGCACGTGCAGATCCAAATAGATCTTGCGGCCGAGCAGCTGTTCGATCTCGGCCCGCGCCTTGGTGCCGACATCCTTGAGCCGGGCCCCCTTGGTGCCGATCACGATCGACTTCTGGCTGTCCCGCTCCACGTACAGGTTCGCATAGATTTTGGTCGATTTCCCCTCGACCACCATCTCCTCGACCAGCACGGCGATCGAGTGCGGCAGCTCGTCCCGGACGCCCTCCAGCGCGGCCTCCCGGATCAGCTCACCGATGAGCACCTGCTCGGGCTCCTCGGTCAGCACATCGTCCGGGTAGAGCGGCGGCGACTCCGGCAACTGCCTGATGATCACGTCGACCAGCGTGTCGACCTGGTGCCCGGAAACGGCGCTGACCGGCACGATCTCGGCGAAGTCATAGAGCTTGCTGACATCCAGCAGCCGCTGCGCGAGCGTCGCGGGATCCACCAGATCAACCTTGGTGACCACGGCGATGACGGTGGCCTTGAGCTCGGCCATCTCGGCCGAGATGAACCGGTCACCGGCGCCGACCGGCTCGTCCGCCGGGAAGCAGATGCCGATCACGTCGACCTCGCTCCAGGTCTCCCGCACCAGATCGTTGAGGCGCTCACCGAGCAGCGTCCGAGGACGGTGCAAGCCGGGGGTGTCGACGAGGACAAGCTGGGCGTTCTCCTGGTGCAGAATGCCCCGGATGATGTGCCGCGTGGTCTGCGGCTTGTTCGACGTGATCGCGATCTTCTGACCGATAATCGCATTCGTCAAAGTCGATTTGCCGGCATTCGGCCTTCCGACAAAACACGCAAATCCGGCACGGTAGACATCCTCCACCCGAGCGGCCCGGGCGGCGGCTTTGTGCCGCCCCTTCTTCCTTCCGGTACGGGGTTCAGCGGCCGGGCTCGGCTTTTCCGGAGTGCCGTCGGCGTCCACCGCGGCGGCAGGCGGCACGGAAACGGCGGCGTCGTCGCGTCGCGCGGGAGCCTTCGCCGTCCGCGCGGGGGTGGTGGCGTCGTCGCGGCGCGCGGAAGTTTTCGCCGTCCGCGCGGGGGCGGTGGCGTCGTCGCGCGCGGGAGCCTTCGCCGTCCGCGCGGTCGCGGGGGTGGTGGCGTTGGCGCGCCCGCCCGCACCGCTCCGCTTTTCGGCCACGGCTTCGCGCCGGGCGACGGGGGCGCTCTCCGCTCCGCCGGCGCTCGCACCGCGCCTGGCGCCGCCGGAAGCCGCGCCGTCCTGCTCCCGCCGGGCGGCCCGCCGCTCCTGCCGCCGGAGCTCGTTGCGCTCCCCCGCGGTCAGCCGCCGTTCCGCCACGGCACCGGCACCGGCCTCAGCAGCGGCTACCGGCCCTGTGGTCTTGGCGACCGGGCGACTTCCGCGCCCGGTCGGGGCCCGGCCTTCACCGGCTGCTCCGGCCGCCCCGGCCGCCGCGGACCGCACGGACGCGGACCGTCCGGCCGCCGGCGGACGCCCGACCCGTGGGCTCCACTTCGGCTTGCCGGAATCCCGTCGCAACTCGCCGTTCTCACCGACCGCATCCGACCGCCGCGGCAACGCCGCCCGGCCGCCCGCGCCGGCGGAACGCCCGGCGCCAGGAGACCGCTCACCGCCGGCGGAACGCCCGGCACCAGCAGACCGCTCACCGCCGACGGAACGCCCGGCACCAGCAGACCGCGCCGCGCCGGCAGACCGCTCACCGCCCGCAGACCGCCCAGCACCAGCAGACCGCTCGCCGCCCGCAGACCGCCCAACACCAGCAGACCGCGCCGCGCCGGCAGACCGCTCACCGCCCGCAGACCGCCCAGCACCAGCAGACCGCGCCGCGCCGGCAGACCGCTCGCCGCCGATCGGCCGCGCGGCACCGCCGGATCGCTCGCCGCCGGATCGTCCGTCGCTGGACCGCTCGGGTTTGCCGCTTGTGCGGGCCTTGCGGCCGTCGCCCGAGGCCGGACGCTCGGCGCCCTTGTCCTCCGCAGCGGCCATCACGCCGTCACCGTGCCCAGCAGGGCACCGGTCGGGCCGGCCACATGAATCGGCGCCTCAACCGCCAGATCCCGCACCGCGGCATGCCCCGCGCCGTCCAGCGTCGAAGCCTCGGTCACCACCGCCGCCGCCTCGAGCTTCGTTGCGCCCGCGGCCACCGCCGAGGCGACCGCGAGCTGCAGTGCGGTCACCGACAGGCTGGGCAGCACCACGGTCGCCGCCGCGTAGGTGCGGCCGTCCTGGTCGCGTACCGCTGCTCCTTCGACCGCGCCTACCCGGGCGCGGGCGCCGCGGGCCAGCGTGACCAGCTTGGCGTCCTCGGCGGTCAACTCGCCCTCGGTGGCGGGGACGGTGGGTCCGGCGGGGCTGGTCTGGTCAGGCATCAGCGTGCTGTCTTTCCTCGGTCTCGGGGGCGTTCTCGGTGTCCTCGGCTTGTTCCGAGGCGGGTTCGACGCGGCGCACCAGCACCGAGTCGATCCGGTTGCGGCGGCCGGTCGTGCCCTCCGCGATCAGGTGCAGCCCGCCGACGTCGACGGACGCGCCCGGGATCGGCACCCGGCCCAGCGTCTGTGCGAGCAGGCCGCCGACGGTCTCGACCTCGTCGGCCGGCAACTCCACGTGGAAGATCTCGCCCAGGTCCTCGATCGGCAGCCGCGCGGTCACCCGCACCGCCCCGCCCTCGAGGTGGTCGACCGGCGGGCGCTCGACGTCGTACTCGTCGGTGATCTCGCCGACGATCTCCTCGAGGATGTCCTCGATGGTGACCAGGCCGGCCGTGCCGCCGTACTCGTCGACGACGATGACCAGGTGGGTGCGGGCCGCCTGCATCTCCGAGAGCAGGTCGTCGACCGGCTTGGACTCGGGCACGAAGGTGGCGCTGCGCATGAGGTCGGCGACCGGCGAGGAGGCCGCCGCCGGGTCGCCGTTCTGGGTGCTGCGCACGACGTCCTTGAGGTAGAGCACCCCGAGCACGTCGTCCACGCTCTCGCCGATCACCGGGATCCGGGAGAAGCCGGAACGCAGGAAGAGGAAGAGCGCCTGCTGCAGCGTCTTGGGTGCCTCTATCCACACCATCTCGGTGCGCGGCACCATCACCTCGCGGGCGATGGTGTCACCGAGCGCGAAGACGGAGTGGATCATCTCGCGTTCGCCGTGCTCCACGACGCCGCGCTGCTCCGCGAGGTCGACCAGCTCGCGCAGCTCCACCTGGCTGCCGAACGGCCCCTCCGGGAAACCCTTGCCGGGCGTGACCGCGTTGCCGATCAGGATCAGCAGCGACGCCAGCGGGTTCAGCACCCGGCCGAGCCAGCGGACCAGCGGCGCGGCGGCCTTGCCCACCGCGTACGCGTGCTGGCGCCCGACCGTACGCGGCGCGACACCGACCACGACGAAGCTGACCAGCGTCATCGCGCCGGCCGTGACCAGAGCGGCGCGCCAGCCGACGCCCCAGCTGTCCACCGCGACGAGCGCGACCAGGGTGGTCGCGGTCAGCTCGCAGAGCAGCCGGAGCAGCAGCAACAGGTTGAGGTGGCGGACCACGTCACCCGCGACGGCTTCCAGGGCGGCCGCGCCGCGCTGGCCGTCGCGGGCCATCTCCGCGGCGCGCGCCGAGGAGACCGCGGCCAGCGCCGCGTCGGTCATCGACGCCAGTCCGGCCAGGAAGACCAGCACGGTGGCGTAGGTGACCAGTTGCACGTCGGGCAGGCCACTGGCCGGGCCCGCCGCGAGTAAGAGCGGCTCCACGGGGATCAGCCGGCCCGCCGTCCGGCGCGCCAGCTCTGCAGCAGCCGGGCCTGGAGCGCGAACATCTCGCGTTCCTCCTCGGGCTCGGCGTGGTCGTAGCCGAGCAGGTGCAGCACCCCGTGCACGGTGAGCAGGTGCAGCTCGTCCGCCGGGGTGTGCCCGGCGGCCGCGGCCTGCTTCGCCGCGACCTCGGGCGCGAGCACGATGTCGCCGAGCAGCGCCGGCTCACCGGTGCCGGCCTCGCCGGGACCGTGGTCGACACTGCCCTCGTCCATGGGAAAGGCGAGCACGTCGGTGGGACCGTCGCTGCCCATCCAGCGATGGTTCAGCTCGGTCATGTAGTCGATGTCGACCAGCAGGATCGAAAGCTCGGCGAGGGGGTTGACCCCCATCTCCTCGAGCGCGTGCCGGGCCACCGCCAGGATCGCGTCGGTGTCGACCTCGACTCCCGACTCGTTGGCGATCTCGATGGACATGTAGTGCCTAACCCCTTATCAGCGCCGGCGGTTCGGGCGGCCACCGCTGGCGGCCCGGCCCGGCACGGCATGGACGGACTGCGTGGCCTGTTGTTCCTGCTCGACGTCGTACCGGGCGTACGCGTCGACGATCTCGGCGACCAGCCGGTGCCGGACCACGTCCGAGCTGGTGAGCTCGGAGAAGTGCACGTCGTCGACGCCCTGCAGGATCTCCCGGACGATGCGCAGCCCGCTGGTGGTGCCACCGGGCAGGTCGACCTGGGTGACGTCGCCGGTGACCACGATCTTGGCGCCGAACCCCAGCCGGGTCAGGAACATCTTCATCTGCTCGGGCGTGGTGTTCTGCGCCTCGTCCAGAATGATGAACGCGTCGTTGAGCGTGTTGTGCGTAACGATCATGTCGTCGGTGACGTACAGCGAGTCGGCGGCCGCGACCTGGATGCAGACGGTCTCGGTTTCCCCGGCCGGCTCGATCTCGTGGATGAACCGCATCGGCCGGCCGCTGCCGCACCGGTCGTAGACCTCCCGCTTGCGGGCCAGCCGGAACGGCTGCATCCCGGCGGGCATCCGGATGTCGAGCACGAAGGCGTCGTTGCGGTAGGCCACCGGGCGCCCGTGGGCCAGGCCCGGCTTCCTGCCTTCTGCCGGGCGCCGACGCCAGTACGCCACCCCGCCCAGCGAGCGGACCAGGAAGATCACGTCGTCCCGGAGCTGCTCGGAGCAGGTCGTGTACTGGATGCGGCAGGTGCGGGCGCGCTGACTGACCGGTCCGCCGTCGCTGTCGAGAAGGCCCTGCAGCATCGCGAGCCGGACCTCGGCGCTGTTGAAGCGGTACTGCTCGGGCACGAACTTGGTCTCGGACTTGGTGCCGGCCAGCTTGAGCTCGCGGAGGACCGCGGTGACCGGGTTGGCGGTGATGACCCCGCCGCGCCCGCCCCCGCCGACCCGGCGCAGCACGTAGTCGACCTCGTTCTTGCGGAACAGCTCGATCCCCGGGATCGCGGCATCGAGCGCCTCGGCCAGCTCCGGATCGACGGTGCTGAAGCTCGGCGTGGTTGCCGTCGTCAGGCAGCCGTCGCCGAGCAGCAATCCGAGCGCGTAGGCGTCCATCGGGACGTCCTGGGGCACGAACTCGACCGCGTCGACCAGGGGCAGCTCGTACCGGTGCACGGCGCCGCGGCGCAGGTTGCCGATCATGTCCTGGGTCTGCAGCACCCGGGCCGGGCGGTGATGGCTCCGGCCGTCCGGCGTCTGCACCGTCCACAGGTGCTCACCGCAGGCGAGCGTCGATGCGCCGTCCTGGGTGGTGACCCGGTAGACCGGCTTGCGGCCCTGCGGGAAGACCCCCAGCACCGGGGTGGGCAGCCCGTCCGAGCCCACGACGAGGTCGCCGACGGCCAGCTCGCCGATCGGCCGCCACCCCTGCGGGGTCAGCACCTGGGCCGACAGCGGCTGCGCCCGGCCCCGCATGTAGGCCAGCGGCGCGACCTCGATCGTGCCCGCCGCCATCAGCCGCGGGATCGACTCGGGGTCGAGCATGTCGTGCAGCGCGTCGTACAGCGGCCGCAGGTACGGGTCGATCTTCTCGTTGAGCGTGCCGGGCAGGAAGCCCAGCCGCTCGCCGGCCTCGACCGCCGGGCGGGTCAGGATGATCCGGCTGACCTGCTTGGCGGTCAGCGCCTGCACGGCCTTGGCCATCGCCAGGTAGGTCTTGCCGGTGCCGGCCGGGCCGATGCCGAACACGATCGTGTTCTCGTCGATGGCGTCGACGTAGCGCTTCTGGCCCAGCGTCTTGGGGCGGATGGTCTTGCCGCGCCGGGAGAGGATGTTGAGGGTGAGCACCTCGGCCGGGCGCTCGGCGGTGTTCTGCTCGAGCATGGCCACGGTGCGCCGGACGGCGTCGACGCTGAGCGTCTCGCCCTTTTCGATCAGCTCGATGAGCTCCGCGAAGAGGCGTTCGGCGGTGGCGTTGTCGGCGGGCGCGCCGGTGATGGTGATCTCGTTGCCGCGGACGTGCACGTCGCTGATGAGGGTCCGCTCGAGCATGCGGAGGATCTCGTCCTTGGCGCCGAGCAGGTTCACCATGATCTTCGGGTCGGAGACCGAAATCCTGGTCTGCACCCGAGCGGCAGCTTTGCTGGGGTCGGTGCCGGTCATAGGGGCGGCCCTGAGGCCTCAGCCACCTGCTCTCATTCTCGTCGCAAGGATCGTGCCATCGTATCCGGTCGGCGGCGCCCGCGCCGATGCCATTATCGGTGCTCCCGCCCCGCGGCGGGCACCGGGTCAACCCTGCGAGACCGGCACGCCGTCGAACGTCTCCTGCACCCGGGTGAACCGGTACGTGGCCCAGTGCATCCGCACCACCGTGCCGTCGGCGTCGCGGGTGAGCCGGAGCAGCTCGCCCGCCTCGCGCCCGGAGACGGTCCGGAGCACGTCCGGCCGGTCCGGCAGCGGCTTGAAGATCGACGCGGGCCGGTCGGCCGGCGCGTCGGCGGCCCGGGACTGCAGGGCGCCGTCGTGCCAGCTGAAGACGTGGGCGAAGCCCTCGCTCCACCACGGCCCGAGCACCGACCGGTAGGCCTGCGGCGCGGCCCGCCCCGGCGACCACGGGCGCACCTCGGCGGGGTCGGCCTCGACCGCCAGCGCCAGCAGCTCGTGCACCAGGTCGTTGATCTCGATGGCCGTGCCGGAGGAGGCAAGCACCGCGGCGCCGAGCGCGCCGGGGTTGCCCTCGCCGCCGCGCCGGCCGTAGACGCCGGCGAGGAAGCCGGGCATCGCGCCGTCGTGGCCCACGTGCATCACCCGGCGGCCCTGCGGCGCCAGGATCAGGCCGAGGCCGAAGCCGCCGGCCCAGAGGGTCTCGTCGGTGGTGGTCTGCGGCCAGCGCATCTCGTCGACGGTCCCGGGCGCCAGCACCAGCGCGCCCGGGTCGATGAGCTCCGGGCCGGCCAGGAACGCGGCCCACCGGGCCATGTCGCCGGCGGTGCTCCAGAGCTGGGCGGCCGGGCCCGCACCGCCCATGTCGAGCTGCGGTTCGGGCCGGGCGGCGTCGGAGTAGGTGTCGACCAGGTAGCCGACCACGGCCGCCGCGGTCGGCTCGACGGTGGTCGAGCTCAGCCCGAGCGGTTCGAGGATCCGCTCGCGCAGCACCCCGGCCCAGGTGCCGCCGCGCAGCTTGGCGACCAGCTGGCCGAGCACGGCCAGGCCCAGGTTGGAGTAGTGGTAGCGGCGGTTGTTGGGCAGCACCCGCTCGGCCCGGGCCAGGTCGGCGAGCAGGGCCGCGTCGTCCGGCGCGACCAGCACGTCCCACACGTCGCCGTACGGCTCGCGCTGGAGGCCGGCGGTGTGCGAGAGCAGCCGGCGGATGCTGGCGCCGCCGTGCGCGGGCACGTCGAGGTGGGCCGAGATGGGGTCGTCGAGGTCCAGCAGGCCGTCGTCGCGGGCCTGCATGACCAGCACCGCGGTGAAGGTCTTGGTCACCGAGCCGATCCGGAACCGGCTCTGCGCGTCCAGCGGGCGCCCGGGGTCGCCGGAGGTGCCGACGGTGCAGGTCCAGAGGCTGCGGTCGGCGCGGTGCAGGGCGACCGAGAGGGCCGGCACCCGGGCCTCGGCCTGCACCTTGCGGACGGCGCGCTCCAGGCGCTGCTGCGGGGTCACCCGGACACCATCGGGCCCAGGGGCCGGCCGCCGAGGACGTGCGCGTGCACGTGGAAGACCTCCTGGCCGCTGTGCCGGCCGGTGTTGAAGATCAGCCGGAAGCCGTCGGCGGTGAGCCCTTCGGCCTGGGCCACCTCGGCGGAGGCGGCCAGCACCTCGGCGGCGGCCTGCGGATCGCGGGCGAGCGCGAGGACGTCACCGTGGTGCGCCTTCGGGATCACCAGGACGTGCACCGGGGCCTTCGGGTCGATGTCACGGAAGGCCAGCGTGGTGGCGGTCTCGTGCACGACGGTCGCGGGGATCTCGCCGGCGACGATGCGGCAGAACAGGCAGTCGTTGTCCACGTCGAAGATCCTAGAGTGAGGCGATGACAGGACGCGCGATCCTCGTGACCGGTTCCTCCCGCGGCATCGGCCGGGCGGTCGCCGCCCGCTTCGCCGCCGACGGCGACCGCGTCGCGATCCACCACCGGGACTCGGCCGACCTCGCCGGGGAGCTGGCGGCCTCGCTGCCGGGCCGCGGCCACGTGGTGGTCCAGGCCGATCTGGCCGATCCGGCGGCGGTACGCGCCATGGTCGACCTCGCCGCGGAACGCCTCGGCGGCCTGGACGTGCTGGTCAACAACGCCGGTACGTTCGGCGCCTCGGACCCGCCGCACCCGGTCTTCGGCACCGGCTACGACCAGTGGCAGGCGATGTGGCGCCGCACCTTCGACGTCAACCTGTTCGGCGCGGCGAACGCGGCCTGGGCGGCGGCGCAGCACATGCGCGAGGGCGGCGGCCGGATCGTCAACGTGTCGTCGCGGGGCGCGTTCCGGGGCGAGCCGGAGCAGCCCGCGTACGGCGCCAGCAAGGCCGCGCTCAACGCGATGGCGCAGTCGCTGGCGGTGGCGCTGGCCCCGTACGGGATCGCGGTGGCCTGCGTGGCGCCCGGGTTCGTGGCCACCGACATGACCAACGAGCACCTCAAGGCCGAGCGCGGCGACACGATCCGGGCGCAGAGCCCGTTCGGCCGGGTGGCGCGGCCGGAGGAGATCGCGAGCGCGGTGCACTGGCTGGCGTCCCCGGAGGCGGAGTGGGCCTCGGGCACGATCATCGACCTGAACGGGGCCTCCTACCTGCGCACGTAGGATCTTGCCAATCAACGTGAATGGGAGCGCTTCCATGGATGACCTGCTGGCCCGGTTGACCCTCGAGCAGAAGGTGTCGCTGCTGGGCGGCCAGGACTTCTGGTCCCTGCCGGCGATCCCCGAGATCGGGCTGCGCTCGCTGGTGATGTCGGACGGGCCGATCGGCGTACGCGGCACCGGCTGGGCCCCCGAGGACCCGTCGATCGCCCTGCCCAGCCCGACCGCACTGGCCGCCACCTGGGACCCGGAGCTGGCCCGCACCGCCGGGCACCTGCTCGGCCAGGAGTCCCGGCGCAAGGGCGTGCACCTGCTGCTCGGCCCCACGGTCAACCTGCAGCGCACCCCGCTGGGCGGCCGGCACTTCGAGTGCTACTCGGAGGATCCGCTGCTCAGCGGCGAGATCGCGGTCGGCTTTGTGGCCGGCGTGCAGGCGCACGGCGTCGGCACCACGGTGAAGCACCTGGTGGGCAACGACTTCGAGACCGACCGGATGACCGTCGACGTGCGGATCGGCGAGCGGGCCCTGCGCGAGCTGTACCTGGCGCCGTTCGAGCGGGTCGTGCGGGCCGGCGGGTGGGGCGTGATGAGCGCGTACAACGCCGTCAATGGGCTGCCGATGGCCGCCAACGGGCCGCTGCAGTCCGACGTGCTCAAGGACGAGTGGGGCTTCGACGGCATCGTGGTCTCGGACTGGCGGGCGGCCCGGGAGACGGTGCCGGCCGCGCTCGGCGGCCTGGACATCGCCATGCCGGCGATGGAGAACCCCTGGGGCGCGAAGCTGGTCGCGGCGGTGCGGTCCGGCGCGGTGCCGGAGGAACTCGTCGACGACAAGGTACGGCGGGTGCTGCGGCTGGCCGCGCGGGTGGGTGTGCTCGACGGCGTACCCCCGGCGGTGACGTCCTTCCCCGCGGAGCTGGACGGCGACGCCGTGGCCCACCAGGTCGCGGCCCGGTCCTTCGTGCTCGCCCGCAACGAGCACTTCACGCTGCCGCTGGAGCCCGCCGCGCTGACCCGGGTGGCGGTCATCGGGGCGCTGGCCACCGACGCCCGGGTGCTCGGCGGCGGCAGCGCCCAGGTGGTCCCGCCGCACGTCATCTCGCCGTTGGAGGGGCTCGGCCGGGCGCTGTCCGGGGTGGACGTGAGTTACGCCGTCGGCGCCGACCCGCGCCCGTTCCTGCCGGCCCTGCCGCAGCCGGCGCAGGTCGAGCTGCTCGGCGCCGGGCACACCTTCGGCGTGGACACGGCGGCGGTGCGCTGGATCGGCGACCTGCCCGGCGGCGTCGACAAGGACGTCGTCACGGGCCTGGAGCTGCGCACCACGTTCACCCCGGAGCAGGACGGCGAGCACACGTTCGCGGTGTCCGGCTTCGGCACCTTCGACCTGCGGGTCGGCGACCGGCGGCTCTACGTCGGCACCCTGCACCCGCCCGGCGCCACCCGCGCCGACCTGCTGCTGTCGCCGCGGGAGCACCGGGCGATCGCCGAGCTCACCGCCGGCGAGCCGGTCGAGGTGGTGCTGCGCCAGACCATCCAGCCGGGCATGGCGCACACGGTCAGCGCGACGCTGGGCCACCTCGCGCCGGGCGTCTCCGCGGACGGCATGATCGACGAGGCGGTGGCGCTCGCGGCCGAGTCCGACGTCGCGGTGGTCGTCGTGGGCACGACCGAGCAGGTGGAGTCCGAGGGCTTCGACCGCACGTCCCTCTCGCTGCCGGGCCGCCAGGACGAGCTGGTGGTACGGGTCGCAGCGGCCAACCCCCGCACCATCGTGGTGGTCAACGCCGGCTCGCCGGTGCTGCTGCCCTGGGCCGACGACGTGGCGGCGGTGCTGCTGACCTGGTTCCCCGGTCAGGAGGCCGGCGCGGCGCTGGCGGACGTGCTGCTCGGGGTCGCCGAGCCGGGCGGCCGGCTGCCCACCACCTGGCCGCGCCGCGAGCACGACTGCCCGATCCTGGAGGTGGTCCCCCGCGACGGCCGGCTCGGCTACGACGAGGGCGTCTTCATCGGCTACCGGGCCTGGGAGCGCGCGGGCCGCAAGCCGCTGTACGCGTTCGGCCACGGCCTGGGCTACACCTCCTGGCAGTACGAGACGCTGGCGGTGTCGGCCACCGAGGCCGTGGTGACGCTGACCAACACCGGCGCCCGGGCCGGCCGCGAGGTGGTCCAGGTGTACGTGGGCCCGCAGGGTGAGCCGCCGGTGGGCGTGGGCCCGGCCGGCGTGGTCCCGGAGCGCCCGGCCCGCTGGCTCGCCGGTTTCGCCCCGGTCGAGGCCCACCCGGGCGAGACCGTGACGGTGCGTGTCCCGCTGCCGGAGCGCACCTGGCAGGTCTGGGACGCCGGCTGGCACTCGGTGCCGGGCACCTACACGGTGACCGCGGCGCACGCCCTGGACGACCCACGGCTGACCGCCACGCTGACCCGGTAACCACGCACGCGGAAACGGGCCACGACCGCCGCGGTCGTGGCCCGTTGCGCTCGGTCGATCAGTCGCGGGTGACGGTCAGCCCCAGTCCGTCGGTCGGGCTGTTGGTCCAGGAGACCGTGAAGCCCGGCCATTCGCCCTGCAACCTGCCGTCGGCCTCGACCGTGCTGTACATCCGGTCGGCCAGCGCGCCGGGCACCTGCAGGGTGTCGAAAACGCAGGTCAGAGCGCTCTCGGAGAGGCCGTTGGGGTGTTTCTTCCCGATCCCGGTGACGGTGAGCTGGCGGTTCTGGTCGCCGAGTTTGGTGCCCTCCTTGGCGGGATCGCACTTCTGCACGGCGACGAGCAGCGGATCCTGCTCGGCGGCGGCGACGGGCTGCGGTCCGGTGTCGGCACTGTCGTCGTCGAGCAGCTTGGGCACCAGGACGATGCCGGCGACCACCACGAGCACGGCGAAGATCACCCACGGGAGCGGGCTGCGCTTGCGGACGTGCGGTGTGGGTGGGGCCTGGCGGGGCTGTGTCATGTGGGTTCCTTCGCGCCTGGGGGAGGGGGCGGACGCGCGGACGAAAGTGTGCGCTCCGACACGCGACAAGACAACGATCACACTGCGAACTGACTAATCGGACGAGTCGACTGTGGAAGTAAGTCTTACCAGACCCCTCACGATCCGTCACGCAGAGTTATATTCACCACTGTCAGAGATCAAGGGTTGACGCAGAGCCATGTCGGCCGCGTGCGGTGTCGGCAACCCGACAGTGGTAGCCGTGCGAATAGGAGAAACCGGCCTCGGCGTACAGGTGACGGGCCGCGATGTTGTCCTGCTCGACTTGCAGGTACAGCCCGGCGCAGCCCCGGCCGGCCGGCCGGCCCGCCCCGGCGCCCAGCACCGCCCCAGCGACCGTGGAGGTGTCGGCCGGACCGTTGAGCGCCTGACAGGCGGCGAGCCAGGCCGGGCTTGCCGCTCGGCGGGGCTGACCTGCACCGTGCTCGGCAGGCCCGCCGCCGCGTAAAAGGCCTCCACCGCGTCCAGGGCGCGCTCCGGATGCCGGTCGGCGGCCGGCGGCAGGGCCGAGTTGGACCGCCGCCGGGACACGCCGGGCGTGTGGCGCAGCAGCCACCCGGCCACGTCCTCGGTGCGGCCCGCCGGCCAGGCCGCCGCAGCGGCCCGTTCCACCTGGACGGCGTCGTGCCAAGAGTCTTTTGCGTGGTTGGTGTATCGGGCGATGGCAATAGCCCGCCGGAGTGACGTGGGCCGCGCGCCGACCGCCACCGACGCGCAAGATTTCGATCTTGTTGATGTGGTGTGAGCTCCGAACCTTAAGTCCACAAGATCGACAATTTACTGCTCGCTTCGTGACTTTTACGCCCTCTGTTCTCTTAGGAGTTCCGTGATGTGAGAATCCTGCTCAATATGTGGGCCAGTGCTGCGGGTTCGGCGGTGGGCAGGCCTCCGGCAATGCTTGGCGCGGCCGTTTCGGCGCGGCAGAAGCGTGTCGCCCGTCCGGGGGATGGCGATCGATCATCACAACAGCCATGCAAAAGACTCACAAGCTCGGACACTACCCCGAGATTCCCGGCCGCTAGACGCCGACCAGGGCGGGGGCGGCCCTGCGGGTCAGCACCGAGTCGAGGATCTCGCCGACCCGGATCGCGGTGTTCGACAGCAGCGCCGACGTGATGCCGTGCGAGTGCTCCGTGCCGCCCTGCAGGTAGACGCCGACCCGCAGGCGGGGGTCGGCCGCCGCCCGGTAGTCGCGGTCCACCCGGGGCCGGCCCTCGGTGTCGCGGTGGCACAGGTCGCCGAGCTCGCCGAGGATCGCGTACGGGTCGGCCTGGTGGTAGCCCGTCGCGCAGACCACCACGTCCGCCGCCAGCCGGGTGGTCTCGCCGGTGACCAGCGACCGCACGCTCGCCACCACCTGGTCCGGGCCGTCGGCCACCTCGGTCATCCGGGACACGTTGAGCATCCGCAGCCGCTGCTTGCCGAGCACCTTCTCCTGGTACGCCCGCCGGTACAGGTCGTCGATCAGGTCCATGTCCACCACGGAGTAGTTGGTGTTGGCGTGGTAGCCCATCAGCTGCCGCTTCACGTCCTCCGGCGCCACGTAGAAGTCGTCGACCGCCGCCGGGTCGAAGATGCGGTTGGCGAAGCTGCTGTCGTCGGCCGGCGAGTAGCCGTACCGGGAGAAGACCGCGCAGATCTCGGCGGTGGGGAACTCGCGGTGCAGGGTCGCGACCGCCTCGGCCGCGCTCTGGCCGGCGCCGACCACGACGATCCGGCGCGGCTCGGTGCCGCGCAGCTTCGGCAGGTTGTGCATCAGGTCGCTGGTGTGCCAGACCCGGTCGGAGGCGGTGACGCCCTCGGGCAGGCGCGGGCGCAGGCCGGTGCCGATCACCAGGTTCCGCGCCCGGTGCGTGCTGAGCTGCTCGCCGAGCCGGGACAGCACGTCGACCGCGACGACCGCACCGCCGGACGCCGTCACCGGGGTCACCGAGAGCACCTCGGTGTCGTAGGTGACCTGGTCGTCGACCTGCGCGGCGGCCCAGGCGAAGTAGTCGTGGAACTCGACCCGCAGCGGGAACAGGTTCTTGTGGTTGATGAAGTCGATGAGCCGGTCCTGGCTGTGCAGGTACCGCAGGAAGCTGAACTCGCTGGTCGGGTTCCGCAGCGTCACCAGGTCCTTGAGGAACGAGACCTGCATGGTGGCGTCGTCGAGCAGCATGCCGCGGTGCCAGCCGAAGGTGGCCTGCCGTTCCAGGAACCGGGCCCGGACCCGGGCATCCGGGCCACGGGAGTCGTTGTGCTCGGCCACGGCGATGGCCATCGCCAGATTGGACGGCCCGAAGCCGATTCCCACGACATCGAGTTCAGGCTCAGACATGTCCGTCCCCTCCACGGCGGGGCCGACCTGACCCCAGATTTTGGTTAGCCTAACCTAAGCATCGGCGGTGGCATCCGCCGTGCCGAGTGAGGGAGAAAAATTCATGCGCGTCGTCATGTTCGGCTTCCAGACCTGGGGGCACCGGACCCTCCAGGCGCTGCTGGATTCGGCACACGACGTGGTCATGGTGGTCACCCATCCGGCCGGCGAGGGCGCGTACGAGAAGGTCTGGTCCGACTCGGTCGCCGACCTGGCCGCGGCCCACGGCGTGCCGGTGCTGCTCCGCGAGCGCCCCGACGACGAGGAGCTGTACGAGGCCCTCAAGGACGTGGCGCCGGACGTCATCGTGGCCACCAACTGGCGCACCTGGATCCCGCCACGGATCTTCACCCTCCCGCCGCTCGGCACCCTGAACGTGCATGACGCGCTGCTCCCGGCGTACGCGGGCTTCTCGCCGTTGATCTGGGCCCTGTTGAACGACGAGCGCGAGGTGGGCGTCACCGCCCACCTGATGGACGACACGCTGGACGCCGGCCCGATCGTGCTGCAGCGGGCCGTCCCGGTCGGCCCGGCCGACACCACCACCGACCTGTTCCGCCGCACGCTGGAGCTGTTCGGGCCGATCACCGTCGACGGCCTGGCCGAGATCGAGAGCGGCCGCCGCGACTTCGTCCCGCAGGACCGCTCGCGGGCGAGCTTCTTCCACAAGCGGTCGGAGGAGGACATCCGGATCGACTGGACGTGGCCGGCCGAGGAGCTGGAACGCCTGGTCCGGGCGCAGTCGGCGCCGTACCCCCAGGCCTTCTGCTTCCACAAGGGCCGGCGCCTGGAGATCGTCACGGCCGCGGTCTCGCAGGCGGTCTACGGCGGTACGCCGGGCCGCATCTTCTTCCGCGAGGGCGACGGCGTGGCGATCGTGGCCGGCGCGGAGGCCCGCCGCGGGCGCAGCAAGGCCCTGCTGATCCGGTCGGTCCGCACCGACGAGGGCATGGAGCTGCCGGCGCAGGAGTACTTCACCACCATGGGCGGTTACCTGACGAGCCACCCGGACCGTCAGCCGAGCACCAGCCCCGCGCCGACCTCCACCACCTGACCGGTCATCGCCTGAGAACCGTCGGCGACCAGGAACCGGACCGCGGTCAGCAGATCCTCGGGCACCAGCCGGCGCGGCACGGCCTGCCCGGTGACGATCCCGCCGTGCGGGTCGTCGCCCAGGATCTCCACCTCCCGCTCGGTCAAGATCGCGCCGGGCGACAGCGCGTTCACGGTCACCCCGGCCGGCCCCAGCGCCCGCGCCAGCGAGCGGGTGAGGCCGACCAGGGCGGCCTTGCTGGAGACGTACGCGGGCCCGGACGGCCCGCCGAGCGCCACGGTCGCCGAGGTGACGTTGACGATCCGGCCCCAGCCGCGCGCGGCCATCCCGGCGCCGAGCACCTGGGCGAGCAGCATCGGCGCGGTCACGTTGACGGTGAACGTCTCCTGCCACTCCGGCAGCGACAGCGCGGCGAGGTCGACGTTCGAGGCCCGGGAGGCGTTGTTGATCAGGATGTCGACCGGGCCGGCGCGGTCGGCGAGGGCAGCGACCGCCCCCGGGTCAGCAAGGTCGGCCTCGAGCACGTCCACCTGGGCGCCGCGCTCCCGGCAGCGCCGGGCCACGGCCTCGGCCTCGGCGGACGCGGCGAGGTGATGCAGGAGCAGCGTCCAGCCCGGCGCGGCGAGATCGACGGCGATGGCAGCGCCGATCCCCCGCCGCGCCCCGGTCACCAGCACCCGTCGACCCGCGGCAGCATCCGGCATGCCCGCAGCCTAAGGCCACCGCCGGGGTCGGGGATGCGCTTCGGCGGCGGGCGGCGGAGATCGAGGTGCATCGGTACGCTGCTCGGCGTGCCGCCTGCCGAGGTCCTGGACCGCCGCCGTGACCTGTCCGGGTGGGTGCTGACGCCGGGGGTGGCGCGGGCTGCGCGTGGCCCGGATCGTGCCGGCAGTGGTGGTCTGCGGGGTGCTGGTGGCCGCGCCGCCGCGGATGGGCGGCGTCGGCTGACCCGGACCCGGCGGGCTGTCGGATTTGTTCCAGCGCTTGCCGCGCACGGGTGCGGACTGGCCAGAATGGCGCGATGATTCGGGTCCTGGTGGTCGACGATCAGGTGCTCATCCGTGCCGGGCTGGCCGCCCTGCTGCGGCTCGCGCCCGGCATCGAGGTGGTCGCCGAGGGGGATTCCGGCGCCGCCGCCGTCCGGCTCGCCGCGCAGCACCGGCCGGAGGTGATCCTCATGGACATCCGGATGCACGACATGAGCGGCATCGAGGCGACCCGGCTCATCCACGCCCAGCAGGCCGAGCGGCCGCCCCGGGTCCTGATGCTGACCACCTTCGACCTGGACGAGTACGTGTTCGAGGCGCTGCGCGCCGGAGCGCACGGCTTCCTGCTGAAGGACACGCCACCGCAGCGGCTGATCGCCGCGGTGACCACGGTGGCCGAGGGCGAGATGTTGTTCGCGCCCAGCGTGACCCGGCGGCTGGTGGAGTCCTACACCAACCGGTCGGCGCCGGCCGACCGCCCGCCGCCCGCGCTGGACCCGCTGACCGCCCGGGAGTGCGAGGTGCTGCGCCTGGTCGGCGGCGGCCTGTCCAATGCGGACATCGCCGCCCGGCTGGTCATCTCCGAGGCGACCGTGAAGACGCACCTCAACCGCGTGATGGCCAAACTGGGCCTGGCCAGCCGGGCGCAGGCGGTGGTCCTGGCGTACGAGGCGGGGCTGGTCGCGCCGGGGCGCCCCGCCTGACCCGGCTGCGCCGCCGGCTCAGTGCCAGATCGACTCGCACTCGACGATCGCCCCGGAGGACGTGGCGTGGCAGACCCGGGAGTGCACGTTGCGGGTGTCGTAGCGGGAGTAGGCGTAGCGGGCCACCTCGGCGTCGCCGTTGGCCGAGCAATCTTTCACGGCGGTGCGGTAGTGCCAGTGTCCGGCCCAGCTCGACGAGGACCTGATCTCGTAGCGGATCTGCACGGCGCCGCAGTAGCCGTCGTTCCCCAGATCCGAGACGGCGGCCCGGACGACCACGGAGTAGCCGGTCCACGAGATCTCCGTCTTCTGGCGCACATTGCCTGTGGTCGACTCGGCGTAGCGCGAGTTCTCCACGTACTCGGGCGCGGGCCCGTTGGACCAGTCGTCCGTGGAGTGCGCGCTCGCCGGGCTGGCGGCGAGCAGGGCGGTGGCGAGCGCGGCCGCCGTCGACGCGAGCAGGATTCGTGCCTTCATCGGTTCATCCCTTCGGTTGGCTGACGTCCCTCACCGTGCCAAGCGGGAAAGCGATGCGCGTCAATCCAATGCCGTATCTTCCCCGGGCCGCGCTCAACTTCCGCGGTACGCGACTGTCCACGATCCCTTGTGGAACGGGGCCGCCAGCGGCGGTTCGCGTACACCGCTGGTTGGAGACCCGGGTCGTACCTGGGATGGACGTGCGGCCCGGGCCGGGCAGCTACGGTTTGCCGATGCGCGCATCGGCGACAGGTGACGGCGTGCCGGGCCGGGTCGGGCCCTTCCTCCGGCGCCGCCCGGTCGTCGTCGACGCGGCGCTCGCGGCCGCGACGCTGTGCGTGAGCCTGGCCCTGGGTAGCCAGCAGCCACCCGCGGGCATGCGCCCCTTCGACCTGGCCGGGTACGCGCTGACGACCCTGGCCTGCCTCACCCTGACCGCCCGCCGCCGGTTTCCCGTGACCGTGCTCGTCGCCTACTGCCTCACCTGGTCGGTCTACGTGGCGGCGGGCTACTGGCCGGTCGTCAACAGCGCCGGCGCCCTGCTGGCGCTCTACACCGTGGCCGCCCACCGCACGGTCCGCGCCGTGGTCGCCGCCGTGGTCATCCTCGACGCCGTCTGGCTGTACGCGGGCCTGCGCGGCGGACAGGACGCCGGCCTGACTCTGCTGACCCAGATCCTGGTGTGGCCGGCGGTCATCTGCTGGCTCGGTTCGCGGACGCGGCGGCTGGCCGAGCTGACCGCCCAGCTGCGCCGGGAGCAGGCCGAGCGGGAGCGACGCGCCGTCAACGACGAGCGGATCCGGATCGCCCGCGAGCTGCACGACGTGGTGGCGCACCACATGGCCGTCGTCTCGGTGCAGGCCGGCCTGGCCTGGTACGCACTGGACGCGGACCGGGAGACGGCGCGCACCGCGCTGGCGGCCGTGCTCGAGACCGGCGGGCAGGCGCAGGAGGAGATGCGCCGCCTGCTGGCCCTGCTGCGCGAGGCGCCACCGGACGGCGCGGGCGCGGTGGGCGCCGAGGCCACCTCCGCCGGGCTGGCGCGGTTGCCGGAACTGGTCGACCGGGTACGGGGCGCGGGTCTCGCCGTTGAGCTCTCCGTCATCGGCACCGAGCGGCCGCTGCCGCGTGGGGTTGACGTGTGCGCGTACCGGGTGGCCCAGGAGGCGCTGACCAACGTGCTCAAACACACCCGGCAGGCCCGGACCACGGTCACCGTGCGGTACGAGCCCGACCAACTGGTGGTGCAGGTGCGCGACACGGGCCCGGCACCGGCGGCGAGCCGGGGCGCCGGCGGACACGGCCTGCGCGGGATGAGCGAACGCGCCGCCCTGTACGGCGGCACCCTCGAAGTCGGGCCGGACCCGGGCGGCGGGTTCGGCGTGCTGCTCACGCTGCCGATCCGGTACGCCGGGACTCAGTCGGCGTAGTCGGCCGGGTTGAAGACGCGGGCGGTCAGGGGTCCCGGGAGGTCGGCCAGGCCGGGTCCGCCCGCGTCGAGCCAGGCGGCCACCGCGCCGACCAGCGTGTCGTCGAGGACGTCGCCCAGGTGGACCAGGCGGGCGCCGGCGCGGCGGGCGGCGGGGGTCGGGTGCACCACGACCACGTTGGAGCGCTCGCAGACGCGCAGGCACTCGCTCACGCGTACCCGATGCCGGTCACCGACCGCGCCGCGGATCGCCGCCAGCTGGGCGTCGTGGTCGGTGTCCGGGTGTTTGTCGGCGCTGCCGCAGCAGCAGTCCCGGCAGATCGTCAGCGCGCCCATCTGCTGCTAGTGGACCAGGACCTTGCCGGAGACCTGGTCGTCCGCGCCGGGCCCCGGCGCGGACGGGTCCGAGCCGATCTCCACCAGTTCGTTGCGCTCGTTGACGTGCGCGACCCGCGGCGCGTAGCCGGCCCGCTCGCGCTCGTCGACCAGCTTGAACGACATGATGATGATCAGGTCACCGACTGCGACCAGGCGGGCGGCCGCGCCGTTGATGCCGATCACGCCGGAGCCGGCCGGACCCTCGATGACATACGTCACCAGCCGCGCGCCGTTGTTGATGTCGACCACCTGCACCTGCTCACCCTCGACCAGATCGGCCGCGTCCATCAGGGTCTTGTCGATCGTGATCGAACCCACGTAGTGCAGGTCAGCCTGGGTCACGGTGGCCCGATGGATCTTGCCGCCGAGCAGGGTCCGCTGCATGTGCCGTCCTCCTGAAGGGGTCGTCGCCGCGAGGGGGTCGTCGCGGAAGCAAAGTTAGCCTAGCCTAACCTCAGCACTGATCAAACGCCCCCTCTGCTAGGAGCCCCATAGATGAACCGCCGCCCGGGCGGCTGGCGACGCGCCCTCACCGCCGTCGCCGCCGGCCTGCTCGCCGCCACCGCCGTCACCGGCTGCGCGTCCGATGAGGACAGCACCGCCGCCCCCGCCGCATCCGGCCCGGCCGCCGCGGCCTTCCCGGTCAGCATCGCCCACAAGTTCGGCTCCACGACGATCGAGAAGCAGCCGGCACGGGTCGTCACCGTCGGCTGGAACGACCAGGACCCGGTGCTGGCGCTCGGGGTGGTGCCGGTGAGCACCCGCGAATGGTTCACCGAGTACCCGACGTACCCATGGGTCAAGGACGCGCTGGGCGGCAAGCCGCTGAGCACGTTCTCGGCGGAGCTCAACTTCGAGGCGATCATCAAGCAGCAGCCGGACCTGATCCTGGCGATCTACGAGACGATCAACAAGGAGACGTACGACAAGCTCTCCCAGATCGCCCCGACCGTCATCCAGTCCGCAGACTACGCCGACGAGCAGACCCCGTGGGACGTGCAGACGCTGACCACCGGCAAGGCACTCGGCAAGTCCACCGAGGCGCAGGCCCTGGTGGCCGAGGTCAACGCCAAGATCGACGCGGCCAGGGCGGCGAACCCGCAGTTCGCCGGCAAGACGCTGGTGGTGGACTTCGGCCCGGAGAAGGGCCAGCACTGGCTGATCCCGGCCAAGGACCCCCGCCGCGCGCTGTTCGACGCGCTGGGCTTCGCCGCGCAGCAGGAATCCGAGGACGTCAGCGAGGAGCGGCTGGACCTGCTCGACCGCGACGTGCTGTTCGTCAACGGCGCGACCAAGAAGGACATGCTGGCGTCCCCGGCTTACAGCCGGCTGAAGGTGGCTGTCGAGGACCGGGCGCTGTACACGTCGTTCTCCACGCCGCTGGGTGGGGCACTGGCTTACAGCGGGCCGAAGGCGCTGCTGTACGCGCTGGATCTGCTGGTGCCGCAGCTGAAGAACGCCACCGACGACGACCCGGCGACCAAGGTCGAGGATCTGTCCAACGCCGCCTGAGCTGCCCCAGGAAGGGGTGGCCGCAAAGGTCACCCCTTCCTCGTGCAATTGCGATTTCGAGAACCGATAGCTGGATGATTGCCATCCCGCAATGTGCCAGTTGGCAGCCTGATACCAAGCTTTCCGCGGACTCATTCACCATCGCGTGCTAGCGCGACTTGGCGTGGCAATGCAATATGAAGGCAAAGAATATGAGATAGCGGTTTGCAGTCCCGGGGGCGTGACGCCATGGAAGATTCAACGGTCCGCATCGAGAGCCGCAGGGCCCCGACCGCGAGCCGCATCGCGTCGTGGCTGGCGATTGTCGGTGGCGTCGTGATCGCGACTCTTCTCGCCGGCGTCGGTGTCGCCGCCATTCTCGCCCGTCAGGGCGGCTCCGAGGAGTGGCGCACGTGGAGCGACGTAGGGCAGACATTCGGCGTGCTCAGCTCGATCATCAGCGGCCTCGCCCTGCTCGCGGTGGTGATCACGGCACGGCAGAATCGCGCCGAACTCGAACATCAGCGGCGATTCCTGATCCACAATCATGCCGAACTCCGGCGCACCTCACACGCCAACCTCGGCATGCTCCACCAGCAACTCGTCAAGCTGAGCATCGATGACGAGGAACTGGCCGCGGTCTGGCCGTCATTTGATCCGAACCTCACCCCCGGCACCAACCGTCAACTGCTGTACGCCAACCTCATCTACTCGTTCCACATCCGGGCGCTGCAGTCCGAGAACCACACCGAAACGACGATCATCGGAAGTATGCGGTACCTGTTCTCGAACCCGGTCATGCGCGCCTATTGGCATGCGGCCGAGAGCGGGCGCGATCAACTCGACCCGGAAAGCACCGAGTTCGCCTTCGCCAAGCGGGTCGACAAGATCTGCGCCGAGTACGAAAAAGTCGTGGCCCGGAACGGGCACCATCCCGCCTCCGGACCCAGCCTGGTGCCCGATCGGTCCGATCCGGCACAGGCCGCGTAAAACCCTCAGCCGGCGGGAATGTCACCCCGGGCGGCGATCAGCGTTTCCCGCGTGATCACGACGATGCGCTCGTAGTCGGCGCGTCCGGCATCCTTGGGCAGCACGCCCTCAAGCTCCTCGGTGCGGTCAGTCCCGATCACGGCCCATGATCCGTCGCTCAATTCAAAAATATCCGGACATGTAGCGTTATTGACGCTTCCGCGCTCTCGGGGGCTCTTCCCCAGACGACGAACGATCTCCACCCCGGCACCCTTCTCCACGCTTACCAAGCCAAGAGCTACAGCCTGCCCGGCAGCAGCGGCGGAGATCAACGGTCAAGGTCGCTGGTGGTGCGGTGTTTCATCAGTTGGTGGCGCGCCGACCACCTGATGGTGGGCGTGTTTCATTGCGGTGAGCTGCGACGATCAGCCGGTGAGTGACGCGGTGGTGCAGCAGGTGGGCCGGCCGAAGATTTCGTGGTGGCAGGTGCTGCGGGTCGTGCTGGTGCTCGGCTGGGTTGCCTGGGCCGCCCTCACCTGGTGGATGGCCCCGCGCGAGTCCACCGCCGCGCAGGCCCGGGCCGACATCGCCGCGCAGCGGCTGACCTACTACGAGTGGGGTGACGGCTGGCAGAACGACGGCGGTCTGGTCAGTCCCTTCCCCGCCGGCCTGGAGCAGTGGGGTGGTCCCGGTCCGATGCTGCTCTGGCACACCACCGACGGCCGCCGGCACTTCACCACCATCGACGAGCCGACCGCCGCCGCCACCGGTGTTGTCGGCACTCTGCTGTCCGGGCCCGAGGCCACCGCTCTCGACCAGGAGTTGCAGGCCTACGAGACGCGGCGGCCCGCCGATCCGCCGACCGGGGCGGTCCAGGGCGGCCTGCTCATCGCCGGCAGCGTGTTGTTCCTCTGGGCCCTGGTCTCCGCGGCCGAGCCGGTCACCGGCACCAAGTGGTTCTGGTTCTGGCTCGTCTCCGGCGTTCCGCTCGGGCTCGGCCTGCTCTGGTGGCTGGCCCGGGAACGACCGTGGTCGTCCCGGGCCGCCGAGCGGGAGCCCCGGCTGAGATGGTGGGCGGGCATCGGCATCGGCATCCTCGCCGGGCTGGTGGTCAGCCTGGCGCTGTGAGGACTGGAGACCACCTTCGGCGAGGGCCTGGTGCCGACGGTCCGCTGACTCAGCTCAGGCGCTCGGCCAGCAGCGGGCCGAGGCGTTCCAGGGTGGCCGGGTCGAGCAGTGCCGAGTGGGTCACCGGCAGTTCGTGCACCTCGATCCCGCCGCACACCGACCGCCACGCCGGCGCCGCCGGTCCGCTGAACCCCTGTTCCGGCACCGTCGCCTCGACGAAGAACACCTTGCCCGGGTAGACGGGGTACTCCGCCGTCGCCATCAGCCGGTCCGCGGCCAGGTAGTTCTCCAGGACCAGGGCGATCTGCGGGTCGGACAGGGCGGCCACGCTGCCGCCCGCCGCGCGGACGAAGGTGACCGCTTCGGCCACCGTCAGGTCGGCTTTGCTCACCTCGTACCCCATCTCGGTGAGCAGGGCCGCGACCGTCGACGGCGCTTGCACCGCGTCGCGCCGGGCGTCGAGCATGCCGACGAAGTCGACCGTGCGGCCGCGCGCGGTCAGCACGGCCGCCACGCACAGCGCCAGCGCCCCGCCGAAAGACCAGCCCAGCAGCCGGATCGGGCCGGTCGGCCGGCGCGCGGACACCCGGTCCGCGTGGGCCTCGGCCAGCTCGGTGAGCGAGGCCGGCAGCGGGCCGCCGGAGAGCAGCGGCGACTGCAGGCCGATCAGCGGCACGTCCGCCGGCAGGTGCCTCTTCAAACCGGCGAACTGCCAGGCCAGGCCGCTCGCCGGGGCCAGGCAGAACAGCGGCGGGCGGTCGCCGCCCGGGTGCAGCGTCAGCACCGGGTCAAGAGCATCCCCGGCCGGTGCGTCGTCGGCCAGCAGGCGGGACACGCCCGCGACGGTGGGCGCGGTGAAGAGCCGGGCCACCGGTACGTCCACAGCCAGCTCCCGCCGCAACGCCGTCGCCAGCCGCACGAGCAGCAGCGAGTGCGCGCCCAGCGCGAAGAAGTCGTCGTGCACCCCCACCTCGGGCACGCCGAGCACCTCGGCCACGATCCGGGCGACCGTCGCCTCGGCCCGTGACCGTGGTGCGGTGCCGGTGACGGCCACCACGAGGTCCGGCAGCGCCGCCCGGTCCACTTTGCCGTTCGGCGTCAGCGGCAGCGCGTCCAGCACGTGACACGCGGCCGGCACCATGTAGCCCGGCAGCGCGTCGCCCCAGAGCCCGGCCGGCACCGTCCCGCTCGTCGTCGTCAGGTACGCCACCAGCCGCTCACCGCGGGCCACCACGACGGCCCGGGTCACGTCCGGGTGGGCCAGCGCGACCGCCTCGATCTCGCCCAGTTCGATCCGGAAGCCGCGCACCTTCACCTGGTGGTCGGTCCGGCCCAGGTAAACCAGCCGCCCGTCGCGCAGGACGACCAGGTCGCCGGTGCGGTACAGCCGATCCCCGCCGGCGGCCGCGACGAAGCGGGACGCGGTCAGCGCCGGCCGGCCCAGGTAGCCCCGGGTGACCTGGGCGCCGCCGAGGTACAGCTCCCCCACCACGCCCGGCGGCACCGGCTGGAGCCGCTCGTCGAGCACGTGCGCGGTGGTGCCGGGCAGCGGGCGTCCGATGGAGCCGTTCCAGTCCGCGGTCACGTCCTCGCGGGTGGCCCACACGGTGACCTCGGTGGGACCGTACAGGTTGACCACTGCGGCGGTCCGGGCGATCAGGTCCGCCGCGAGCGGGGCGGGCAGCGCTTCGCCGCCGACGAGGGCCCGCACCCCGGAGAGGTCCACATCGGATGCCTCCAGCAGCGCCGCCCAGAGCGACGGGGTCGCCTGCAGCGCGGTGATCCGCTGTTCGCGCAGCAGTGCCGCCAGCAGCAGCGGGTCGCGGACCTGCGCCGGCGAGGCCAGCACGATCGTGCCGCCGGCCAGCAGCGGGCCGATCAGCTCCAGCACGGAGATGTCGAACGACAGCGTGGTCACCGCCAGCAGCCGGTCGGCGCCCCCCAGCGGTACGGCGGCCAGAAACGTCGCCAGGTCCCGGTGGGTGACCACCACGCCCTTGGGCCGGCCGGTCGAGCCGGAGGTGTAGATGACGTACGCGGCGTGCCCGGGGCGGAGCGCCACGGGCGGCGCCGGGGCGGGCACCGCCTCGGCCGGCCGGATCGTCGGCACCCCGGCGAACTCGCCGTCACCGATGACGGCTGCCGGTCGCGCGTCTTCCACCATGAAGGCGAGCCGGGCCTGCGGGAAGGCGGGGTCGAGGGGCAGGTAGGCAGCGCCGGCCTTGGCCACGGCGAGCACCGCCACGACCAGGTCGGCCGAGCGAGGCAGGTGGATGCCGACGATGCTCTCCGAGCCGATCCCGCGCGCCGCCAGCAGCGCGGCGAGGGCGTCGGAGGCCCGGTCCAGCTCGGCGTAGCTCCAGCTGACCCCGTCGGCGACCAGCGCCTCACCGTGGTGCCGGGAAAGCGCGGAGAACCAGGGATCGCCCACAGTGGGCGAACCGGCCACCGCAGGAGGCCCGGCCAAAGCCGGCAGCCCAGCCAAAGCCGGCAGCCCAGCCAAAGCGGGCGGCCCAGCCAAAGCGGGCGGCCCAGCCAAAGTGGGCAGCCCGGCCAAAGTGGGCGGCGGGGCAAGAGCCAGGTCGCGGCGGTCGGCGTCGGTCAACAGGTCGGCGGAGGCGACCGGCTGCCCCGGGTCCGCCGCGAAGGCGATGAGCAGCGTCGTGAGCCGCTCCAGCAGCCGCCGGGCCGTCCCGGGGCGGAACCGGCCCGCGTCGTACTCCAGGCTCACCTCGACCCCGTCCGCGCCGCCGTCGATGAACGTGATGTTCAGGTCGACCTTCGGGTCGGCCGCCACCTCCGGGGCCGGCAGCACCGGCAGCCCGAGCACCGGGCCCGGGTCCGCCGGCCGGTGGAAGTAGCCGATCATCGCCTGGAACAGCGGGTTGCGCCCGGCCGCCCGCGGCGGGTTGACCAGCTCCACCACCTGCTGGAACGGCACCGCGGCGTGCTCGAACGCGGCCAGGTCGGCGGCGCGCACCCGGCGCAGCAGCTCGGCGAAGGTGGGCGCGCCGGACAGGTCGGCGCGCAGCACGACGGTGTTGACGAAGAAGCCGACCAGGTCGTCCAGGGCCGCGTCGCCGCGCCCCGAGGTGGGGCTGCCGATCGGCACGTCGGTGCCCGCGCCGTGCCGGGAGAGCAGCACCGCCAGTGCGGCGTGCAGCACCATGAAGAGGCTGGCCGACTCGGCGCGGGCGATCTCCCGCAGCGGGTCGATCAGGCCGGCCGGCAGGTTCGCGTGCACCAGCCCGGCCGTCTTGCGTCCCGGCATGCGGGGCGCGTCGGCGGGCAGGGTGATCTCGTCGGGCAGCCCGCGCAGCGCCGAGCGCCAGAAGTCCCGCGCGGCCGCGTCGTCCGACAGGGACAGTGCGTAGTCCGCGTACTGCACCGGCAGCGGGGTGAAGGCCGGCGCCCGGCCGTCGAGGCGGGCGAGGTAGGCGGTGCTCAGGTCGCGCAGCAGCGGCCCGTCGGACCACTCGTCCATGGCGATGTGGTGCAGCACCAGCGCGAGCACCGTGCTGTCGCCCTCGTTGAGCACGGCCGCGCGGATCGGCAGGTCGGCCGCCAGGTCGAAGGGCCGGCCGACCAGCTCGTCCACGGTGACCTCGGTCAGCACCGGCAGCCGGTCCGGCGGGTCGGCGATGTGCTGGGCCGAGCCGGTGACCAGCGTGCGCAGCACCTCGTGCCGGGCCACCACGTCGGCCAGCGCCAGCGACAGCGCCGGCACGTCGATCCGGCCGGCCAGCCGCAGCACCAGCGGATAGTGGTAGGCGCTGGAGCCGGGGTCGAGCCGGTCGAGCAGCCAGAGCCGCTGCTGCGCCGGGGAGAGCGGCAGCACGTCCGGGCGGGTCCGGGCGGCTAGGGCGGCCCGCGCCGGGCCGGCGGTGGCCCGGGCCAGCCGCTCGGGGGTACGCGCGTCGAACAGCGCCCGCAGCGACAGGTCCCCGCCCAGCTCGGCGCGGATCCGCCCGAGCAGCCGCAACGCCGTCAGCGAGTGCCCGCCCGCGTCGAAGAAGTCGTCCTCGACGCCGACCGACGGCAGCCCCAGCACCTCGGCGAACAGCTCGCAGAGCCGGCGTTCCCGGTCGTCGGCGGGCGGCCGGGATTCCGTGGCCACCGGGGCGGTCGGCGGCAGTGCGGCAGTGTCGAGCTTGCCGTTGACGGTCAGCGGCAGGGCGTCCACGACCGCGTAGAGCGACGGGACCATGTAGGACGGTAGGCGCTCACCCAAAGCGGATTTGACGGCAGCGGGTGCCACGGTGCCGACCAGATATGCGTGCAGAGCACCGTCGCGGGCCAGCACGGCCGACTGCCGGATGCCGGGCACCGCGGACACGGCGGTCTCCACCTCGCCCAGCTCGATCCGGTAGCCGCGGATCTTCACCTGGTCGTCGGTGCGGCCGAGGAAGTCCAGGTTGCCGTCCGGACGCTCGCGGACCAGGTCACCGGTGCGGTAGAGGCGGGTGCCGTCCGGGCCGGCGACGAAGCGGGCGGCGGTCAGGCCGGGCCGGTGCAGGTAACCGCGGGCCAGGCCGGCACCCGAAATGTAGAGCTCCCCGGCGACCCCCGGCGGCACCGGACGCAGCCAGCCGTCGAGCACATAGCCGGTGGTGTTCCAGATCGGCTTGCCGACGGTGGCGGTGGCGCTGTCGGCCGTACCGCCGCCCAGGGTGTTGATCGTGTACTCGGTCGGGCCGTAGAGGTTGTAGCCGGCCACGCCCTCGGTGTCGCGCAGCACCGCCCAGAGCTTCTCGGAGACGGCCTCGCCGCCGAGCAGCACCAGGCACGGGCGGTGGTCGCCGGCGAGCAGCCCCTCGTCCAGCAGCGCCTGCGCGTACGTCGGGGTCAGGTTGACCACGTCGACCCGGTGCTCGGCGCAGTAGGCGACCAGGGCCCGGCCGTCGCGGCGCAGCTCCTCGTCCGCGACGTGCACGTGGTGGCCCTCGACCAGCCAGAGCAGCTCCTCCCAGGACATGTCGAAGGAGAAGCTCACCGTGTGCGCGATCGTCAGCACCCGCCCGCCGGCCGCCGCGACGGTCGGGGCGAAGATCGCCTCCCGATGGTTGAGCTGCATGTTCGTCAGCCCCCGGTACGGCGTCACCACCCCCTTCGGCCGCCCGGTCGACCCCGAGGTGTAGATGACGTACGCGGGCCGGTCCAGCCGGCCGGGCGTGCCCGGGGCGAAGTCGGCCAGCCACGGCTCGCCGACCTCGGCGTACAGCCCGGCCAGCGAGTCCAGCACCGCCAGCGGCCGGGCGTCGTTGATCATGTCCTGGCGCCGTTCGGCCGGCAGGTCCAGATCCAGCGGCAGGTACGCCGCCCCGGCCCGCAGCACCGCGAACAGCGCCACCACCATGTCCACCCCGCGCGGCAGGGCGAGCCCGATGATCGTCTCCGGGCCGGCGCCGAGCGCGCGCAGTCCCCGGGCCACGGCGCTGACCCGGCCGTCCAGCTCGGCGTAGCTCAGCGTCACGCCGTCGTGGGTCAGCGCGGCCCGGGCCGGGGTCCGCCAGGCCTGCTCGGCCAGCATCTCCGCGATGGTCAGGTCGGGGATCCCGGCGACCCGGCCGAGCTGCGGCGGCGGCACCGGCAGGGCCACCGAGGCGACCGTGGCGCCGGTGTCCAGCGTGCGCAGCACCCGGCCGAGCCGCGCGAGCAGCGCCCGGGCCTCCGCCTCGGCCACCACGTCCGAGCGGTACTCCAGGCGGATCCGCAGCTCCCGGCCCGGGGTGACGACCCAGGTCAGCGGGTAGTGGGTGGCATCGACGGCCTCGACGCCGACGATGCCGTGCGCGGTCTCCAGGTCGGTGAACGTGTCGTCGTCGAGGAAGTTCTGCAGCACGTACAGGTTGTCGAAGAGCGGGCCGCGCCCGGCCGCGCGCTGGATGTCGCCCAGCCCGAGGTATTCGTGCGCCATCAGGTCGATCCGCTCGGCCTGCACCCGCCGCAGCACCTCGCGCACCGGCTCGCCGGCGCCCAGGGTGACCCGCTGCGGGACGGTGTTGAGGAAGACGCCGACCACCTCGTCGATGCCGTCCAGCTCGGTGGGCCGGCCGGCGACGGTCGTGCCGAAGGTGGCCTCGGCGCGGCCGGACGCGTGGCTCAGCACGATGCCCAGCGCGGTGCTCAGCACGGTGTTGAGGGTGACCCCGGCGGCCCGGGCCTGCTCGGTGAGCCGCACCGTCTGCGCCTCGGTGAGCTGCAGGGCGAGGCTGGTGGCTAGCACCGGCCGGGTGCCCGCGGCGGCCGGGTGGAGGATCGTCGGCTCGCCCAGCGCGTCCGCCCAGGCGCGGGCGGATGCCTCGGTGTCCTGCCGGGCGATCCACGCCAGGTAGTCGGTGAAGCTCGCGCCCCTCGGCGCGACGGGCCGGCCCGCGTACGCGCCGAAGAGGTCCCGCAGCACCAGCTCGCGCGACCAGCCGTCCCAGAGCAGCAGGTGGTAGGTGAGCAGCAGCCGGTCCCGGCCGCCGGGCAGCCGCAGCACGGTGAGCCGGGCCAGCGGCGGCCGGGCCAGATCGAACGGCCGGGACCGGTCGGCCGCCATGATCTCGTCGAGCCGGTCCGGGTCGGCCGCGACGACATCGACGATCGCCGGCACCTCGGTGCCGAGGATTGCCACCGCGTGGTCGCGGCCCTCGTCGGTGAAGGCCAGCCGGGTCGCCGGGTGCGCCGCCAGCACGGCCGCGAAGGCGCGTTCGAGGGCGGGCACGTCGAGCCGGTAGCCGACGTCGAAGGCGTTCTGCGCGATGTAGACGTCCGCGTCGCCGGCCAGCTTCGCCTGGAAGAACAGCCCGTCCTGCAGCGGCGACAGCGGCCACACCTGCTCGGCCGGCGCCAGCGCCGCGGCCCAGCCGTCGGCGATGGCCCGGGTGGCGTCCAGCCCGAGCCCCTCGTCCGCATAGGTCAGGACCGCGTGCAACTCCCGGCCGCGGATCCAGACGTTCACCTCCAACAGGTACGGCGTCCCGGCCTCGGTCCGTACCGTGATGTCCTCGTCGGCCGGCGACCAGTCCGAGGTGTCCTCGGCGAAGCGCCCCAGGTAGTTGAAGAGCACCTGCGGGGTGCCGAGCCGGACCAGCACGGCGGCCGAGCGCGGGTTGACGTAGCGCAGCAGACCGTAGCCGAGGCCGTCGTCCGCGGGGGCGGTCGCGGGCAGGCGTACCGGGGAGATCGCGGTGAACCAGCCGACCGTGCGGGACAGGTCCGCGTCGCCGAGCGGTTCGCGGCCGTGCCGTTCCAGGTCGACCACGAGGTCACCCTCGGCCCCGCGCCACCCGTTGACCGCGGTGTGCAGGGCGGTGAGCAGCTTGCCGGTCACGTCCCCGCCGAGCTGCTCCATCGGGAAGCGGATCCGGTGGTCGCGGGTGGGACCGCCGGCGAGCACGCCCGGCACGAGTTCGCCGCCGGGAGCGAGGGCGGCCTGCCAGGCCGGGAACCCGGCCAGCCGGGACGCGCTGCCCGCTTCCTCGGTGAGCTGCCGGGCGAAGGTCCGCAGCGAGGTGCCGACCGGGTCGAGCGTGCGGCCCGCGTAGGCCTGGCGCAGGTCCTCGGTGAGGATGTGCCAGGAGACCCCGTCGACCACCAGGTGGTGGGCGACCAGCAGCAGCCGGCCCTGGGTGTCCGGGCCGCCGTCGAAGAAGACCGCCTCCAGCACCCGTCCGGCGTCCGGGTCGAGCCGCGCGACGGCGTCCGCGGCCGCCCGCTTGATGACGCCCGGGTCGATACCGTCCACTGTGGTCAGCGTGACCCGGCCGGTGGCGGTGATCTCCTGGGACCACAGCATCGGCGCCGGGCGGCTCAGCCGCAGCCGCAGCGCGTCGTGCCGCTCGACCAGGGCGTCCAGGGCCCGCTGGAGCCGGGCCGCGGTCGCGCCCGGCGGGGTGCGCAGCAGGTCGGACTGATGCAGGCGGCTGACGTCGCCGCCCAGCTCGGCCAGCCGGTGCACGATCGGCAGCAGCGCGACCTCGCCCACCCCGTCGCTCGGCGCCGCCACCGGGGCCGGCGCGGTCCCGGTCGCGGCCAGCGCGGCGGGCGTGCGCTTCACGAAGACGTCGCGGGGAGAGATCCGGACGCCGCTGCGCTTGGCCCGGTTGACGAGCTGGATGGCCACGATGCTGTCGCCGCCCAGGGCGAAGAAGTCACCGTCGGCCGGCACCGGGACCCCGAGCACCTCCGCGAACAGCTCACGCAGCGTGGTGACCGCTGGGGACTCGTCCTTCGTTTCCGTAACGGTCGCTACGACGGGCGCCGGCAGCGCGTCCCGGTCGAGCTTGCCGTTGACGGTCAGCGGCAGCGCGTCCAGCGTCACGAACGCCGCCGGGACCATGTAGTCCGGCAGCACCGTGGCGAGGTGGGCGCGGACGGCGTCGACATCGGGCCGGGTGCCGGCGCGGGCGACCAGATAGCCGACCAGCTTGCCGTCACGAACGGTCACGGTCGCGTCGGCGACGCCGCCCAGCGCCAGCAGCGCCGCGGTGATCTCGCCCAGCTCGATCCGGTAGCCGCGGATCTTCACCTGGTGGTCGGACCGGCCGAGGTAGACCAGCTCGCCGTCCGCCCAGCGGGCCAGGTCGCCGGAGCGGTAGAGCCGGCCGGGCCCGAACGGGTTGGCGACGAACCGGGACGCGGTCAGCGCCGGCCGGTCCAGGTAGCCGCGGGCGAGCTGCGCGCCGGCCACGTACATCTCGCCGGTCACGCCCTCGGGCACCGGCTGCAGGTACGCGTCCAGCACGTGCACGGTCAGCCCGGGCAGCGCGGCGCCGATGACGCTGGGCCGGCTCACGTCCTCCGGGCGCAGGGCACGGAACGAGACGTGCACGGTGGTCTCGGTGATGCCGTACATGTTGACCAGTTCGGGGGTGGTGTTGCGGGCGTACCAGGCGGTGAGGCGGGACAGGTCCAGGGCTTCGCCGCCGAAGACGACGTATCGCAGCGGCAGCCGGTCCGGCTCGGCCGCGTCCGCCTCGATCAGCGGGTAGAACGCGGACGGCGTCTGGTTGAGCACGGTCACGCCCTCGGTGCGCAGCAGGGCACGGAAGCGCTGCGGGTCACGGGCCATGTCGTGCGGGACGACAACCAGGCGGCCGCCGTGGAGCAGCGGGCCCCACAGCTCCCAGACCGAGAAGTCGAACGCGGACGAGTGGAACATCGTCCACACGTCGTCCGCGCCGAAGGTGAAGTGCCGTTCGGCGGCGGCGAACAGCGCCCGCACGTCGCGGTGGGTCACCACGACACCCTTGGGCCGGCCGGTCGAGCCGGAGGTGTAGATGACGTACGCGGCGTTGTCGCCGGTCAGCGCCACCACCGGCCGGGTGTCCGGGCGACCGGGTGCGTCGACCGCGAGGCCGCCGTCGCCGATCCGGCAGACCGGTGCCGCGTCGGACAGGATGCACTCCTGCCGCGCCACCGGGGCGCCGAGGTCGACCGGCACGTAACAGCCGCCGGCCTTGACCACGGCCAGCAGCGCCACGATCAGGTCGGCGCCGCGCGGCAGCATGACCGCGACGCGGGACTCCGGGCGGACCCCCTGCGCGATGAGCTCGTGCGCGAGCCGGTTCGACCGCGCCTCCAGCTCGGCGTAGGTCAGGGTGGTGTCCCCCGCGGTCACCGCGACGGCGTCCGGGCGGTCCAGGAACAGGTCCAGCGTCGCGTCGCGGACCTCGACGGTTTCCCCGCCGCCGGCCACCGCACCCAGGTCCAGGGTGGACACCGGGCGGTCCAGGCCGTCCGCGAACTGGTCCAGGATCCGGTGCACCAGACCGGCGAGTCGCTGCGCGCCCCGGGCGCCGACGTCGTACTTGATCTCCAGCGTCAGGGTCTCCCCCGGGAACGCGACCAGCGACACGGGATAGTGCGGCGAGTCCGTGCCGGTGAAGCCGCGCACCCCGAGGCCCTCCGCGTCGCCGCCCCCGACGGCCGGGAAGTTCTCCACCACGACCATCGAGTCGAACAGCTCGCGGACCCCGGCCAGCCGGTTCAGCTCGGCCAGGCCCACCTGCTGCACGTTCAGCACGTCGGTCTGCTGCTCCTGGAGCCGGCGCAGCACGTCGCCGAGCGGCTCGTCCGGGCGCCAGGCCATCGGCACCGGCACGGTGTTGATGAGCAGGCCGACGACGGACTCCACGCCGGGCAGCCCGCCGCCGCGGCCGGAGACGGTCGAGCCGAAGACCACCCGGTCGCGGCCGAGCAGCCGGCCGAGCAGCAGCCCCCACGCGCCGTGCACGAGCGTGCTGACGGTGACCCCCGCCGCGCGGGCGGCGTCGGCCAGCTCGCGGGTGCGGGCGAAGGTGGCGAAGGCGCTGTCGTGACGCGAGACCGTGGTGACGTCCGGGTAGAGCGTGGTCGGCTCGACGCCGGCCAGCGCGGTGGCCCAGGCGGCTCGGGCGGCCTCCCGGTCGCGGGTGACCACGGATTCCACGTGGTCGCGGAACGTCGCGGCCGGGGCCGCCGGCTCCGTGCCGTGGTACGCGGCCACGACGTCGGAGAACACCAGCGGGTACGACCACCCGTCGGCCAGGATGTGGTGCATGGTCTCGATCAGCCGGTGCTCGGTGGCGCTCAGCGAGACCAGCGCGTACCGCAGCACCGGTGCCCGGGCCAGGTCGAACGGCTCGGCCAGCTCGGCGGCTGCGAGCTCGGCCAGGCGCTCGGGGCCGTCGGCGGTGTACTCGCGCCACGGTACCCGCACGTCGGCCGCGATGACCTGCACGATCCGCCCGTCGCGCAGCTCCCGGAAGGACGCCCGCAGCGCGTCGTGGCGGCGGACCGCGGCCTCGACCGCCCGCCGCAGCCGGGCCGGGTCGACCTCGCCGGTCAGCTCGGCGATCTGCTGCACCGCGTACGTGTCCACCTCGGCGGTCACCGCGTGGAAGTACATGCCCTCCTGCAACGGCAGCAGCGGCAGCACGTCGGCGGCGCCGGCGAACGCGTCCACGTCGTCCTGGGTCAGCGAGACCAGCGGGAAGTCCGACGGGGTGTGCCCGCTGAGGTCGGCGGCGGCCAGCTCGCGCAGCGCGGCCATCCACTGCTCGCCCAGCGCGATGACCCGCTCCTCGGCGAGGATGCCGGCCGGCCAGGACAGCGTGGCGGTGAGGACGTCCCCGGTGGCGTGCGCGTTGATCTCCAGCGGCATCGCCGGGTTGGCCGGGTCCACGCCCTCGCGCAGCGGCGCGGCGGGACTCCAGTCGCCACCGCCGCCGGCGCCGAAGCGGCCCAGGTAGTTGAAGAGGATCTGCGGGGCCGGGCCGAGGTGCTCGTCGCGCAGCCAGCGCAGGTGGCCGTACCCGATGCCGTCGGCCGGCACCGCACGCAGCTGTTCCTTGACCGCCCGGGCCGCGGCGGCGAGGTCCCCGGCCGGGCCGGGGTCGAGCCGCACCGGGTGGATCGCGGTGAACCAGCCGACCGTGCGGGACAGGTCCAGCTCGCCGGTGCGGCCGTGGCCCTCCAGGCTGACCAGCACCGGCGCGTCGGCGCCGCGCCACCGGTTGACGGCCACCGCCAGGGCGGTGAGCAGCACGTCGTTGACGCCGCCGAACATCGCGGCGGGCACGGTGGACAGCAGCGGGACGGTCACCTCGGCGGGCAGGCCGACGGTGATCGAGCGCACCGTGGCGGCGGTGTCGACGGCCGGATCCACCGGCCGGTCGCCCAGCTCCGGGCCCGGCTCAGCGAGCGTGGCGCGCCAGAAGGCGGCCTCCGCGGAATGGTCGGCCCCGGTGGCGGCGAAGGTGCGGAAGGACGCGCCCACCTCGTCGAGGGTGACCGGGCGGCCGGCGGACACGTCGGCCCAGGCACGCGCCAGGTCGCCGGTGAGGATCCGCCAGGAGACGCCGTCGATCACCAGGTGGTGGATCACCAGCGTCAGCCTGCGGCCGGTCCACACGGCCTGCAGCATGATCCCGCGGCCGGGGTCCAACCGGCGGACTGCCTCCGTCTCGTCGGGAGCGAACAGGTCCGCGGCGCGCAGGCCGGGTGGCGGCACGTGCAGGGTGCCGTCGAAGCTCGCCCGGAGCAGGTCGTGCCGGTCCAGCAGCGCCTGCAGGATCGTCTCGAGCTGGGTGCGGGTCAGCGCGGCCGGGGTGTGCCAGGCCATCGACTGGTAGAAGTTCGCCAGCGGCGTCGCGGACTTCACCGTCTCGGCCAGCATCGGGGTGAGCGCCACGTCGCCCAGGCCGCTGTCCGCCCGCACGGCCACCGTGGTCGCGGGCAGGCCGGCGGCGAGCGCCCGGACCGTCCGGCGGCGGAACACGTCGCGCGGGGTGACGTGCAGGCCGGCCTTGCGGGCCCGGCCGGCGACCGCGATCGAGGAGATGCTGTCGCCGCCGATGCCGAAGAAGTCGTCGTCGATGCCGACCTCGGGCAGGTCGAGCACGTCGGCGTAGATGCGGCAGAGCAGGGTTTCCCGCTCGTCGCGGGGGGCGCGGGCGGCCGACCTGACCGGGGCGCCCGGCGGCAGCGCGGCGGTGTTCAGCTTGCCGTTGACGGTCAGCGGCAGGGCGGGCACGACGGCGTACCGCGACGGGACCATGTAGGACGGCAGGCGCTCGCTCAGCGCCGACTTCACCAGCGCGGGCTCCACCGGGCCGACCAGGTAGGCGACCAGCTTGCCGTCCCGGGCGAGCACGGCGGCCTGCCGGACGCCGGGCACCGCGGCGACCGCGGTCTCCACCTCACCCAGCTCGATCCGGTAGCCGCGGATCTTCACCTGGTCGTCGCTGCGGCCGAGGAAGTCCAGGTTGCCGTCCGGACGCTCGCGGACCAGGTCACCGGTGCGGTAGAGGCGGGTGCCATCCGGGCCGGCGACGAAGCGGGCGGCGGTCAGGCCGGGCGCGTGCAGATAGCCGCGGGCCAGGCCGGCGCCGGCGATGTAGAGCTCGCCGACCACGCCGGGCGGGACCGGGCGCAGCCAGCCGTCCAGCACGTGACCGGTCGTGTTGAAGATGGGCCTGCCGACCGTGGGGGTGGTGCTGTCGGCCGTGCCGGCACCCAGGGTGTTGATCGTGTACTCGGTGGGGCCGTACAGGTTGTAGCCGGTCGGGCCGTCCGGGTCGCTCAGGCGGGACCAGACCGCCTCGGTGACGGCCTCGCCGCCGAGCAGCACCAGCCACATCCGGTGCCCGTCGAGCAGGCCCTCGGCGAAGAGGTGGTGCGCGTACGTGGGGGTCACGTTGATCACGTCGATGCCGTGCGCGTGGCAGTAGCCGACCAGCGCGGTCGCGTCCCGCCGCAGCTCCTCGTCGCAGACGTGCACCTCGTGGCCCTCGACCAGCCAGAGCAGCTCCTCCCAGGACATGTCGAAGGAGAAGCTGACCGTGTGCGCGATCCGCAGCCGCTCGACGCCGGCCGCCCGGGCCCGCGCCACGGTCGGTTCGAAGATCTCCGCCCGGTGGTTGAGCTGCATGTTGGTCAGCCCTCGGTACGGCGTCACGACACCCTTGGGCCGGCCGGTGGAGCCGGAGGTGTAGATGACGTACGCGGGCCGGTCCAGCCGGTCGCCGGTGAAGTCGGGGTGGGTCACCGGGCCGTCGTCGGTGGCCAGACCGTCCAGCGAGGTGAGCACCAGCAGCGGCCGGGCGTCGTCGACCATCTGCTGCCGCCGCTCGGCCGGCAGGTCCAGATCCAGCGGCAGGTACGCGGCCCCGGCCCGCAGCACGGCGAACAGCGCCACCACCATGTCCACGCCACGCGGCAGCGCGAGGGCGACAATCCGCTCCGGGCCGGCGCCTCGGGCGACCAGTCCACGCGCGACGGCGTCGATCCTGGCGTCCAGCTCGGCGTAGGTCAGCTGCTGGTCTCCCGCGACGAGCGCAACCGCCGAGGGGGTGGTCGCGGCCTGCGCCGCGAGCATCTCCGCGATCGTCTCGTCGGGAATGTCGGTTTCCTGGCCGGAGAGGTCGGTCGCATCGAACGGCACCGCGCCGGCGGTGATGTCGAGCCCGTCGGCCAGCGTCCGCAGCACGGCCGTCAACGAGTCCACCATGGACTTTGCGGTCGCCGCGTTGATCACATCCGGGCGGTACTCCAGCTTGATCCGCAGGTTCGCGCCCGGCGTCAGCACCCAGGTCAGCGGGTAGTGCGTGGTGTCGGTGTACTCCACGTCGACGATGCCCTGGGCCGCCTCCAGCTCGGCGAAGGTGTCGTCGGCGAGGAAGTTCTGCAGCACGTACAGGGTGTCGAAGAGCTGGTCGTGGCCGGCCGCGCGCTGGATGTCGCCCAGCCCCAGGTACTCGTGCGGGGCCTGGTCGAGCCGGTCCTGCTGGGCCCGGCGGGCCAGGTCGGCCACGGTGTCGCCGGCGGCGGCGGCGACCCGGGCGGGCACGGTGTTGAGGAACAGGCCGATGACGTGCTCGATGCCGGGCAGGTCGGTCGGGCGGCCGGCGACCGTGGTGCCGAAGGTGACGTCGGCGCGGCCGGTGCGGTGGCCCAGCACCAGCCCGAGCGCGGCGGTGAGCACCGAGTTCAGCGTGACCCCGGCCCGGCGCGCCTGCTCGTGGAGCCGGGTGGTCACCGCGGTCGGCAGGGCGGCCAGCACCCGCTCGGAGAGCATCGGCTCGCGGCCGACGGCCTCCGGCACCACGATGGTCGGCTCGTCCAGCACGGCCTTCCAGGCGGCGGCCGAGGCGGCGGTATCCCGCGCGGCGATCCAGGCCAGGTAGTCGGTGAACGCCGGGCCGTCCAGCGGCAACGCGCCCCGGGCGCCGCGGGAGTCGTACAGGGCGAACAGCTCGCGCAGCACCAGCTCGCGCGACCAGCCGTCCCAGAGCAGGAAGTGGCAGGTCAGCAGCAGCCGGTCGGTGCCGTCGGGGCGGCGCACCACGGTGAGCCGGACCAGCGGCGGGGTGTCCAGGTCGAACGGGCGGGTGCGGTCCTCGGCGGCAATCCGCTCGGGGTCGCCGTCGACGACGGTCACCACGGCCGGCACGCGCGCCGGGATGACCTGGTGCGGCCTCGGCTCGCCGGTGAACCCGGCCCGCAGCGTCGGGTGCCGGTCCAGCAGCGCGGCGAAGGCCAGCTCCAGCGCCGGCACGTCGACGCGCCGGTCCAGGTCGAAGACGTTCTGCGCGAGGTAGGTGGCGCCTCCGTCGGCGAACGTCGCCTGGTAGTAGACGCCCTGCTGCAGCGGCGACAGCTCCCAGACGTCCGCGGCGGGTGCGGCCTGCGGCGCGGTGACCGGCTGCTCGCCGGTGGCGGCGATCGCCGCGGCGGTACGGGTGCGGAAGACGTCCTGGGTGGACAGCACGATCCCGTCCCGGGCGAGCAGGTTGACCAGCCGGATCGCGGTGATGCTGTCCCCGCCGGCGGCGAAGAAGTCGTCATGCACGCCGACGGTCGCCACCCCGAGCACCGCCGCGAGCCGCTCGCAGACCAGCGCCTCGCGCGGGGTGCGCGGCGGGGTGGCCACGGCGGCTGCCGGGTCGGGCAGCGCGCGCCGGTCCCGCTTGCCGTTGGGCAGCAGCGGTACGGCGTCCAGCACGGTCACCGTCGCCGGCACCAGGTACCCGGGCAGTTCCTCGCGCAGCGTCGCGAGCAGGCTCTGCGGGTCGAGCGCGTCACCGACCACATAGGCGTGCAGGCTCCGCCGATCGCGGGCGACCGCCACCGCCTCGCGGACCCCCAGGCGGCGCAGCAGGGCCGCCTCCACCTCCGCCAGCTCCACCCGGTGCCCGTTGACCTTCACCTGGTCGTCGTTGCGGCCCAGGAACTCCACCGTGTCACCACGCCAGCGGCCCAGGTCGCCGGTGCGGTACAGCCGCTCCCCGGGGGTGAACGGGTCGGCCACGAACCGGACCGCGGTGGCGCCGCCCTGGCCCCGGTAGCCCCGGGCCAGCTGGGCCCCGCCGACGTAGATCTCGCCCACCGCCCCCGGGGCGACCGGGTCCAGGGCAGCGTCGAGCAGGTGGACCCGTACCCCCGGCACCGCCCGGCCGAGGGTGACCGGCTCCCCGGGGGTGACCACGCCGGCCAGCACGTCGCCGGTGTTCTCGGCGGCGCCGTAGGAGTTGACCACGGTCGCGCCGGGCGCAGCCGCCAGCAGCACGGCGACGGTGGCCGCGTCCAGGGCCTCGCCGCTGGTGATCCACCGCCGCAGCCCGCGGACCCGCTCCGGAGCGGTCTCGGACAGCGCGGCGGCCAGGCTCGGCACGGCCAGCAGCTGGGTGGCGCCGGACTCGGCGACCAGCCGGGCCAGGGCCGCGCCGTCGGCAGCCGCGGTCTCGTCCGCGACCACGACCGTGGCACCGGCGACCAGGCCGCCGAGCAGCTCGGTGGTGCCGTCGATGAAGCTCATCGAGCTCTTCGCCACCCGCACCGCGCCGTCCCAGGCGTCGCGGGCCCAGGCCAGCCGGTTGGCGAGGCCGGCGTGGGTGCCGACCACGGCCTTGGGCCGCCCGGTCGAGCCGGAGGTGTAGACCACCGAAGCCGCGTCAAGCCCCGCCACCGTCACGGCCGGCGCCTCACCGCGGGCGGTCCGGACCCGGACGGTCGGCAGGTCGTGCGGCGGCAGCGTGCGGGCGCTCGGGTCGTCGACCAGGACGCAGACGGGTGCCGCGTCCTCCAGCATGAACTCGATGCGGGCGGCCGGATATCCCGGGTCGACGGGCAGGTAGGCGGCCCCGGCCCGGAGCACGCCGAGCAACGCGACGGGCAGCTCGGCGGTGCGCCGGGTGGCGACCGCGACGACATCGCCGCGGCGTACCCCGGCGGCGTGCAGCGCACCGGCCACCTCGCCCGCGCGGGACCACAGCTCGCCGTAGGTGAGCGCGACCGCGCCACCCCGCACGGCGGTCAGCGTGGGGTCGACGGCCGCGATCATCTCGGGCACGGTGGCCTCGTGCCGCGCAGGTGCGCCGATCCCCCGGGTGAGCGCGGCGGCCCGCTGCTCGGCCGACAGCAGGTCGAGCGCGGCGACCGGCCGGGACGGGTCCTGCGCGATCGCGCTCAGCACCCGGAGGTACTGCGCCAGCAGCAGCTCGGCGGTCTCCGGGGCGAGCCGGTGGGTGAGGTCGACGGCGATGGTGTCGCCGGGCTTGACCATCAGCGTCACCGGGTAGTGCGGCGCCTCGATCGCGCGCATCCCGGCGATCCGCAGGTCACCACCGGCCGGCGCGGTCGTGTCCGGGTAGTTCTCGACGACCACGAGGGTGTCGAACAGCTCGGGCAGGCCGAGGCGGCGCTGCACGTCGGCCAGCGCGGTCTGCTCGTGCTCGACCACCTCGCGCTGGCTCGCCGCGAAGCCGCGCAGCACGTCGGCCAGGGTGTCGGCGCCGGCCCAGCGGACCCGGGCGGGCACGGTGTTGATGAGCAGGCCGGCGATCGTGTCGACGCCGGGCAGGTCACCGCCGCGGCCGGACACCGTCGAGCCGAACACCACGTCGCCGCGGCCGGTGACCCGGCCGACGAGCACACCCCAGGCGGCGGCCAGCACGTTGCTCACAGTGATGCCGTAGGCGCGGGCGACGGCCTGGACACCGGCGCCGTCGACGGTCGCGGAGATCCGCCCGGCCGGGGCGGCGGGGCCCGGCCGGGCCGCGCCGCCGACGGTCCCGGACTTCCGCGCCGCCGGGGCGGCGGCGCCGGGGGCCAGCAGGGTCGGCTCGTCCACGCCGTCGAGCAGGCGGGCGAACGCCTCCGGGTCGCCGGTGCCACGCCCGGCCAGGAAGTCGCGATAGGACGGTGCCGGCGGCAGCGACTCGCCGGCGTAGCGGGCGAGGAGGTCGTTGAGGATCAGCGGGACTGACCAGCCGTCGGCGACGATGTGGTGCACGGTCTGCACCAGCACGTGCCGGTCGGCGGCGAGCCGGACCAGCGCGTACCGCATGCCGGGCGGGCGGGCCAGGTCGAAGTGCTGCGCGCGCTCGGCGGCGGCCACCGTCTCCACGTCGTCGGTGACGACCAGGCGCCACGGCAGCTCCGGGCGGGCGGCGAGGACGGCCACCACCTCACCGTCCCCGATCGGCCGGAACGCGGCGGCCAGGTTCGGGTGGCGGTCGAACAGGTCCGTGGCGGCGCGGCGCAGCCGGTCCTGGTCCAGCGGCCCGTCCAGCTCGATAAGCTGCTGCACCACGTACGGGTCGGCGTCCGGCGCGTACGTGGCGTGGAAGTAGAGCCCGGCCTGCAACGGCGTCAGCGGCAGCACGTCGGTCACGTCCGGGCCGAGCGCGTCCACGTCGGCCTGGCTCAGGGTGACCAGCGGGAAGTCCGCCGGCGTGTGCCCGCGGACGTCCGGGTCGGCGGCGATCACGGCCAGCAGCTCGACCCAGCGGCCGGCGATCTCCTCGACCCGTCCCCGGCTCAGCACGCCGGCCGGCCAGCTGAACGTGGCGGCCAGCCCGGCGTCGACGGCGACGGCGTTGACCTCCAGCGCCCGCGGCAACGGCATCCGCGGGTCGCGGCGCTCGGCCACGGTCTCGCCGGCACCGAACCGGCCCAGGTAGTTGAAGAGCACCTGCGGCTGCACCGCGAGTTCGGGCCGGGGCGCCAGGTAGCGCAGGGCGCCGTAGGAGAGGCCGTTGCCCGGCACCGCGCGCAGCTGGTCCTTGACCGCCTTCACCGCGGCCGCCACGGACAGCCCGGTCACCTCGAGCCGCACCGGGAACAGCGTGGTGAACCAGCCGACAGTGCGGGACAGGTCGAGGTCGACCACGTCCTCCTCGCGCCCGTGTCCCTCCAGCTCGACCAGCAGCGGCGCGTCCGGGGAGAGCGCCAGCGCGAGGGCGGCCAGGAGCGCGTCGTTCGGGCCGCCGTGGATGGCCGCGGGCACGGTGCTCAGCAGTCGCTCGGTGAGTTCGGCCGGCAGCGTGACGGTCAGCGTCTCCTCGGTGGCGACGGTGTCCCGGGCCGGGTCCAGCGCCCGGCTGCCCAGCAGCGCGACCGGCTCCGCGGCGACCGCCGCCCAGTGCGCCTCGTCGGCGCTGAAGTCCACTCCGGACAGCGCGGTGGCCCACTGCCGGTAGGAGGTCGGCGCCGGCGCGATGGGCAGCCCGGTGCGCAGGTCCTCGGCCAGCACACGCAGCGACACCCCGTCCACGACAACGTGGTGGACCGCCACGATGAGCCGGCCGGCCGCGGGCGCCCAGTCCACGGCGACCATCCGCTCGGTGCTCAGCCGGGCGACGGTGGCGTCCAGACCCGCGTCGACGGTGAGGACGTCCGTCGGGGTGAACGGCGGGATCGTCAGCACCGCGCCGTCGAGCCGGGCCCGCAGCACGTCGTGCGCGGCCAGCAGGCCGTTGATCAGCTCACGCAGCCGCGCCTCGGTCAGGTCGGCCGGCGTCCGCACCGTGACGGCCTGGAAGAAACCGTCGGTCGCCGAGCCCACCTCGTCCAGCCACGCCACGATCGGCGTCGGCGGCACCGGCCCGGTCGCTTCGACGGTCGCGGGCGCGGGCTCGGCGGCGGCCGAGACGACCAGCGCCAGCGCGGCCGGGGTCGGATGGGCGAACAGGTCGCGGGCGCGCAGCGTGAACCCGGCCCGGCGGGCGGCCCGGACGGCGCCGATCGCGACGATGCTGTCCCCGCCGAGCGCGAAGAAGTCGTCCTCGGCGCCGACGGTCTCCAGACCCAGCACGCCGGCGAACACCTCGCAGAGCGCCGCCTCGGTGGCGGTGCGCGGCGCCCGGGACGCCGGGCGGGCCGGCCCGGGTGCGGGCAGGGCGCGCCGGTCGACCTTGCCGTTCGGGGTCAGCGGGAACGCGTCCAGCAGCACCACCGCGGACGGGACCATGTATTCCGGGAGCCGGTCGGCGCACCAGGCGCGCAGTTCCTCGGCGGTGGCGGGGGTGGCCGTCACCGCGTACCCGATCAGCTGCCGGTCGTGCACGACCGCGACCGCCTGGCGCACCGCGGGGTGGGTGGTGACGACCGCCTCGACCTCCTCCAGCTCCAGCCGCATGCCCCGGATCTTGACCTGGTTGTCGGCACGGCCGACGAACTCCAGCGTGCCGTCGCCGTGCCAGCGGGCCAGGTCGCCGGTGCGGTACATCCGTGCGCCGGGCTCGCCGAACGGGTTGGCGACGAACCGGGAGCCGGTCAGCGCGGGCGCGTTGACGTAACCGCGGCCGAGCAGGAACCCGGCGGCGTAGAGCTCGCCGGTGACCCCGGGGCCGACCGGGGCCAGCGCGTCGTCGAGCACGTAGAGCTGGGTGTGCGGGTTGGGCCGGCCGATCGAGGTGGCGATCCGCTCGGCCGCGTCGCGGTAGATCACGTGGGAGACCCCGATGGTCGCCTCGGCCGGGCCGTAGCCGTGGTAGAGCGTGGTGCCGAGCTGGGCGCGGAACCGGTCGAACAGCTCCGGGGTGAGCACCTCGCCGCCGCACCACACGTGCTTGAGCCCGTCCAGCAGGTGGGTGCCGCGGGCCAGCTGGAGCAGCACGTCCAGCATGGACGAGACCAGGTAGACGAAGGTCACGCCCTCGGTGGCGATCAGGTCGAGCAGGTACTGCGGATCGCGTTCGCCGCCGGGCTCGGCCACCACCACGTAGCCGCCGGAGACCAGCGGCAGCAGGATCTCGTTGACGCTGATGTCGAACGACAGCGGCGCCTTGAACAGCGACGCGTCGCCGGGGCCGAAACGCAGGACCTGCTCGACCTGCCAGCGCAGCCGCTCGGCGATGGCCTCGTGCCGGATCATCGCGCCCTTCGGCGTGCCGGTCGAGCCCGAGGTGAAGATGACATAGGCGAGCTGGCCGGGCGCGACCGGGATCGCCGGGTCCGTGGCGGCGCCGGCCGGCAGGTCGGTGAGCACCAGCTTCGCCCGGGCCTCGGCCAGCACCTGCGCGCGGCGCTGGGCCGGCCAGGCGGGATCAACTGGCACGAACGCGCCGCCGGCGACCAGCACGCCGAGCACGGCGATGACCATCTCGGCGGACCGCGGCATGCCGATGCCGACCACGTCCTCGGCCCGCACGCCGTGCTCGCGCAGGTGCCGCGCGACCGCGAAGACCCGGCCGCTGAGCTCGGCGTAGGTCAGCCGGGTCCCGCCGGCGACCAGCGCCAGCGCGTCGGGGGTACGCCGGGCCTGCGCGACAAAATCAGCGACCGGCGTCGAGACGGTCTCCGGCCTGGTGTGGTTGTTCCACCGCGCGAGAAGCCCCTCGACACCCTGCAGCCCTGCCGTCATCTGATCCCGCCCTCCGATGGGGAACGCCACGAGGGCGCGCGTCACCGACGCGGGATTAGGTTAGCCTAACCTTCTAGGTGCCTGTTCCCGGCCCAGCGGGCCACGGTGGGCCGGGAACCGCCCGGTCTCATCTCATGTCGACGAGGTCATCGAACTCTCCGCCCTTGATCCCTTCGACGAACGCCTGCCATTCAGAGATCGAATACACAATGGTTTCCGCGTCGGGCCGGCGGGAATGGCGGAACGCGACGGAACCGTCAACGAAAGCAACCTCCACGCAGTCGCCACCACCGCTCCGGGTGGAGATACGCCACGTGCCCTTGTTGCCCGTTGCTGAATGGTCCATGTAAATCTCCCTAATCGCGATGAGCTGTCTGGTCGAGGGCTTGGATACGGCGCCGGATCACGGCGTTCGAGCTCCGCGGCGCGAGGGCCTGCTTCGCCAGCGTTTCGAATGCCGTCCGGCACCGCTTCACGGCGAGGGGATCGGCCTCGAACGTCTGGCCGATCTGGTCCTCGACGTAGGCGAACTCGTCAAGTTCGGCGCCGAACGAGAATAGGCTGAAGCTGCCGTTGAGGCCGGGGTTCGGGCCGACACTGAGCGGCAGGATCTGCACGGTGACGTTCGGCAGCCGGGTGGCTTCCAGCAGGTCGGTGAGCTGCTCACGCATCGCCTCGGCACCGCCGAGGGCGCGCAGCAGCACCGACTCGTCGAGGACGGCGTGAAATTCCAGCGAGCGCGGAGCCAGCAGATTCTTGCGGCGTTCGAGCCGGGCCCGCACCGTTTCCTCGATCTGCTCGTCGCTGAAGTACGGGCGCAACGAACTGACCACCGCCCGGGCGTACAGCTCCGCCTGCAACAGGCCGGGAACCAGCATCGCCTGGAAGGTCGAGACGCTCGTGGCGTCGCCCTCGAACGTGAGGTACTTGGCGGTCCCGGTCTCGAGGTCGTGCCGCGACCAGTCGTTGTTGTCCCCCCGGACCGGCTCGGCCAGCTTCATGAACTCCGCGGTGGTCTGCTGCCCCAGGCCGTAGAAGTGGCACAGGGCCAGGACCTGCGAGGCCACCGGGGGCCGTTCCAACGATTCGAGCCGGCTGATCTGGGTCAGATTGATCCGGCTCGCGGCGGCCAGCTGCGTCGGCGTGAGACCCCGCTCCAGCCGGAGTTGCTTGAGCCTCGCCACCAGGAGCCGGTGCTGCGTCCTGGGTATGTAAGGCGCCCTCGCCATGGTGCGGCCCCCTTACAACATCGGGCGTTGCGGTGTCAAGAGTCCGGACGTTGCCGAGCACCGGCTGACCATAGTGCTTGCCATGCCCCGTGGCAAGTTGCCAAGCCGCATGGCAGGGCGCATTCTGGACTCATCGGACGATGCTACGGCGGTAGGCCCGCGGCGTCACCCGATCAAGTGATCGGGCTCCCGGCGGCAACCGGGAGCCCGACCCACCCGGCCCACCACTGCCCGCGGAGGACCAGCATGGAAAGGGTATTCCTCGCTTCCCTGTTCGCACAGCCAGGCAATGGCGCCACCGTGCTCGATCCGGGCTTTCTGACCGTCCTCGCCGTGATCCTTCTCGTGCTGGGCCTGGCCGCATTGCGCCGCGCCGTCCAGCCGATTCAGGAATTGCTGGTGGCGGCCGCCGCCGCTGGCGCGGCCGTGCTGCTCATGATCGTCGCTCTGCTGATCCTCGGCCTGGCGCTCTCCCGCCACCTCGTGCCGTAAAGGTCATCAGCTCCGTGGCGAGCTGCGCTTTCTCCGCGACGACCCGGCGCATGACATCCATGTAAAACTTGTCTCGACGCAACGACGCGCGAAACTCATCACGGCGCTGCCGAGGGGGCTGAGCATGCCTGACAACCCGGACCCCGCGGCGTCACGCCGCACGCTGCGAAGGGAACTCCGCAGGCTGCGCGAGGCGAGAGGGTGGTCGCACCACGACGCGGGCGCCACCCTCAATTGGGCACCGAACAAGCTCCTGCACATCGAGAACGGGGTCGTCGGCATCGTGCCGACCGACCTCACGACCCTGCTGGACGCCTACGGCGTGCACGACCGCGGCCACGTCGAGCAGCTCTTCCGGCTGGCCGAGACCTCGCGGCACCTTCCGACCGCGGCCTACCAGGCGGTTCCCCCGAGCACGATCAAGTTCTGGAACCTGCGGAGCTCGGCCGTGCGGGTCCGCCAGCTGGAGACGCTGCTGATTCCCGGTCTGCTGCAGACCGAGTCGTACGCGCGCGAGGTCATCCGGGCCTACAGCACGCCCGGCCTGTCCGAGGAGGACATCGAGAGCCGCGTCTCGGCCCGGCTCGACCAGCAGGCCCTGCTCGTGCGGGACGACCGCCCGCACCTCTACTTCCTGATCGACGAGGCGGCCCTGCTCCGCCCCGTCGGCGGTCGCGAGGTGATGCGCCGCCAGCTGGAGCAGCTGAAGCGGCTCGCCGACGTGCCGCGGCTGTCCGTGCAGATGCTCCCGCTGCAGCTGGGTGCCCACTCCGGAATTCGCGGGCCGTTCCAGATCCTCGAGTTCGTGGACGAGGACTTTGTGCTGTACATCGACGACCTGGCCGGCGGCAAGACGACCCGCGACATGGAGCACGAGACCCTCGAGTACCTGTCGGTCTTCTGGGAACTCGAGACCGTCGCCACCCGCCCGGACGACCTGCCCGACGTGATCGACCGCATCGTCGCCGGCCTGGCGGACTAGCGTCATCGACGGCGCAGCCGGATGAGCAGGGCCGGCAGCAACACCGCCGCCAGCGCCGCGAAGACGATCGCGCCGTAGCCGATCCGGTGGTGATCCGGCCCGCCGGTCGTGGCGGCGATCCAGTCGGCGAGGTTGTCGGTGCGGGCGCTGAGGTCCGGACCCCGGTGCGGACATCCCGGCCCGGTGCTGACCACGGCGACCAGCACCGCCGTGCCGTCCCGGCGCTCCCGGAAGTACGGCCCGCCGGAGTCGTGCGGGCACGGGCTGGTGTCCGGCCGCGGCGCTCTGCCGATGGTCTCGATGAGCGAGTCGGTGGCGTGGCCGACGACGAACTGCCCCGTCTGCAGCCGGCGCGGCGGCGCGGACCCGTCATCGGCGGTCAGCCCGTAGCCGGTCAGCCGGACGACCTCGCCGGTCGCGGGCGGCGTGGTGCCGATCCGCACCGGCGTGATGTCGGTGACCGCGGTGTCGAGCTCGGCCAGCGCCACGTCGGCGGTCTCCGCCTGCCGCACGGCGACGACCTCGGCCTGGTGGCCCGCCCGGCTGCGCAGATCCGCGCGCCCGACGGTGGCGACGGTGCGGGCCGCCACCGGCCGGCTCACCCGGCGGCCGTCGGCGGCGCGGAAGCAGTGCCCCGCGGTGATCACCCAGCGGGGTGCGACCAGGGCGCCGGAGCACGAGCTGTCGCGGGTACCGCCGCCGGCGGCGGGCAGCCCGGTCATGGTCAGCAGCACCGAGAACCGGTAGGCGCCGGTCCGGACGTCCTCGCCGTACGCGATGGCGGCGGCCGGCCGGGCGCTCACCGGCGCGACGGCCAGCGCCCCGGCCAGCAGCACGGTGGCGAGGCTTCGACGCAGAGGGCTCATGGCGGGCCATGCTGCGCGGGAGCCCGTCCGGGCGACGTCGGCGCCGTCCTTACGGATCCTTTATCGGTACTGTGCCAGCCTGGCGGGGCGAGCGTGGAGGCGAGGAGGGCGCGACGGTGCGGGTGCTGGTCGCGGACGACGAGCGGGTGCTGGCCGACATGGTGGCCGAGGGGCTGCGGCGGTTGTCCATGGCCGTCGACGTGGTCTACGACGGCGACACCGCCTGGGAGAAGCTGAGCGTCAACCGCTACGACGTGGCCGTGCTCGACCGGGACATGCCCGGCAGCACCGGCGACGAGGTGTGCCGGCAGATCACCGCCGCCGGGCTCGGCACCCGGGTGCTGCTGCTGACCGCCGCCGCCGGGATCCGCGACCGCGTCGAGGGGCTCGGCCTCGGCGCCGACGACTACCTGACCAAGCCGTTCGCGTTCGCCGAGCTGGTCGCGCGCCTGCAGGCGCTGTCCCGGCGTTCGACGCCGGCGCTGCCCCCGGTGCTGGAACAGGCCGGCATCGTGCTGGACGTGACCCGGCACACCGCCGCCCGCGACGGGCTGGCGCTGTCGCTCTCGCCGAAGGAGTACGCGGTCCTGCACGTGCTGATGCGCGCCGACGGCCGCGTGACCAGCGCCGAGGACCTGCTGGAACAGGCGTGGGACGAGCACGCCGACCCGTTCACCAACACCGTCCGCACCACGGTCATGACCCTGCGGCGCAAGCTGGGCGACCCGCCGGTGATCCACACCGTGCCCCGGGTCGGCTACCGGCTCGGGCCATGAGCACACCCTCGCCGGCCCGGCGGATTCTCCTGCTCTGCGCGATCCTGCTCGTCGCGGCGCAGGTGGCACCCACCCTCGCCGGCTATCTGCTCACGCTGTGGCGGGAGCTCGGGCCGTCCTGGTGCCACGTGGAGATGCTGCGGGCGCCGGGCGCCGACGCCTCGTCCCTCTGCGTCCAGATCTATCGGCGCCCCAGCATCGTGACCGTCCTCACCCTGACACCGGTGCTCCTGGCCTTCCTGGCGGTGTGTCCGTTCGCCGTACGGTGGTGCCTGCGCCCGGTCCGGGACCTGGTCCCGGTGATCGCGAACGTCGGCCCGCAGAACCTGGGCCACCGGCTGCGGCCCGGCGCCGGCGGGGACGAGCTGGCCCTGCTCGGCCGCACGATCGACGACATGATGGACCGCATCGCGGTGGGCTACGAGGCCCAGCGCCGGTTCGCCGCCGACGCCTCGCACGAGCTGCGCACGCCGCTCGCGGTCCAGCGCACGCTGATCGAGGTCGGCCTGGCCGGCGCCCGCACCGAGGACCAGCTCGCGCTGCTCACCGCCCAGCTGCTGGAGACCAACGAACGCAACGAACGGCTGATCGAGGGCCTGCTGGTGCTCGCCGAGAGCGACCGCGGCCTGCTGGCGCGCACCCCGCTGCGGCTCGACCACATCGTCGCGGAGGTGCTCGACGCCCACCGCGCCCGGGCCACCGAGGCCGGGATCACCATCACCAGCACCCTGCGCCCGCGCCTCGTCCTGGGCGAGCGGGTGCTGCTGGAACGCCTGGTCAGCAACCTGGTGCAGAACGCGGTGCGGTACAACCGGCCGGACGGCACGATCGACGTGCGGGTCGACGCCGACCCCGCCCTGATCGTCACGAACACCGGCGACGACGTGCCGCCCGACGCGGTGCCGGCCCTCTTCGAGCCGTTCCGCCGGCTCTCCGGCGCCCGCATCCACCACGGCGGCGGCGCCGGGCTGGGCCTGGCGATCACGCGCTCGATCACCCGCGCGCACGACGGTTTCATCGCGGCGTCCTCCACCGGCCACGACGGCCTGCGGGTCCAGGTCTCGCTGCCCGATGCCGAAGGGGCGTACGGTCATCCCTGACTGTCGGTAGCGGACACCATCAGATCGACTGTCGGGTCCGGTCCCGGCTCGGGCGGCAGGCCCCGGTGCTCGACCGAGCCGTCGATGAGGCCCACCATCAGCGACACCAGGCCACCCTCGTGTTCCCACCAGTCGCCGTTCGAGGTGTGGACGACGGCCGGCCACCGGTCGGGGTCCGGGCCGTCCAGGCGCCAGAAGAAGAGGTCGCCCTCGTTGGATTCGCCCCAGGGGAACAGCCCACCCGGGTGGGGATGGAACGTGTAGTTCTCCGTCATGTCGCGCTCGGCCAGGCGGGCCATCATCCCGAGTGTCTCGAACGCTCCCCGGAGGTAACCACTCTCGTCACCCGGTTCGGGCACCACGATCATCATGAAGTCGTCGTACGACAGCGCCGGATAATGATCCACGTACTCGCGGTAGTCCGCCGGGAACGTGATCCCCAGGTCGGTCCGCAGCACCTGCCAGTCGACGGGCCGCGCGGTTGCCGACCGATGAGGCAGCAGCGCCGGCGCGACACGCTCCAGGTCACCCAGCGTCAGCATCCGATGCCCAACTCCTGACCGGCGAGAATGTGCGTTCGATTGTAGGTGGACGAGGCAGGGTCCGGTCCGCCGGTTCAGAGCTGGTGCAGCCAGGCGACGAAGAACAGCACCGCGGGCAACGGCGCCGTCAGCGACACCGGCAGCACCCAGCGGGCGGGCCGCCGACCGGCGAGCAATCCCGACAGCCGGTCGTGCACGGCGGCGAGGCCGGCCAGTAGCAGCAACGCCACCACCGCTATCGGCAGGCCGATCAGGAAGTGCGCCGCCCACGCACCGGCCCGGCTCGGCCCGCCCCACGAGTGGTCGTACGGCCCGGGGTCCACCAGGCCGTAGCAGACCCCGCGGACCACGAACGCCAGGATCAGGCCGAGCGGAATCAGCGCGGTGAGCCCGAGCAGCACGGTCAGCAGGGCGTGGCCGGCCACCACCAACGGCCCCGGCGGCGGCACCGGAGCCGGGGCGGTGCCGCCGAGCAGCCCGGACCGTAGCCGCGACCACCAGCGGACGGCGACCGGCGACCGGCCGGCAAACACCGCGAGCAGCGACCCGAGCGCCAGCGGCAGCAGCGCGACACAGTAGACGGCACGTTTCCCGAGGGCGATGACCATGCGTCCACGCTCGTCCGGACCGCCCGCCGCGACCACCGGGCCACCCCTACTCCGCCGGTACGGTCACCCGCCCCTGGTCCGCGCCGCGGGTCGCCCAGGCCGACCAGAGCTGCGCGTACCGGCCCCCCGCGGCGACCAGGTCCGCGTGCGGTCCGGACTCCACGATCTCGCCGTGCTCCAGCACGATGATCCGGTCGGCGGCCGCCGCCTGGGTGAGCCGGTGCGCCACGATCAGCACCGTCCGTCCCCGGGTCGCCGCCGCCGCGGCCTCCTCCAGCGCCCGCGCCCCCGCGCTGCCGGCCTCGGCCGTCGCCTCGTCCAGCACGGCCACCGGCGGGTCCAGCAGCACCAGCCGGGCCAGCGCCAGCTGCTGCGCCTGCGCGGCCGTCAGCTCATGGCTGCCGTCGCCGACCAGCGTGTCCAGGCCCTCGGGCAGCGCCAGCGCCCAGTCCAGCGCGCCCACGGTCGCCAGCGCCGCGGTGACCTCGTCGAGGCTCGCGCCCGGCCGGGCCAGCCGCAGGTCCTCGATCAGCGGGCCGGCGAAGACGTGCGTCTCCTGGCTGATGATCGTCACGGTCCCGGCCGGCAGCTCCGGCACCGGCACCCCGCCGACCCGCGCCACCCCGTCGTCGGGTCGCAGCACACCGGCGGCGATGGAGGCCACCGTGGTCTTGCCCGCGCCGGTGGAGCCGACCAGCGCCACCCGCTCCCCCGGCGCCAGCCGCAGGCTCACCCCGCGCAGCACCGGCGTCCGGCCGTCGTAGCTGAACCGGACGTCGTCCAGGGTCAGCGCCGCGTCCGCCGGCGGCCGGCCCGCGCCGCGCTGTTCCACCGTCATCGTCTCGACCCCGACCAGCCGGGACAGGCTCGCGCCGGCCGCCTGGATCTCGTCGAAGGTGAACAGCAGCGTCGACACCGGGTTGAACAGCCGGTGGAACAGCAGCGCCGCCGCCGAGGCCTGCCCGACGGTCACCGATCCGTCGCGGACCAGCCAGAAGCCCGCCACCAGGATGGCCGCCAGCCCGAAGAACTCGGCCCGGTTGATCCGGCCGACGAAGCGGGTGAAGAGCGTGAACACGCCGACGTCGAGGTCGCGCGCCTTGGCCGACGCCGCGTCGATGTCCGCCAGGTGCCGCTGCTCCAGCCGGTACGCGTGCACCGTCCGCAGCCCCTGCATGCTCTCCACGAGCAGCTGCGACCGCTCGGCGACGGCCCGGCGCTCGGCGGCGTAGCGGGGCGCCGAGCGGGGCAGGTACCAGCGCAGCGCGACCACGTAGAACGGCACCGCCACGGCGCCGGCCAGCCCGAGCCGCCAGTCGATCCCGGCCATCGCCACCAGGCTCAGCACGCCCAGCAGCAGCGCCGAGATGACGTTCGGCAGCACGTCGGAGACGGCCTTGCCGATCGCGGCGATGTCCGCGCCGACCCGGGACAGCAGGTCGCCGCGGCCGGCCCGGTCCAGCACCAGGGCGGGCAGCCGCAGGGCGGTGGCGACGGTGCTCTCCCGCAGGTCGGCGAGCATCCGGGCGCCGAGCCGGCCGATCAGGTACGCGGACAGCCCGGTCGCGCCCCCGCCGACCAGCGCGGCGGCGACGATGACGACGGAGATCAACACGATGGCACCCGGGCCGGCGCCGTCGCGGACCCGATCGACCAGCATGCCGAGGGCGTACACGGGAACGATCGACGCCGCGGCGGCGAGCACGCCGGCCAGCAGCGTCCCGGCGACCTCGGCCCGGCGGCCCCGCAGCTCGGCCCGCAACCAGGCGCGGGTCTGCCGGGTGGTCGCGATGGGCAGGATCTCACTCATCGCAGCACCAACTGCCGGTAGATCTCGTCGCTCGCACCCAGCGTCTCGTGTGCTCCCTCGGCCGTGACCACGCCGTCGCCGAGCACGACGATCCGGTCGGTGGCGGCGAGCAGCGCGGGGCTGCTGGTGATGACGATGGTGGCGAAGCCGGCGTCCGGGCCGTGCCGCAACGCGCGGATGCCCTGCGCGATGGCGTGCTCGGTGACCGCGTCGACGGCGGTGGTCGGGTCGTGCAGCACCAGCACCGGCGGCCGGGCGAGCAGCGCGCGGGCCAGCGCGATCCGCTGGCGCTGGCCGCCGGAGAGGCTGGCGCCGCGCTCGGCGACCAGCGCGTCCAGCCGGTCCGGCTGGGTGTCGAGCACCTCGTCGGCGGCGGACGCGCGCAGCACCTCGGCCGGGATGCCGGCGTCGGCGTGCACCGCGACGTTGGCGGCGATGGTGCCGGTGAACAGGTCGGTGTGGTGCGGCTCGACCAGCAGCAGCCGGCGCGCGTGCGCGCGCTCGACCTGCTCCAGCGGCGCGCCGCCGAGCAGCACGCTGCCCTGGTAGCCGGCGGGCACGCTGAGCAGCCGCACCAGCGCTTCCGCGTCGCCCGGTCGGCGGGCCACCACGCCGACGAACTCACCGGGCCGCACGTGCAGGTCGAGCCCGTCGAGCGGGCCGTGCCGCACGCCGGACAGCCGCAGGTCACACGGGTGCTCGGCGGGCCGGTCGGCGCCCTCGGGCAGCACCAGCCCGGCGTCGGTGACCAGCGCGACCCGGTCCGCGGACGCCCGCGCCTCGGCGATCCAGCTGGGCACCACGGCGAGCGTGCCGAACGGCTCGATGAGGAACTGGGCCAGCCCGATAACCGTGATGAACTGGCCGACGGTGATCCGGCCGGTCAGCGCGAACCAGCCGGCCATGATCGCGATGCCGCAGGCCAGCAGGGTGCTCAGGATCGTGGAGGCGGCCAGGTAGCCGCCCTGGGTGCGGGCGGCGCGCACGGTGGCCGCCAGCGAGCGGCGGCTGACCACCCGGTAGCGCTCGGCCGCCGCGTCCTGCGCGCCGATGCCCCGCATCGGCCGCAGCCCGGTGACCAGGTCGGTGGCGAGCGAGGTGGCCCGGCCGGCCTGCTCCTGCTGGTCGGCGACCCGCCTGGTGATCAGCGGCGAGCTGATCTGCAGCAGCACCAGCACCAGCGGGGTGGCGATCAGGACCACCAGGCCCAACGGTACGGAGATCAGCAGCAACGCCACCGCGCTGATCACCGTGGCGACCACCGCACCGGCGATCCGCGGGATGTAGTCCAGCAGGTACGAGGTGTTGTCGGCGTCGCTGGTGGACACCGTCAGCAGGTCACCGGCCCGCAGCTCGGTACGCACCCCGCGCGGGTGCAGGATCTTCGCCGACACCTCGAGGCGCAGCTGGTGCCCCTCGGCGGCGATGGCCTTCATGAGCTGCCGCGCCCCGAACCGGTACGCCGTGGTCAGCAGCGTGAACTGCACGGCCAGCACGCCCACCCAGAGCAGCAGCTGGCCCAGGTCGCCGGGGGTGACCGCGCGGTCGATGACCACCCCGATCAGGATCGGCACGAACGTCTCGCAGACCTGGTGCACCGCGATCAGGGCGGTGCCGGTCCACAGCCGTTTGGCGTTGCGGGTGGCGGTGCGCAGCAGGATGCGGGAGCCCGGAGAGCTCAACTCACTGGGCCATGCTGTCGCGCAGCGACTTCGGCCGCAGGTCGGTCCAGTTGGCGTCCACGTAGTCGACGGCCTCCTGCCGCGACGCCGGGCCGAACACGCTGCGCCAGCCCGCCGGGACCTCCTTGAAGGACGGCCAGAGCGAGTGCTGCTCCTCGTCGTTCACCAGGACGTGGAAGGTGCCGTTCTCGTCGTCGAACGGGTTGCTGGACACGACGTCTCCCCACAGGTCTGCCGAAAAGTAAGGACAGCCTAACCTATGCGCTGGCTCACCTTCGAGCGTGGGATCACCAGCGGGGTGCCGGTCTCCGGGTCCTCGATGATCCGGCAGCCCAGCGCGAAGACGTCCTCGACCAGCCCGGCCGTCAGGACCTCCCGCGGGTCGCCCTGCGCCACGATCGCGCCGGCCTTCATCACGACCAGGTGGTCGGCGTACCGGGCGGCCTGGTTGAGGTCGTGCAGCACCGCGACCATCGTCGTGCCCTGCTCCCGGTTGAGCCGCACGCACAGCTCCAGCAGCTCGATCTGGTGCGCGATGTCGAGGAACGTGGTCGGCTCGTCCAGCAGCACGATCGGGGTCTGCTGGGCGAGCACCATGGCCACCCAGACCCGCTGCCGCTGCCCGCCGGAGAGGGTGTCGACCAGCTCACCGGAGAGCTCGGTCACCCCGGTGGCGGCCATCGCCGCGAGCACCGCGGCCTCGTCGGTGGCCGACCACTGCCGGATCAGCCGCTGGTGCGGGAACCGGCCGCGCGCGACCAGCTCGGCGGCGGTGATGCCGTCCGGCGCGATCGACGACTGCGGCAGCAGCCCGAGCCGGCGGGCCACCTCCCGGGCCGGCCGCGAGTGGATGTCCCGGCCGTCCAGCAGCACCTCGCCGGCGCCGGGCCTGAGCAGCCGGGCCAGCGCGCGCAGCAGGGTGGACTTGCCGCAGGCGTTGGGCCCGATGATCGCGGTGAACCGGCCGTCCGGCACCACCAGGTCGAGGTGCTCGCTGATGACCTTCTTGTCGTAGCCGACGGTGATGTCACGGGCGGCGAGGCTCATCCGGGCTCCCTAACGTCGCGCCTGGCGGACCAGCAGCCAGACGAAATAGATGCCGCCCACCGACACGGTCACGACGCCGACCGGCAGCTGGGTCGGCGCGAACGCCCGCTGGGCGAGCAGGTCGCTGATCATGAGCAGGCAGGCGCCCATCGCCGCCGACGGGATCAGCGCGATCCCGGGGGTGCGGGTGAGCCGCTGGGCGAGCTGCGGTGCGGCCAGCGCGACGAAGGAGATCGGCCCGGCGGCCGCTGTCGCGACCGCGGTCAGGGCCACCCCGATGATCAGGTACGCGAGCCGGGTCGCTTCCACCCGTACGCCGAGAGCCGCCGCCGCGTCCTCACCCAGCTCGAGCATCGCCAGGCGGGGGCCGTACCCAAGGAGAAGCAGGCAGAGGACCGCCACCGTGACCGCCACCGGGGTGACCTGGGCCCAGCCGAGCCCGTTGAGGCTGCCCTGCCCCCAGAGCATGGCGGCGAACGCCGCCTGCAGGTCCACCTTGATGATGAACCACTGGTTGACCGAGGCGAGCATGGCGCTGACCGCGATGCCCACGATGATCAGCCGGAAGCCCTGCACGCCGCGCTTGACGGCGAGCAGGTAGACGGCGAGCGCGGTGGCCAGCCCGCCGGCCAGCGCCCCGGCCGCGACCAGGTAGTAGCCGTTGCCGGCGAGCACCGTCACCAGCAGCACCCCGGTGTACGCGCCGGTGCTGAACCCGATCACGTCCGGGCTGCCCAGCGGGTTGCGGGTCAGCGCCTGGAAGACCGCGCCGGCCAGCCCCAGCGCGACCCCGATGATCAGCGCGAGCAGCACCCGCGGCAGCCGCCACTCGACGACCACCAGCCGGGCGGCCCGGGTGCCCTCCCCGGCCAGCGCCCGCAGCACCTCGGCGGGCGTGAGGGTGAACTCGCCCGTACCCAGGGCCAGCACCCCGGCGGCGAGCGCGGCCAGCACCAGCACGCCGCAGACCAGCGCGGGCCGCACCGCCAGCCGCCCGGACACGCTCCGATGCGGACGGACCACCACGACCTTGCGGCCGAAGTCGACGCTCACAGGCCGCTCACCCGGGCCCGGCGGACCCACCAGATGAGCACCGGCGCCCCGAGGAACGCGGTGACCACGCCGACCCGCAGCTCGCCCGGCCGCACCACGAGCCGCCCGACGATGTCGGCCAGCAGCAGCAGGACCGGACCGCACACCACGGTGTAGCCGAAGATCCAGCGCTGGTCCGGCCCGACGATCCAGCGCACCACGTGCGGCACCATCAGCCCGACGAACCCGATCGGCCCGACCGCGGCGGTGGCCGCGCCGGCCAGCAGCATGACCGAGACGGTGGCCAGCACCCGGGTCCGCCCGATCCGGGCGCCGAGGGTACGGGCAAGATCGTCACCGAGCGCAACGGCGTTCAGTGACCGCGCCACGACCAGCGCCAGCAGCGTGCCCGCCAGCACAAACGGCAGGATCGTGGTCGCCACCTCCAGCGGCCGCCCGGCCAGCGACCCGATGTCCCAGAACCGCAGGTAGTCGAAGGCCCGCGGCCGGACCAGCCGGATGCCACCGGAGATGCCGTCCATGACCGCACCGAGCGCGACCCCGGCGAGCGTCAGCCGGATCGGCGTGGCGCCACCCCGCCCGGCGGACCCGAGCAGATAGACCAGGGTGAGCGCGAACGCGACGCCGGCGAACCCGAACCACAGGTACTGCCCGAGGCTGGTGAGCCCGAGCACCCCGACCGCGAAGACCACGAACAGCCCGGCGCCGGCGTTGATGCCGAGGATCTGGGAGTCGGCGAGCGGGTTGCGGGTGACCGCCTGGATGACCGCACCGGACAGTCCGAACGCGACCCCGGCGAGCAACCCGAGCACCGTACGCGGCACCCGCAGGTCCCGCACGATCGACTGCTCGTCGGTGTCGGCGTAGTGGAAGAACGCGTCCCAGACCACACCCGGGGCGATGGTCCGGGTGCCGAGCGCGATGCTGAGCAGGCACACCAGCACCAGCGCACCGAGGCAGATCAGCAGGCCGACGCCCCGCCGGGCCTGACTCGCGGCAACCCCGGCGGCGGGCGCCACGGGCCGTACCGGCGCAGGCGTCCGCGTCAGAACCATGCCCGAAGCTTAGGCTAACCTTCCTAACCCGTCACCATCGCTCCAGCCGCACCGACAGCAGGGCAAGCGCCGCCATGCCGGCGGTGGAGGTCCGCAACACCGAATCCCCGAGCCGCATCGGCTGCGCCCCGGCCGCCACGAACGACCCGAGCTCCTGATCGCTGATCCCACCCTCGGGCCCGACCACCAGCACGATGTCACCCCCGTCGGGCAACTTCGCCCGGCTGAGCCGATCAGTGGCCTCCTCATGCAGCACAAACGCCGCCGCGGCCCCGGACAGCAGCCCGGCAACCTTCTTGGTGGAAACATCGGGACTGCCGCCGACAACGGGAAGCCAGGACCGCCGGGCCTGCTTGGCGGCCTCCCGGGCGGTGCTCACCCACTTCTCCCGCGCCTTGACCCCCCGATCCCCCCGCCACTGCGCAACGGAACGGGAAGCGGCCCACGGCACGATCTCGTCCACACCGATCTCGGTCATCGCCTGCACGGCAAGCTCACCCCGGTCACCCTTGGCAATGCCCTGCACCACCACAAGCCGAGGATCGGGCGCGGCAGCGAACTCCCGCCCGAGCACATCAACATCAACACTGCCCCGCCCCACGGCGGTCACCTCGGCGACGGCGGTGCCACCCCGCCCATCGGAAAGCAAAAGATCCTCCCCGACCTTGAGGCGCTGCACAGTGGCGGCATGGTGCCCCTCGGCACCAGCAAGCGTGAACCGCTTACCACCGGGCAACTCGTCAACAAGGAAAAGAGGCGCAGACACCCACCCACGCTACCGAACCAAGAGATCACCTGTCCCCACCACAACACGCCCCCCACCCCAACCAGCAGCACCCCACCGAAAAGAAGCACTCCCCCAAGACCGCCGGACCGCCGGACCTCCGGACCTCCGCACCGCCGCACCGCCGCACCGCCGCACCGCCGCACCGCCGCACCGCCGCACCGCCGCACCGCCGCACCGCAAGGCCACCGCACCGCAAGGCCACCCGCCGCCGCACCCCAAGGCCGCCGCGCCCCAAGGCCGACCACCACACAAGGCCCACCGCGATGCAGGCTGGCTGTCCTGCGGCCCGACCGCGGCGCGGAGCCCGCCGTTGTGCGCAGCCTGCGCGCGGCAACCGCGGCGATCCTGCATGCCGATGCCCAACGCGCGCCCTCCGACAGCGGCAGAAAGCCCACCCCGCATCACACCCGGCATTGGCAGATCTTGGAGCGCCACGGCTCCGCTAAAGAGTCTTTTGCATGGCTATTGTGATGATCGATCGCCATCCCCGGACGGGCGACACGCTTCTGCCGCGCCGAAACGGCCGCGCCAAGCATTGCCGTAGGCCTGCCCACCGCCGAACCCGCAGCACCGGCCCACATATTGAGCAGGATTCTCACACCGCAGAACCCCTAAGGGAACAAAGGGCGTAAAAGTCACGAAGCAGGCAGCGAATTGTCGATCTTGTGGACTTAAGGTTCGGAGCTCACACCACATCAACAAGATCTAAATCTTGCGCGTCGGTAGCGGTCGGCGCGCGGCCCACGTCACTCCGGCGAGCTATTGCCATCGCCCGATACACCAACCACGCAAAAGACTCTAAATCGAGTTAGCTATCCAAGATCTACTGGAGCACAGCACTGAGAACAACCCGGCGACCATTCGTCCACGCCATGCCACCCCGAAATCCAGAGAGAACGAGCTCAGCCACCCCAAGACCTCAACGGAGCGGCACCCACCCCGGTGCAACTGCCAGGAGGCGGCACCCGAGCGAGACGAGTCCAGGCGAGACGGGCCCAATCGGGAGCCTGAGCGGGACGGAACAAACCTCAGCAAGGGAGCATATCAACTCAAATCAATAGAAAACTGAACGTAACGCCGGCCGAGCCCCAGCTCAGCCACGACGCAACGCCGCCCGCCGTGCCGCGCCGCGGGCGCGATCCAAGATCGACCACAACCCAACGCAGCCCCGACGCCAGGCGAGACCCAGGATCGACCACAACCCAACGCAGCCGCGACGCCAGGCGAGACCCAGGATCGGCCATGACACGACACCGCGCATGACCCAAGGCCAACCATGACCAACGCCAACCGCACCAAGACGCCGGCCGTGCCCCAAGGTCAGCCGTGCCCCAAGGTCAGCCGTGCCCCAAGGTCAGCCGTGGCGCGACGTCAACCGTGGGCACGACGTCAACCGTGGCACGACGGCTGCGGTGGTGCGCAGCCCGCGATGCAGCCGCAGCGACGATCCCGCATGCCCGATCCCCGAATCCGGCCTCGGCCAGCAGCACCAAGCCGGCCCACAACGGGCTTGGGGGCGGGGATGACCCACGCAGGGACCAAGCCTGACAGAGATGCCCCCAAGCCCACCATGCAACCACCAGGCAGCAGATAGAACATGCAACCAGCCGGCAATCGGCGGGAGCGACGGTCAGCACCATGCAACCAGGCACGACATCCAGGTTTTAATGCCCGTTGAACGCATCCCGCATCCGCGAGAAGAACCCGCCCTGCTTGCTCAGCTCCGCGATGTCCTCGCCCCGTGTCTTGGCGAAGTCGCGCAGCATCCGTTCCTGATCCGGCGTCAGCTTGGTCGGCGTCTTCACGTCCAGGTGGACGAAGAGCTCGCCGCGGCCCTGGCCGCGCAGGTGGGGCACGCCCTTGCCGCGGATGCGCAGCGTCGAGGCCGGCTGGGTGCCCGGTTTGACCTCGATGTTCTCCTCGCTGTCCAGCGTCTTGATGGTCAGCCTGGTGCCCAGCGCTGCCGCCGTCATCGGCAGGGTGACCCGGCAGTGCAGGTCGTCGCCCTTGCGGGAGTAGACGTCGTGGGGGCGTTCGTGGATTTCCACGTAGAGGTCGCCGGCTGTGCCGCCGCCCGGGCCCACTTCGCCCTGCTGGGCCAGGCGGATGCGCATGCCGTCCTCGACGCCGGCCGGGATCTTCACGGTCAGCGAGCGGCGGGTGCGGATCCGGCCGTCGCCGGCGCAGGTCGGGCAGGGTTGCGGGATGACCGTGCCGTGGCCCTGGCAGACCTGGCACGGGCGGGACGAGACGACCTGGCCGAGGAAGGTGCGCTGGACCGACTGGACCTCGCCGCGGCCGCCGCAGGTTTCGCAGGTGGCCAGGTGGGTGCCGGGCGCCGTGCCCGCGCCGGAGCACTGGGTGCAGAGCACCGCCGTGTCGACCGTGATCGGGGCTTCCACGCCGAACGCCGTTTCCACCAGGTCGAGTTCGAGGCGCAGGATCGCGTCGGCGCCGGGACGGGTGCGGGGGCGCGGGCCGCGGGAGCCGCCGCCCGCCGCCGTGCCGAAGAACGCGTCCATGATGTCCTGGAAACCGACGAACGGGCCGGCGCCGCCGGGGCCGCCCGGACCGCCCGGGCCACCGCCGCCGCCCGGGGCCAGCGGGTCGCCGCCGAGGTCGACGATCTGCCGCTTCTGGTCGTCCGAGAGCACCTCGTACGCGGCGTTGATGTCCTTGAACTTCTCGTGCGCCTCGGGGTCGGGGTTGACGTCCGGGTGGTATTGACGGGCCAGCTTGCGGTAAGCGCGCTTGATCTCGTCGTCGGTGGCTTCCCGGCTGATGCCGAGAATTCCGTAATAGTCCTTGGCCACAGGGTTTCGAGTCCTCATGTCTGCCCAGCGCTGAGCGGTTCCGTCAGTTTTGTGCCAGCAAATCGCCAACGTAGCGTGCCACGGCACGCACCGTCGCGATGGTGCCGGGGTAATCCATCCGGGTCGGCCCGAGCACGCCGAGCCCACCAACGATCGTCGTGCCTGGTCCGTAACCCGAACTGACCACGGACGCCGCCCGCAGGTTGTCGATTTCGTTCTCGTCGCCGATCCGGACCCGGGTGGTGCTCGGCTCCACCTCGCCGATGAGCTTGAGCAGGATGACCTCCTCCTCCAGCGCTTCCAGGACCGGGCGCAGCGAACCCTGGAAGTCCAGCACGCCGCCGCGGGTGAGGTTTGCCGTGCCCGCCAGGGCGAGGCGTTCCTCACTGCGCTCGACCAGTGTCTCGAGCAGCACCGAGGCGATGCACGCCATCGTGATGCGTTTCTCCGGGGCGCACTCGTCGACCAGGGTCTGCACCAGCGGCGGGGTGTCGGCCAGCTTCTCGCCGGTGAGCTTGGTGTTGATCTTGCGGCGCATGTCGAGCACGTCGTCGGTCGCGGTCGGCCCGGGCAGCTCCACCAGGCGCTGCTCGACCCGGCCGGTGTCGGCGATCATCACCAGCATCAGGCGGGTGGTGGAGATCGGCACCAGCTCGAGATGGCGCACCGAGGAGCGGGCGAGGCTGGGATACTGCACGACGGCCACCTGGCGGGTGAGCTGGGCGAGCAGCCGCACCGTGCGGTGCACCACGTCGTCCAGGTCGACCGCGCCGGCCAGGAAGCGCTCGATGGCGCGGCGCTCGGCCGGGCTCAGCGCCTTGACCCGGGAGAGCCGGTCGACGAAGAGCCGGTAGCCGGCGTCGGTGGGCACCCGGCCGGCGCTGGTGTGCGGCTGGCGGATGTAGCCTTCCTCCTCCAGCACCGCCATGTCGTTGCGCACGGTGGCCGGGGAGACCCCGAGCTGGTGCCGCTCGACCAGGGCCTTGCTGCCCACCGGCTCCTGGGTCGCCACATAGTCCTCGACGATGGCGCGGAGCACTTCCAGCTTGCGGTCGTCAAGACTCATGTCGACCCTCCTCCCGGCTCCTGGCAACTCCGCATACTTCCTGGCACTCCGCAAAGTCGAGTGCCAGTCTACGTCGCCCGCGCCCGCCGCGCGATGATCAGCCGACAGGGCCTCCGGCACTTAGCCGAGTGTCTATTCTCCGACCTCACCCGGGTGTTGCCCTCGCCACGTTCGACGCGCGGTCCTACCGTGTGCGCATGACTGAACCGCCGCGTCCGCCCGGTGAGGGGAACCCCTCGGACCCCACCGCGCCGCTCAACCCATATTCGGGTAACGATCCGACCTCCGGATCCGCCCCGCCGCCGCCGGCCTACGGCTCCCCGCAGCCGCCGACCTACGGCAGCCCTCCCCCCGCCTACGGCTCGCCGCCGCCCACCTCGGCTCCGCCCGGTGGCTACGGCCCGCCGCCGACCTCGGGTGCGCCCGGCGGCTACGGCCCGCCGCCGTCCTCGGGCGCCGGCGGTTACGGCCCGCCGCCCGGTGGCACCCCCTACGGTCCTCCCGGCGCCTACGGCCAGCAGCCCGGCGGTTACCCGCCCGGCGGCTACGCCCCCGGCAACGACGACAAGACCTGGATCCTGGTGGCCCACTTCGGTGGCGCGGCCGGCGCGTTCCTCGGTGGCGGCTGCTCCGGCTGGATCGCGCCGCTGGTGGCGCTGCTGGCCAAGGGCAACCAGTCCCCGGTGGTGCGGGCCGAGGCGGTCAAGGCGCTGAACTTCCAGATCCTCTGGTCGATCATCGCGATCGTCGGCTGGGTGCTCACCTGCATCATCATCGGCTTCTTCGTCGGCATCGCCGCCTGGGCGATCGCCACGATCATCGGCATCATCGCCGGGGTCAAGGCGAACAACAACGAGCCGTACAACTACCCGATGACGGTCTCGCTCATCAAGTAGCGCTCCCGGTGGCGCCGGGCTCCGGCCCGGCGCCACCGGCGTCACGGCAGCAGGTCGCGGATCACCGCGTCGGCCAGCAACCGGCCGCGCAGGGTGAGGACCACCCGGCCGGCCTCGTACGCGGCCGGGTCCAGCAGGCCGTCGGCCAGCGCCCGGGCGGCGCCGGTCAGGCCGGGCGCGTCGAGCGTGTGCAGCGGCAGGCCGTCGCGCAGGCGTACGCGCAGCATCACGTCCTCGACGTGCCGGTCGGTGTCGGTGAGCAGCTCCCGGCCCAGTCCCGGGGACACGCCGTCGGCCACCCTTTTCGCGTACGCGGTGGGGTGCTTGACGTTCCACCAGCGCACCCCGCCGACGTGGCTGTGCGCGCCCGGCCCGAGGCCCCACCAGTCGCCGCCGGTCCAATACAGCAGGTTGTGCCGGCAGCGGGCGTCCGGCGTCGTCGCCCAGTTCGACACCTCGTACCAGGAGAAACCCGCACCGCCGAGGGTCTGCTCGGCGGCCAGGTAGCGGTCGGCCGCCACGTCGTCCTCCGGGTACGGCAGCTCGCCCCGCCGCATCCGCGCGGCCATCCGGGTGCCGTCCTCGACGATGAGCGAGTACGCGCTGACGTGGTCCACCCCGGCCGCCACCACGGCCCGCAGCGACGCGTCGAAGTCCTCGGCGGTCTCCCCCGGCGTCCCGTAGATCAGATCCAGGTTGACGTGTGCGAAGCCGGCCTCCCGCGCCTCGATCGCGGCCTGCGGCGCCCGGCCCGCGGTGTGCCGGCGGTCCAGGATCCGCAGCACGGCCGGGGCGGCGGACTGCATGCCCAGCGAGATCCGGGTGAAGCCGGCCTGCCGCAGCGCGCGCAGCGAGGCCGGGGTGACCGACTCCGGGTTGGCCTCGGTGGTGATCTCCGCGCCGGCCGCCAGGCCCCAGGTCTGGTTGATGCCCTCGAGGATCCGGCCCAGGTCGGCGGGGTCCAGCAGGGTCGGGGTGCCGCCGCCGACGAAGACCGTGTCGACCGGCGCGCCGGTGACCGAGGCAGCCAGCTTCAGCTCGGCCAGCACCGCGTCCGCGTAGCCCTCGCGGCTGGCGCCACCGCCCAGCTCGCTCGCCGTGTACGTGTTGAAGTCGCAGTACCCGCACCGGCTCGCGCAGAACGGGACGTGCACGTAGACCCCGAAGCCGCGTTTGCCGACGTCGCGCAGGGCACTGTCGGGCAGCGAGCCGTCACTCGGTACGGGCTCACCGTCGGGCAGGGGACCAGGCATCCGTCAAGTGTGCACGGCCCCGGTTAGGGTTCCGGCATGGAGTTGGTCCGTACCGTCACCGCCGCCGGGGTGACCACCGTGACGCTGGACAGCCCGGCGAACCGTAATGCGCTTTCCGCCCAGCTCATGCGCGAGCTGCTGGAGGGGCTGAGCGCCGCCGTCACCGACCCGGCCGTCCGGGCGGTGGTGATCTCGCACACCGGCCCGGTCTTCTGCTCCGGCGCCGATCTCAAGGAGACCGCCGCCGCGCGCGTGACCGGGCGCATCCCGGCCGAGCTGCTGGCCGACGTGCTCGCCGCGATCTGGGAGTTCCCGAAGCCGGTGCTCGCCCGGATCGCCGGGCCGGCCCGGGCGGGCGGGCTCGGCCTGATCGCGGCCGCCGACCTCGCGGTCTGCACCCGGGAGGCCACGTTCGCGTTCTCCGAGGTGCGCCTCGGCGTGATCCCGGCGGTGATCAGCGCGACGGTGCTGCCGCGGCTGGCACCCCGGGCCGCCGCCGAGCTGTATCTCACCGGCGACGTGTTCGACGGGGTCCGCGCCGCCGAGATCGGCCTGGTCACCCGGGCCGTGCCGGCCGACGAGCTGGATGCGGCCGTCACCGCGTACACGGATTCGCTGGTCCGGGGTGGTCCGCTGGCGCTGGCCGGCACCAAGCAGCTGCTGCGCCGCAGGCCGGCCGAGTCCGTCCGGGCCGACCTGGCCGAGCTGTCCGAGCGCTCGGCCGGCTACTTCCGGTCGGCCGAGGGCCGCGAGGGTGTCACCGCCTTCCGGGAGAAGCGGCCGGCCTCCTGGGTGCCGGTCCCGCAGGAGACCGGCGCGCATTGATTACGCTTGTCACCTGACGGAGGGAGTGTGCGTGCGGAGAAAGCCGATCGTGGTGGTGGCTCTGCTCGCGCTCCTCGGCGTCTTCGGGGTGGTCGTGGTCGTCAACTCCGTCGGCGGAAAGATCCAACTCCCGCAGCTCGGGCCGGAGTGCATCGTGCGCGCGGACGGCGAGGTCGCCCTCGACCTCGTGCAGATGGCGAACGCCGCCACGATCACCGCGGTCGGCATGCGGCGCAAGATGCCCGAGCGGGCCGTGGTCGTCGCGCTGGCGACCGCGTTCCAGGAATCCAAGCTGGAAAATCTGGACACCGGGGACCGGGACTCGGTCGGGCTGTTCCAGCAGCGCCCCAGCCAGGGCTGGGGCACCCCGGAGAAGATCCAGGATCCGAGGTACGCGGCGAGCAAGTTCTACTCGGCCCTCAAGAAGGTCAAGGGCTGGCAGAAGATGCGGGTCACCGACGCCGCGCAGAAGGTGCAGCGGTCGGCCTACCCCAACGCGTACGAGAAGTGGGCCGACGAGTCCACGGTGCTCGCCAAGGCCCTCACCGGCCGGGCCACCGGCGCGGTCGAGTGCACGATCAACGGCGAGCCGGCGCTGCGCGGTGCGGCCGCGGCCGCGGCGCTGGCCGAGGGCATGCGGCTCGACTGGGGCAAGGGCCTGGGCGCCGTCGACGAGTCGCAGCCCGGCGGCCTGTCGCTCGCGGTCAAGAACGTCAACATCGGCTGGCGGTACGCCCACTGGCTCGTCTCGCACGCCAGCAGCACGGGAGTGCAACGGGTCCGGTTCGCCGACCGGGAGTGGAGCGCACCCGACGGGAAGTGGCAGCCGGTAACCGGCGCCCAGGGCGCGGGCAACGCCACCGTCGTCGCCGAGGTCTTCCGCTGAGCGGACCGGCCTTCACATTCACGTTTATTCACGTGCCACGGTGTCACGTTCACCATGTTCCCAGGTCATAGCGCTGCGTATATGTTCACATGGACAGACAGCGACCAGGCTGGTACTAGTTAGTCGTGCTCCACGCCATCGAGTTGATCCATCTGGGAGCCTTCAGCGTCGCCGCCATCATCATCGGGGTATGCCGGCACAAGCCCGCCCGGGTCGGGCCCTGGCTGCTCCTGGCCGCCTCCGTCGCCGCGGTGACCATCGGTGACGTCTTCCACGCGCTCAACCACGACTCGGCGGCGGACATCGCCTACCTGGCCATGTTCGCGCTGGTGGCGCTGGCCCTGCTGCAGCTGACCCGGGTGGGCGCGCTGCTGATGGACCGGGCCCGGCTGATCGACCTGGTGGCGTTCGCCAGCGCGGTGCTGCTGGTGATCTGGGTCTTCCTCATCGGCGGCAGCGGCAGCCTCGGCAAGATCTCCCCGGAGGACATGCTCGGCGCCCTGCTGCTGGTCGGCATCTGCGCCCGGCTGGTCGCGGCGTCCTGGTTCAACTGGTCGGCGGTGCTGCTCGGCATCGGCGCCCTGGGCTGCCTGGTCAGCGACATCGCCTACCCGCTCGCCCCGAGCAGGTGGTCGGAGGCGGGCTTCACCCTCCTCTACGTGGTCTGGGGAGCCGCCGGGCTGCACCCCTCGATGGCCCGCCTGACCGCGCCGCTGCCGGCCCGGCCGAAACCGTGGCAGGGACGTTGGGCGACGCTGCTGGGCCTGTCCGTGGCCACGCCCCCGCTGGTGCTGCTCATCGAGGCGCTGCAGGGCCCGGTCCGCGACGGGGTGGTCATCGCGGTGGCCGGCGCGCTGACGGTGGTGCTGGCCTTCACCAGGCTGGCCGACTCCGTGGCGCAGAACAGCCAGGCGCTCGTCCGCGAACGGGCGCTCCGCGAGGCCAGCGCGGCGCTGGTCGCGGCGGCCGACGACGCGGCGGTCGACGAGGCGGTCCGGTCCGCGGTGGCCCAGCTGCTGCCCCCGCACGACGTGCAGCGCGTCGTCTTCGCCACCGACGACCGCCAGCTCACCCTGCAGGCCCTGCCCGCGGCCGCGACCAACCCCCGCCCGCGCAGCTGGTGGCTGGACGAGCAGGCCAAGCCCGGCACGGCCGCGACGGACGGCACGCTGGTCTGTCCGCTGTGGCTGGAGCCGCTCGCGGTGGCCCGCCCGAACGGCGGCGCGCTGGTGCTCGCCGGCCGCCGGGACATGCTCACGATCAGCCGCGACGCCCTGGAGGTGCTGGCCGGCCAGGCGGCGCTGGCCCTGGACCGGATCTCCCTGGTGGAGGCGGTCGGCCGCCGCGACAGCGACCTGTACCTGCGCGCGGTGATCCGGAACACCGCGGACATCATGCTGGTGATCGACGACGACCAGCAGATCCGGTACGCGAGCCCGGCCCTGCACGAGCTCATCGGCCAGCAGGAGCTGGCGCCGTTCACCACGCTGCAGGACCTGGCCCACCCGGACGACCGTGGCCAGATCCGCCGGGCCCTGCGCGACGAGGGCGACGGGGTGCTCTACTGCGCCCTGCAACGCGCGGACGAGACCCAGGTGATGGTCGAGGTGACCTACCGCGACCTGCGCGAGGACCGTCTGGTCCAGGGGTACGTGGTGACGATGAAGAACGTCACGGAGTCGCCCGATCAGGCGCAGCAGGCGCCGTTCCTGGAGAACGTGGACGAGCTGCCGGCCTGGGTGAACCGCCGCAGCGCGCAGCACAAGTTCCGTTACTGACCTGTCGAGAACCCCCGGTCGGCTCCGTCCCCCTCCTGACGCCCACAGCGAAGGAGCTGACCATGGACCGCCAGGACATCGCCGGGATACTGGCCGAGCCGATCTCACAGGAGCTGCTGAGCTCGTCGATCCCGGCCCGGCTGGCCTACGTCGGCATCGACGGAGCGCCGCGGGCGATCCCGATCGGATTCTGGTGGACGGGTGAGCAACTGCTCCTGGCCACCGTGCCGGCCGCGGCGAAGGTACGCGCGCTGCGCCAGAACCCCCGGGTGGCCCTCACCATCGACACCCAGGACGCGTGGCCCCCGCGGGTCCTGCTGATCCGCGGCACGGCCCGGGTCGACCTGGTGGACGGGGTGCCGGACTTCTACATCGAGGCGTCCCGGAAGGCGGTCCCGGCCGAGCACTTCGCCGACTGGGAGCAGGGGGTGCGGGCCCTGTACGAGCAGATGGTCCGCATCACGGTCGAGCCGGACTGGGCGAAGCTGCTGGATTTCGAGACCACCCTCCCCAAGGCCGTCGAGGACCTGGTGCGGGCACATCAGCTGGGGTAGCCGCCATTTCGGAAATGACAGCCGGATATGCGGAAACGCCGGGCCCGAGGGCCCGGCGTTCCGGTATTTCAGATCAGCTTCAGCTGACGGTGGTTCAGCGGGTCACGCCGCGACGGCCGCCGATGCCCACAACCAGCGCCACACCAACGGCGGCGAGCAGAACCTGGAACAGCAGCTCGATCCAGTCGATACCACCGGTCGAGTCCACGCCGAAGGCGCGGGCCAGAACCGTGCCCAGCAGGGCAGCCACAACACCGATGACCATGGTCAGCCAGATCGGGATGTTCTGCTTGCCGGGTACGACCAGGCGACCCAGGGCGCCGATGATCAGGCCGACGATGAGAGCGGTGATGATGCCGGTGACGGTCATGGAAGTCTCCTTGGGGGGTAGAACAGTTGTTGCGTTCGTCTGAGCCCCAGAGTTCCCGACCGGCGCGAAAACCAAACCGCCCTACTTCTTGGAAGTTTTCGATTCCCCCGAGTCGGACGTCGACAGCGCGGCGATGAACGCCTCCTGCGGCACCTCGACGCGGCCGACCATCTTCATCCGCTTCTTGCCTTCCTTCTGCTTCTCGAGCAGCTTGCGCTTCCGGCTGATGTCACCGCCGTAGCACTTGGCGAGCACGTCCTTGCGAATGGCGCGGATCGTCTCGCGGGCGATGATCCGGCTGCCGATCGCGGCCTGGATGGGCACCTCGAACTGCTGCCTCGGGATGAGTTTCTGCAGCTTGGCGGCGATGGTGACGCCGTAGTTGTAGGCCTTGTCCTTGTGCACGATCGCGCTGAACGCGTCCACCGGCTCGCCGTGCAGCAGGATGTCCACCTTGACCAGCTCGGCCGCCTGCTCGCCCGAGGGCTCGTAGTCGAGCGAGGCGTAGCCCTTGGTCTTGGACTTCAGCTGGTCGAAGAAGTCGAAGATGATCTCGCCCAGCGGCAGCGTGTACCGCAGCTCCACCCGTTCGGTGGAGAGGTACTCCATGCCGAGCAGCTGGCCGCGGCGGCTCTGGCAGAGCTCCATGACCGCCCCGACGAACTCGTTCGGGACCAGCACCGTCGCGCGGACCGTCGGCTCGTGGATCTCGGCGATCTTGCCGTCCGGGAACTCGCTCGGGTTGGTGACGACAAACTCGGCGGCGTCCTCGGTGAAGACCCGGTAGACCACGTTCGGGGCGGTGGAGATCAGGTCGAGGTTGAACTCACGCTCCAGCCGCTCGCCGATGATCTCCAGGTGCAGCAGGCCCAGGAAGCCGCACCGGAAGCCGAACCCGAGCGCGGTGCTCGTCTCCGGCTCGTAGGTGAGCGAGGCGTCGTTGAGCTGCAGCTTGTCGAGCGCGTCACGCAGCGCCGGGTAGTCCGAGCCGTCGATCGGGTACAGGCCGGAGTAGACCATCGGCTTGGGGTCGGAGTAGCCGCCGAGCGGCTCGGTGGCCGGCTTGACGCTGTTCGTGACGGTGTCGCCGACCCGGGACTGGCGGACGTCCTTCACGCCGGTGATCAGGTAGCCGACCTCACCTACGCCGAGCGCGCCGGCCTTCTCCATCTCGGGTGAGACGACCCCGATCTCGAGCAGCTCGTGCACGGTGCCGGTGGACATCATCTTGATCCGGTCGCGCGCCTGAATCCGGCCGTCGATCACCCGGACGTAGGTGACAACACCCCGGTAGGCGTCGTACACCGAGTCGAAGATCATCGCGCGGGCCGGCGCGGCGGCGTCACCGACCGGCGGCTGGAACTGGCGCACGACCTCGTCGAGCAGGTGCGCGACCCCGACACCGGTCTTGCCGGAGACCCGGAGCACGTCGTGGGGCTCGCAGCCGATCAGCTTGGCGAGTTCCTCGGCGTACTTCTCCGGCTGCGCGGCCGGCAGGTCGATCTTGTTGAGCACCGGGATGATGTGCAGGTCGTTCTCCATCGCCAGGTACAGGTTGGCGAGGGTCTGCGCCTCGATCCCCTGCGCCGCGTCGACGAGCAGCACGGCGCCCTCACAGGCGGCAAGGCTGCGCGAGACCTCGTACGTGAAGTCGACGTGCCCCGGAGTGTCGATCATGTTGAGAACCGCGGTGTCGCCGGTGCGCTCACCCTCACGAACGATCCAGGGCATGCGCACGGCCTGGCTCTTGATCGTGATGCCGCGCTCGCGCTCGATGTCCATCCGGTCGAGATACTGAGCCCGCATCTGCCGCGGATCGACCACGCCGGTGATCTGCAGCATCCGGTCGGCCAGGGTCGACTTCCCGTGGTCGATGTGCGCGATGATGCAGAAGTTGCGGATGCGACCAGGATCGGTCGCTCCGATGATGTTCACGCCGGGGTCGAGCGGTCCAGGCACGATCGTCCGTTCTCTACAAGCGGGCTGGCTGCCGATGGAAGCACCGGCAACGTCTATCGTCCCACGCCGCAGGGACAGCCCGGATCACACCCGGTCCAGCGGCAGCGGCGGCCCACCCGGAAGCTCAACCTGGATCTCCGTCCCGGGCCGGATCGAGCCGCCCCGAAGAACCACAGCCATGACACCGGCCCGCCGGTCGAGCGAGCCGTCAGGGCGCCGGCCGAGGACACGTCTGAGCAGGCCGGAGCGGTAGTTGTTGATCTGCTGGCAGGGGTTGCGCAGGCCGGTGAGGAGGATCGCGGGGCGCTGGTCGGGGGTGTCGCTCGCGGCGGGAAAACTCTCGGCGGCAAGGCGCGCGGACAGGGTGGCGACCGCGGCGGCGGCTGAAGCGTCGAGGTTGGCACGCCGCGCTGCGGCGACGACGGCTGCGGCACCAGCGGGCGGACCGGCAGGGCCGGACACCGCTGCCGGGCCAGGCTCGGAGGCCGCGCCGGGCGCGGGACCGGGCTCGGGCGCGGGACCGGGCTCGGGCGCGGGACCGGGCTCGGGCTCGGGCGCGGGACCGGGCGCAAGGCCAGACCCCGCGGGCGCAGACGCGGGCGTAGGACCGGGACCAGACGCGGGCGCAGCGCCAGACCCCGCAGGCGCAGACGCGGGCGCAGGACCGGGACCAGACGCGGGCGCAGCGCCAGACCCCACGGGCGCAGACGCGGGCGCAGGGCCGGGACCAGACGCGGGCGCAGGGCCAGACCCAAAACCGCGCTCAGATGGTGGGCTGGATTCGGGCGTCGGGACGGTTGCGGGGACCGAGCCGGTTTCGGGGGCCTCCGCTGGGCGGGGGCCGAAGCGCAGGATTGTGCCCACCGGCAGGCTGAGCAGGTCGATGCCGGTCGTGGTGACGTTCTCCCCGAGCCCGCCGGCCGGCACCGTGTAGCCCGCGCCGATCAGCTCCTCGTGCAACTCGCCCTGGATCAGGTGCACCTGGCGCAGGTTGGGCTGGTCCGGGTCGGCGGCCACCCGGCTGCGGTGCCGGACCGTCACGCCGGCGTGCACGTCACCCGCCACGCCGAGGCCGGCGATCAGCACGATCTCGTCGCGGGTCGGCTTGCTGAACGAGTACGCATCGTTGCAGCTCACCGCCGCCACCGCGCCCAGCAGCGATGGCTCCTGTCCATCCGCCACCGTGCCCCGCAGCGATGCCTTCTGCCCCTCCGGCACCGTGCCATGCATCGATGACTGCCGTTCGGCCGGCGCCTTCCCCTGCTCGTGAGCGTCCATGCGCCCGAGTCTGCCCAAGCCCCACCAGCCTCCTCGACCGGATTTCCCAGCCCGTGATCGATGCCCGCGCCGGCTACTCCGGCGGCTCGAGGAACAGCGCGGACAGGCGGGGCAGGCGTTTCTGCATCTCTTCCTCGTTGTCGAAGTCCCACAGCATCGCCGGGTCGGGGCGGCTCCTCGGCGTCTCCCGGGGCGGCAGCTCGTCGCCCGTGGCCTGCCGGTGGGCCTCCTCGGCGACGGTCAGCACCTCCTCGGCCTCGAAGACCGCGCCGGTGGAGGCCGCCGCGCGCACCGAGGGGAGCTCGGCCAGCGAATCCGGCTCGCGGACCGCGCGGGCCACCACGTCGCGCCCGTTCGCGATCAGCCAGCCGCGGAAGTTGTCGAAGCCGTCCTCGGAGCAGCCGCCGTTGATCAGGTAGGCGGCCGCCCAGAGGTCTTCCTTGCCGGAGGCGGCCAGCACCTTGTCGAGGTGCCGGCCCCACGCCACGATCTCGTCGGGGTCGCGGCCCACCAGCTCGGCGATGGCCCGTTTGGCCACCTCGTCGGGCGAGCCCGGCCGGTCGGCGGTAGCCCGGTCGATGACCGCCCAGAAGTCGTCCGTTCTCATGGGCCACAGCCTGCCAGCCGGGTACGACAAAATCGGGGAGGCAGGATGGGGGCATGCGCGCCGTCTCCCTGCCTGAGGTTGCTTACGGGGCTACCGCCGTACGCCCGAATTGGGGTGATCTGCCCGCGGCGCTGCGGGATGCGATCAGCGGGCGGCTCGGCGCGCCGGTCGCCCGCGCGACCAGCGCGGGCGGCGGTTTCACCAGGGCTTTCGCGGCGCTGATCACGACCGCGGACGGTGCTGAGGCGTTCGTCAAGGCCGCGCCGCTGACGGAGCCGCTGGCCGGCTGGTACGCCCGTGAGGCGGCCGTCACAGCGGCGCTGCCGGAGGCGGTCCCGGCCGCCCGCCCGCGGTGGACCCTCGAAGCGGCCGGGCACTTCGTACTGTGCCTGGACGCCGTCGCGGGGCGGGTGCCGGCGCTGCCATGGGCGCCGGACGACCTGAGCGCCGCGCTGACGGCCTGGCTGACGTCGGCGGTGGCCCTGAGCCCACCCGGTGAGGATCTGCTCAGGCTGGGCCTTCCCGGGCTCGGCGACATCGTGCGCGACGAGCTGTCGTGGTGGTCCGAGATCGCGGCGGGGCGGGCGCCGCTGCCGCCGGCCCCGGTCTGGGTGCCGGACCGGCTGGGCGAGCTGGCCGCGCTGGAGCGCGGGCTGCCGGAGCTGGTCGCCGGGCCCGGCATGCTGCACGGCGACCTGCGCGTGGACAACATTCTGCTGGACGGGTACGGCAAAGCGTGGCTCTGCGACTGGGCCTGGCCCTGCCTGGGCCAACCGTGGTTCGACACGGTGACGTTGCTCATCACGGCGTACGCAAGCGGCCTCGACGTGGACACCGCGCTGGCACCGTGGCACGCGCCGGACGAGGGCGTCGACGGAGCCCTGGCGGCACTCGGCGGATACTGGCTGACCAGCGCCGCCCGGGGGCCCAGCAGCGCGTCCCCGCACAGCCGCCAGCACCAGCGGTTCAGCGGCACGCAGGCGCTCGCGTGGCTGGCCGAGCGCCGCGGCTGGGCGCCGCCGACATGAGCCGCGAGCTGGGCTTTCGACCCCATCCGGGGCGAGCGATTTGGGTGGCACGAAGCGGGCCTGATACATTGGTTCGTCGCGTGTGGTGACGTTGCTTCCGGCTGCGTCGCCACCGTCCGAGTACATCATCCGAACTAGTCAGGACAAGGCTGTCGCGTGGCGAACATCAAGTCCCAGATCAAGCGCAACCGGCAGAACGAAAAGGCCCGGCTGCGCAACAAGTCGGTCAAGTCGTCGCTGAAGACCGTGATCCGCAAGCTGAACGAGGCGAGCGAGGCCGGCAACAACGAGACGGCTACCGCGCTGCTGCGTGACGCCTCGCGTCAGCTCGACAAGGCCGTGAGCAAGGGCGTCATTCACAAGAACCAGGCGGCGAACCGCAAGTCGGCCATCGCCAAGCGGGTCTCCTCGCTTTCTGCCTGACCGCAGACTGGTCGCAGACCACACCTCCGGGCACCGCGGAACCTCCGGGTTCAGCGGTGCCTGAGTTGTCTCCGGATCCCGGTGATCCACATTGCCTCGCCGCGGGGCGGGGGCGCTGTGCGGCGGGTGGGCTCGTAGGCCGGCCGCCCGGAAGGGCGAGGCAAGCCGGATAGAGCGAGTTGAAGCTCGAGCCGCACGCGGGGCCGCACCAACGTCAAGCCGCGCGCGACACGACCTTGCGTCCCCAGCCGCCCGCAAGGGCGAACTGGACCTCAAGCCGCGCACGCGGACGAGCCAAAGCTCCCGCCGCGCGCAAGAGCGACCTCAAGCTCCGGCGACGCGAAGGACCCGGCTCCGGACAAGCCCACAAGCCGGGGCCGCAGCCCCTCGGCTCAGCCAGGGCGAGCCGGTCAGGCATCGGCCTACTCGTAGCGGCGCGCCGCCGACTGCCGCGCGCGTTGCTGCTGGTCGTCCAGGTCCTCGGTCCATTTCCGGGTCACCGGCGGTCCGTTCAGCGCGCTCGCGTCCGCCCCCGCGACACTCCAGCCTTCCTCCTCGCGCGCCCCCGGCACCGCGTCGGCCGCGACCTGCCGTGCCGTTGCCGGGCGCAGCGGGGGTGCCTGCCCGGTGACCTGCGAGATCACCGTCGGCGGCAAGCGCACGGTCTTGGCTCCCGGCGAGCCCGGGGACGACGGCCGGGCGGGCGGCGCCGCGGGCGGCGCCGGGCGGATCAGCGCGCCGGCGACCACGTCGTTGAGCTTCACCATCACCGCGACCATCGCCGGCAGCACCAGCACGCCCCACCAGCTGACCAGCTCGGCGAGCGCCAGCAGGATGCCCAGCGCCACCGCCCCTTCGAGGAACACGAAGCACAGGAAGCCGCCCGGCGCGAGATACTGCAGGCCGAGCATGCGGGCGTACAGGGGTTGCTGGCGGGCCTCGTCGCGGGACAGGCCGGCCCGGCGTGACCTGGTCATCGGGCTGCCCCGGCGTTCCTGGCGGCGGCCACCGCGAAGACGGCCTGCTCCAGTGCGTACCCCCGGTCCTCGGCACCGCCCTTGACCGCGGCGTTGCAGTCGGCCGCCGCGCGCATCGCGTCGACCAGGCCCTCCGGGGTCCAGCCGCGGCTGCGCTCCTGGGCTTTCTGGATCTTCCATGCCGGCATGCCGAGCGAGCCGGCCAGCTGGTACGGGTTGCCGCGCCCGGCCGAGGCCACCCGGGCCACCGTGCGCACCCCGTCGGCGATCGCGTCGGCGATCGGCACCGGGTCGACGCCGACGTGCAGCGCCCAGCGCAGGGCCTCGAGCGCGCCCGGCACGTCACCGACCATGGCGGCGTCGGCGACGGCGAAGCCGCTGACCTCCGCCCGGCCCTTGTAGTAGCGGGCGACGACGGCCGCGCTGATCTTGCCATCGGTGTCGGCGAGCAGCTGCGAGCAGGCGGCGGCGATCTCGCGCAGGTCGTTGCCCACGGCCGCGAGCAGCGCCGCCGCGGCGGCCTCGTCGCAACGCCCGCCGTGGCGCCGGAACTCGTCCCGCACGAACGCTGTCCGCTCGCGGTCGCCCTTGAGCTTCGCGACGGGCACGACGGTCGCGCCGGCGGCGCGCAGGCCGTCCGCGAACGCCTTGCCCTTGGCGCCGCCCACGTGCGCCACGATCAGCAGGACCTCGGGGTCGGGGTTCTTCGCGTACGAGAGCAGGGCCGTGACCAGGTCTTTCCGCGCGTCCTGGCCGCTGCGGACGACCAGCACCCGGCGCCCGCCGAACAGCGACGGGCTGAGCATCTCGGCGACCTCGCCGCCGCTGAGCGCACCGGCCTCGTATTCGCGGACGTCAGCGCCGGGCTCGTCGGCCCGCGCCGCGGCGACCGCCGTGGCGATCGCCCGGGCGGCGAGCAACTCCTCGTCTCCTTGGACGAGCAGCAGAGGTGCGGAGGGCGCGGTGGTCACAGGGGAAATCTTCGCACGAAGGTCTGACGCTTCCGCACGGCTCACTCCCCCGCGCAGCCCGCTGACCGAGGAACGCGAAAGCTGACATATCGGCGATCCGCCATGCGGGCCCCGCGGTAATCGTTCTCGATCAGGCTGAATGTCTGGCTTGCCCGCCGAAGGTGATCCGACCCACATCCGAACCGATCGCCCGGGGTCGAACCGCACGCTCGGCCTAATCCGGGCGTGTCGGCGGGCCGGGGCGCTCGCCACGGCCCGCCGACGCGTGTCAGTGGTCCTTCGGCAGGTCGTCGGCCGCGGTCGCCCAGGCCTTGTTCGGCGTCGCCCCCAGCGTGAACCCGACCGTGCCGCCGCGCTGCAGGAACGACTCCGGCAACCAGGAGCGACGCAGCGTCGAGCCGTTCAGCGTGACCCCCTGCACGTACTTGTCCGTGGTGTCGGCGTTCACCGTCAGGCGCACGCCGTTGCCGCGGTCGATCACCACCCGGGTGAAGACCGGGCTGCCCAGCAGCAGCTCCGCCCGCCCCGGCACCTGCGGGAACATGCCGATCGCCGCGAACGCGTACCAGGCACTCATGGTGCCCAGGTCGTCGTTGCCGGGCAGGCCCGCCGGGCCCGTCCCGTACGCGGTGTCGACGATCTGCCGCACCGTCTCCTGGGTCTTCCACGGCTGGCCGAGCCCGTTGTACAGCCACGGCGCGTGGATGCCCGGCTCGTTGGTCGGGTCGTACCGCAGCGCGTTGCCCCCGAGCACCGCCCAGTTGCCGTTCTCGTCGTGGAACAGCCCGTCCAGCCGGGTCGCCGCCGCCGGCCGCCCGCCCATCAACGTGGCCAGCCCCGACACGTCCTGCGGCACCATCCAGGTGTACGTGGCGCTGGACCCCTGCGCGAAGCCCACATCGGTCGACGGCGTGAACCCGCTCTGCCAGCTCCCGTCCGCGCGCCGCGCCGCCTGGTAGCCGACCGCCGGGTTGTACGTGTTCTTCCAGTAGTCACCCCGCGGCAGCAGCTGCCGGTACAGGTCGTTACGGCCGGCCCGCCGCGCCCACATCGCCAGCGAGAAGTCGGCGAGTGAGTTCTCCAGCGTCTCCGCCGCCCCGCCCCAGCAGTGACAGATGTCGTTCGCCGCGTACTTCAGCGCCAGGTACGTGTTCAGCGTCGGCCGCTGACCGAGGCACTGCCCGGGACAGCCGGCGTCGGAGAGGGCGTCGGGATTCTGCACCGTCGCCTGCCGGACCAGCGAGTCGAGCGCGCCCCGGACGTCGAAGTTGCGGGCGCCCATCGCGTAGTACGTGGCCAGCGTCGGCGCGGCCGGGTCGCCGGTCATGACGTGCGTGGGCGCGCCCAGGTGCAGCCACCGGTCCCAGATGCCCTTGTTCTGGGTCGCGAAATCCAGCATCGACTGCGCCATGTCCCCGGCGACGTCGGGGCGCAGCAGGGCGAGGAACTGGATCTGCGCCCGGTACTGGTCCCAGCCGGAGAACGTCCCGTAGGCCGCCCGCTGACCGGCCCGGATCGTGTGCACCTGCAGGTCGGCGCCGAGGTAGCGGCCGTCGAGGTCGTTCATGGTCTGCGGCTGCATCAGCGCGTGGTAGACGGCGGTGTAGAACGCGGTCGTCCGGGCCTCGGTGCCCCCGCCGACCCGGATCCGCTTGAGTTCGGTGTTCCAGGCGTCCCGGGTGGCCGCGGCAACGGAGTCGACGGTGGCGGCGGCGGGCACCTCGGTCTCCCGGTTGGCGACGGCGCCGGCCAGGCTCACGTACGAGATGCCCACCCGCATGCGGACCGCCCCGCCGGCGGCGGTGTCGAAGCCGACCCAGCCGCCGGAGCCCTTGCCGGCCCGGTCGGCGCCGGTGAGGTAGCCCTCTCCCCCGCTCGCGGTCGTGCCGCCCGGGGTGACCGTCGCGTTCTGCCAGGTCCCGGTGCGGGCGAAGTCACGGTCGAAGACCGCGCTGAAGTACAGCCGGTAGTACGAGCGGCGGTTCGGGTTGGTCGCCCCGCCGCCGTTGCCCCGCCGCCCGCAGAAGCCGCCGGTGAGCACCGACCCCGTGACGGTGCGGGTCGCGGCATCGATGCTGATCTGGGCGTCCTCGCTGCCGTTGAGCGAGTTCGACGTGCGGAACAGCAGGTTGGCGGCGGAGCCGGCGGGGAACGTGAAGTCACCGATGCCGGCCCGGGTGTTGACCGCGAGGTCGGTCCGCACGCCGTTGTCCAGCCCCACGGTGTACCGGCCGGGAGTGGCCGACTCGTTCGCGTGCGAGAACGTGGACACGTACTGCTGGTCGCGCGAGTCCGCCGTGGGCGAGGTCGTGACGTCCCCGACGTACGGCATGATCGGCACGTCGCCGGCGGCGCCCGGGCTGCACCCGGCGCCGTTGACGTGGGTGAGGCTGAAGCCGCGCACCCTGGTGACGTTGTACTCGTAGCCGTTGGCGGCGCCGGTGTTGGTCTGGTCGCCGTTGGTGCTGGTCGGGCTCCAGGCCATCATGCCGAACGGGCGGATCGCGCCCGGCCAGGTGTTCCCGCCGCGGGTGGTCCCGATGAACGGGTCCACGTAGCCGGCCGGATCGTCGACCAGCGGCACCGGGACGGGGGCGGCGGAGGCCGGCAGGGCCGGGGCGAGCGTGGTCACCAGGACCGCCCCCACCGCCGCGGCCAGCACGGCACGAACACGAGACATCGACATGCGCCGACCCTACGACGACGTTGATGATCTCCGATGCACCCACACCCGGCGGCGGGGTGAACGCCGCGCGAACCGTCATCGGCGCCGCCCGGCCAGCCACTGCTCGTAGGTCTGCGTGCCCCGCTGCCCCGGGCCGGTGGGCAGCAACCCGCCGTGGGCCATGGGTCCGGGCAGCCAGAGCGGCAGCACGGGACGCCGCCGGACCGTGCCGGTCCGGATCAGCCGCCGGGCCATGTCGGGCAGCGACTCGACCCGGGGCCCGGCAAGATCGGGCGCGGCCTTCTGCGGTTCGCCGGCGGCCAGTGCCACGAGAGCCTCGGCCACCTCCCGTACGGCGACAGGCTGCACGGTCAGCCGGGGCACCAGCGCGACCGGCCCGGGCATCCGCTCGAGAATCTGCTCGGCGAACTCGTGGAACTGGGTGGCCCGCAGGATGGTCCACGGCACCGGGCCGTCCCGGACGATCTCCTCCTGACGTAGTTTGCCCTGGTAGTAGCCGGTGCTCACCCGGTCGATGCCGACGATGGACAACGCCACGTGATGCCGCACCCCGGCCCGCGCGGCGGCGCCGAGCAGTTGCCGCCCGGCCCGGTCGAAGAAGCCGACCGCCTCGGCCCGCTTCAACGTCGTCACGTTGCTCACATCGATCGTGACGTCGACCCCGGCGAGCGCGGCGTCCAGCCCCGCACCGGTCACCAGATCCACACCGACGGACCGGGCCAGCGGCACCGCCTCGTGGCCCGCCGCGCCCAGCGCCTCGATGACGTGCCGGCCGGTCAGACCCGTACCGCCGGCCACTGCGACCTTCATGCTCGTTCTCCCTACGTTTGTCGTCATCAGCGGGACGAGGTGGCACCGCGGGACGTGACAGCTACGCGGGCGGATCACCGCGAGCCACGACCGCGAGACCCGACCCGGTGCTCACGGCGGCGAGATCACCGCCCCGATCGGTACGCAGCACCCGCGCCCCGCCCCGGCTCAACCGGGCGAGCAGCGCGGCATTCGGGTGCCCGTAGTCGTTGCCGGCCCCGACCGACACGAGCGCCACGGCCGGGTCGACGGCATCAAGAAACTCCGGCAACTGGTACGCCGAACCGTGGTGTGCCACCTTCAGCACGTCGGCGCGTACCGCCGGGGGTCCGAGGTGGTGGAGCAGGTCCTGCTGTTCCTCGGTCTCGGCGTCACCGGGCAGCAGCAGGGTCCGGCCGTCGACCCGGGCGCGCAGCACCAGCGAGTTGTTGTTCGGATCGGAGTTGGTGCCGCGCAACGGCGCGAACGGCCCGACGACGGTCAGCCCGAGCCCGCCGACCGTGTACGACCAGCCGGGACCCACAGCGGCCATCGGCACTCGGGCACCGGCAGCCTGCGCGGCGACCACGGCCCGCCCGCCCGGCGGCTCAGCCCAGTCCGGCGTGATCACACCCAGCACCGACCGGTTACGGAACACACCGGCCACGCCACCGATGTGATCAACATGGAAGTGGCTGACAACGAACAGCACCACCTGCCGCACCCCGAGCCGGCGCAGGCAGTGGTCAACCGGGGTCGGCTCGGGCCCGGCGTCGACGACCACGGCCCGCCCGGCGCCGGCCGGCAGCACCACGGCATCACCCTGGCCCACGGCGCAGGTGACGATCAGCCAGCGTGGGGGCGGCCACCCCGAGGCGATCACCCGTACGGGCAGAGTCCCCAGCACCGCCCCGACCGAGACAACCGCGACCAGCCGCCGGATCAGCGGCCGCCGTACGGCGATGAGCAGCGCGAGCGTGACAACGGCCAGCAGCAGGGCGCCCAGCACCCCACCCGGCCACGGCACCGCGCCGGCGGGCACCCGGGCGCCGTACGTCGCGACCAGCACCAGCCACCGGGCGGGCCACTGCCCCAGCCAGGCGGCGAACTCGGCACCGCCGGGCCACACCGGCGACAGCACGGCGGCGGACACGCCGAGCAGGGTGGCGGGCGCGATCGCGGGCACCACCAGCAGGTTCGCCGGCACCGCGACCAGACTGACCGACCCCGAGATCCCGGCCACAACCGGACCACACGCGACCTGCGCGGCCGCTGGCACCGCCAACGCCTCGGCGGCCGGCTCCGGCCACCCCCGCCGCCGCAACGCGTCCCGCCACTTCGGCGCAAGCAGCAGCAGCCCGCCGGTGGCCAGCACGGACAGCGCGAACCCGAGGTCACCGGCAAGCTCCGGGTCGACGACGATCAGCACCGCCACCCCGGCGGCCAGGGCGGGAAGCGCAGCCCGCGGCCGCCCGGCGGCAAGCCCGACAAGCCCGATCGCCCCCATCGCGGCGGCGCGCACCACACTCGGCGACGGCCGGGCCAGCACGACGAAGCCGACCAGCGCAACACCGCAGACCACGGCGGTGAGCAGGGGCCCGGCCCGGGCCCACCGCACCACGAACAACACAACCCCGAGCACGATCGCCACGTTGGCCCCGCTGACCGCGTTCAGGTGCGTCATGCCGGTCGTGCGGAAGTCCTCCTCAAGGGCAGGTTCGAGCCGGCTGGTGTCACCGACGACCAGCCCGGGCAGCAACCCACCGACATCATCGGGCAGCGGCGCGCAGGCCCGCTGCAGGCCGGCCCGGAGCGTGCCCGCGGCCCGCTGACCCCACGACGACCGCCCGTGCAGCCGGGGCGGATCCTTCACCGAGAGCACGGCAGCCCGCAGATCACCCCCGCGCGGCGCCAGCAGGCGACCGGTCACCGAGGCCCGCTGCCCGGGCAGCAACGACCGCCAGGCGGGGTCGGCACCGAGCACGAGCGCCCGCGCGGAAAGCCTGAACCGCGGCGCGTCCTCCGGATACACCGAAGTCAGCTCAACGGCGACCAGGTAGGTGGGCGGCAGCCCGGGCGGCCCCCGCAGGGCCCGCGGATCATCCCGCACCACAAGATCAACCCGTACGGTGGCAGCAGCGTCAACAAGCGCAACCAGCGGCCCGGCATCCCGGACACTGACCCGCGCCGCGGTGGCCACGGCCCCGCACCCGCCACCGAGCAGCACGGCGGCAACCAGCCATCGCAGTGCCTGTCCCCGGTTGCGCAACCAACTCCTCACGCCCGGCGCCGACGGGGTGGGAGGTTTGGGTCCGCAGTCCCGGTGGATCAGGGCGGTGCCTGCCGCCGATGCCAGTGCGACGGCGGCGAGAACCAGGGCCCCACGGGTGGACAGGTAGAGCGAGGCCAGCGCCGCAAGCCACACGGCCACCGCGAAGCCGGCCAGCCGGAGATCCGGCGGCCGACCGTCGCCCACCGCCGCCCGCGGCGAAGGACCGGGGATCGGGCGACGACCCGTCGGGCGCCGGTCGCCCGGCGGCGGGTCGGGTGGGCGGACACCGGGCGGGCGGGAACCCGCGGTGCGCGCCGCCCCGGCCCGACTCGGGCGCGACGGATCGGAGCGCCGGCGGCTCACACGGTCACCAGGTCTTTGAGTTGTTCGTAGCGGGCGGTGCCTATCCCCTGCACGTTGCGCAGATCGCTGACCGCTTTGAAGCCACCCTGAGCCTCCCGGGCTTCCAGGATTCGCTGGGCCAGGACCGGGCCCACGCCGGGCAAAGTATCCAGGTCGGCGAGGGTTGCGGAGTTGAGGTTGACCGGGCCGGCGCCGGGCTGACCCGGTGCTGCCGGACCGGCGGCACCCGTCGGCGCCGCGCCCGGTGGCGGTGTGACTCCGACCATGATGAGTTCGCCGTCGGTCACCTTGCGGGCCAGGTTGAGCGGTGCGACGTCCACGCCCGGTTTGGCGCCGCCGGCCGCCTTCAGCGCGTCCGCCACGCGGGCGCCGGCCGGCAGGGCGACCAGACCGGGCTTGCGGACCTTGCCACCCACGGCGACGACAACTGCGGACGGCTTCACACCGGGCACCGCGGGGGCGTCGGTCGCACGATCGCCCGTGAGCGAGGCATCCGCGGCGGCGGGGTCTATCCCCGGCGGGGCGACCGGATCCACACGCGGGCGGGCCCGCCAGGCCAGAATCGCCGCGATCAGCACCACCGCGAGCACCGCGACAGCCAGCACCTTCACACCCGGGCGTCCCGGGTCAACGGAGATCAGCCGGGAGCGCGAGGAATCACCGAACGCGCCGGCGCCACTGAGCGGGGGGCCATCCTCGGCGTCGTCGTCATCCTCATCCTCATCCTCGAACGAGCTGGGTGTGAAGTCCTCGAACGAGCTGGGTGCGAATTGGGCAGGCGGGCGCAGCGGCCGCTGAATAGGCACAGCAGGCGCATAGGGCGGCCGGGTGGCCAGGTCCTCGGCGGCCGGCACAGGCATCGGAGACGGCGCGACGGCGGGCATGGCGGCCACTGGCTCACCGCGCTCCAACGTCACATCGTCGGGCCAGCCGGGGAGCAGGTCGTCCCAGGTGAGCGGCGGCCCACCCGGCGCCGGCCAGCCACCGCCGTCCCCCACCTGACCCCGCACACCCGCTCCTCCGCGCGCCGCGGAAGACAAGGGAGGCGCGGAAGACACGGAAGGCGCGGAAGACAAGGGAGGAGCTTCGGGAGGGAAAGGAGCCGCGGAAGGGGAGCGAGGCGAGAGGGCCGAGGAAGCTGGAACCGCCGAAGATGGAAATGCCGAAGGAACCGGCGATCCCGCAGGGACCGCCGGCAAGGCGGAAGACGACAAGGGAAGCGAAGACGCCCGCGCCGGACGGCCCGGCGCCGCCGCCAGGTCCGGCGCCGCCGCCAGGTCCGGCGCCGCCGCCAGGTCCGGCGATGCCGCCAGGTCCGGCGATGCCGAGGACAAAGGATCACCAGCACCAGCCACGGCACGATGAACCGGCCACTCCCCGGTCACCGACGAACGCCGATCCGGTCCTACCGAACTCGCGACGCCGATATGAGGAGCAGCACCCCGATCCGGCTCAGCAGGACGATCCCCCCGAACCAGCCCCTCCCGCCCCCAGGACGAGAGCCCAGGGACCTGACCCGGTGGAGCAACCCACGGTGACCCGGAAGGACGCACCTGAGCTGGCGCCAGGACCGTCCGCAGCCTGGCGCTGACGTCGTCGGTTTTCCTCGCCTCACGCACCCGCCGAAACTAGGTCTCCGGACCCCCATCCCGCCCCGCCCCCTGTGGACAAATCCGGACTGTGGATAACCCTCGCCCGTTCCCCGCGCTGTGCTAGAACATGGCGTCGTGACAGTTGAAGACCTAGCCGACGTGATCATGCAGCTCCGGAAGGCCGGCTGTGTCTTCGCCGAGGACGAGGCAGCCGTGCTGAGTGAAGCCGCCACCGACGCGGCGCATCTCAGTGCCCTGGTCGAACGCCGCGTGCAGGGCGAGCCGCTGGAGCAGGTCGTCGGCTACGCCGACTTCTGCGGCGTCCGCGTTCGGCTGCGCCCCGGCGTCTTCGTCCCCCGGGTCCGCAGCGAACTCCTCGTCCACACCGCCCTCACCGAACTGACCGAGAAGGCCGAGCAGAGCGAGAAAGCCGAGCAGAGCGAGAAAGCCAAGCAGAGCGACAAAGCCGAGCAGAGCGACAAGGAAGCCGGCAGAACCGTCGTAGACCTCTGCTGCGGCTCCGGCGCCCTAGGCCTCGCCGTACGCCTCAAAGCCCCCACCATCCACCTCCTGGCCGCCGACAGCGACCCCGCCGCCGTAGCCTGCGCCCTCGCCAACCTCGGCGGAAACGTCTTCCAGGGCGACCTCTACACCGCCCTCCCCGACTCCCTCCGCGGCCGCATCGACCTGCTGCTCGCCAACGTCCCCTACGTCGCCACCGACCACATCCCCTTGCTCCCCGCCGAGGCCCGCCTGCACGAGCCTCGCACCGCCCTGGACGGCGGGCCCGACGGTCTTGACGTCTTCCGGGCCGTTGTCGCCGCTGCCCCGGGCTGGCTTGCCCCCGGTGGGCTGCTGCTCTCCGAGATCACCGAGGCGCAGACCGGGGCCGCCGTCGCCGCCGTCCGGGCCGCGGGGCTGCTGCCGGCCGTGGTGCGGGACGAGGATCTGGAGGCGTGGGTGGTCACCGCCCGGCGGCCGGAACTTCCGGGAGTAACCGGCCTGCGATAAGGTCAGCGGCCGGTGACGGCCGGCAGAGCAAGGAGGCGCTGCGCGTGGGCTTGTTCCGCAGGGTTGCCCGGGCGCGGCTGGCCAGCCTGGTCATCAAGCGGCTGCGTCGGGCCGGGTTCGCCGACGCCCGATATCACTCGGCGACTTTCTCGGTAAGTTTCACTCCTGACGGTGACACCGTGCCGAGCGTGTTGCGGCTCGACGGGCTGCTGGCGCAGCGGTCCCGGGGGCGGCGCCGGCGGGTCGACCGGTTCGTCGCCGGTTTCCTGCGCAATCCGGGTCTGCCGGTGGATTGGCATGCGGCCCGTCCGCTGCTGCGGCCGGTGCTGCGGGGCGTCACCACGCCGTCGGACGTCAGCGCGCCGCTGAGCCGGCCCGCGCTGCCGTTTCTGGCCGAGTTCGTCGTGGTCGACCATCCCGACACGATGACGTTCGTGTCCGTCGACAACGGCTGGGAGGTGGACGCCGAGGAGATCTTCGCCGCCGCCCGGGCCAATCTGACCGCGGCGACCCTGCTCGGCAAGGCGGCCGAGCCTGTTGTGGTGCAGTTCGTCGACGACGGGGATTCCTACTGGACCTCGCATCTGCTGCTCGACGGGTGGCTGGCCGGGCTCGCCGGGCAGGTCGGCGGGACCCCGGTCGCGTTCGCGCCGGACCGGGGCACGCTGCTGGTCACGGCCGACCGCAGCGATCATCTGCCGGGGTTGTTCGCGCAGGCCGAGGCCGTGTACCTGGCTTCGCCGCGGGCGATCACCCCGATGGCCTACGTGAGCGACCCCGACGGCCGCACGGTGCCCTACCGGGCCGCGCCGGGCTCACCGTACGAGATCTGCGTGCGGCGGGCGCAGGCGTTGCTGGCCGCCCGGGAGTACGCCCGGCAGGCGGAGCAGTTGCCGCTGGCGGCCGAGTTGCTGATCGCGGACGACGGCCGCACCCGGGCGTTGTGGCCGCAGGACGGGCCGGCGCTGTTGCCGGAGGCCGACGAGGTGCAGGTCGGCGAGACGATCCGGCCGTGGCGTGAGGTCGTCCCGCACCTGGTCGAGCAGGATCTGGCACCCGCGCGCTGGCGCGGCGAGACCTGGCCGAAGCCACAGGACGCGCCCACCGTCAGCGAGTAAGGCGGCGGTGCACGACCACGCCGGCCACGCCCGGCCCCACATGAGCCGCGACCACCGCGCCGATCTCTGTGATGTAGCAGTCGCGCAGCCGGTCGCCGAGGCGCACCGTCACCGCATCCGCCAGCGCCGTAGCCCGGTCCGCCGCCCCCAGGTGATGCACCGCGATGTCCACCTCGCCGTCCCCGGAGGCCTCCACCGTCAGGTCCACCAGCCTGGCCAGCGCCCTGCCGGCCGTGCGGACCTTGTCGCGGACCACGACCGAGCCGTTGACCACGTGCAGGATCGGCTTGACCGCCAGCGCCGTGCCGAGCAGGGCCGAGGCCGCGCCGATCCGGCCACCGCGCCGCAGGAATTCCAGGGTGTCGACGTAGAACAGGGTGCTGACCTGCGCCGAGTGGTCGACGGCCGCCTGGCGCACCTCTTCCAGCGTGCCGCCGGCCGCGGCCAGGGTGCTGGCGGCCAGCGCCACGAAGCCCAGGCCCATCGCGGTGGTGCCGCTGTCCACGACCTGGACCTGCGGTCCGACCTCACCCGCCGCCAGCACGGCCGCGTCGTAGGTGCCGGAGAGCTGCGAGGACAGGTGCACGGAGACGATGCCGTCCGCGCCGGCGTCCAGCAGCCGGCGGTACGCGGCCACGAACTGCTCCGGCGCCGGCCGGGACGTGCTGACGGTGACCCGCCGCTGGCCCAGCGCGCGGGCCACGTCGGCCGGGGATATCTCGGAGCCTTCCAGGCCTTCGTCGCCGTTGATGACGACGGTGAGCGGGACGACGGTGAGGTCGTACGTCCCGCTCAGCTCGGACGGCAGGTACGCGGTGGAGTCGGTGACAACCGCGACGGGCATGCGGGCACCGTAGCCGATGGCGAGCTACTTTGCGCGCAGTGCGGTGACGACGAACGGCGTGCCCTGCTGGCAGGTGGTCATCAGGCCCGGCGCGGCCCGCCCGGTGGCGGTGACCGTGGCGCCCACCTTGGCGAGGGTTTCCAGCTCGGGATCCTTGATGATCAGCAGGTGGTTGTCGAGGAGCAGGCAGTTCGGCTCGACGCCGGCGACGATCGTGCCGGTGAGGGTCTTGGGGCCGGCCGCCGGCGGCGCGCTGGTGCCGGATTCCTCGGTCGGCGCCGCGGAGGTGGCCGCCGGCACCGACGGGGCGGGCGCACCGGCGGAGTCGCCGGAGCCGCCGTTGGCACAGCCCGCGAGGGCCAGGGCGACGAGCAGAGGCAGGCTGATGCGTCGGATAGTCATGGTGGCTTGGACGCTACCCGCCGCCCGCGGCGTTCCCGGCATCGGAGATCAAACCGGCGGCGGGACGGGCCGGTCGGTGAACGGGCCGATGTTGTACGCGCCCAGCTGCCAGCCGCGGACGTCGTCGTGGGTGAGCTCGGCCCAGTGGCAGTTCTGCAAAGCGCGCAGGGTGCGCAGCTGCTCGCGGGGCCAGCCGAGCAGCTGCCCGATGCCCGAGCGCGCGGCCGCGCCGTGGGTGGCGACGACGACGGTGCTGCCCGCGGGGACCCGGTCGGCGGCGGCCTGGAGCGCGTCGGCGACCCGCTTGCCGAGGTCGTCCAGGGTCTCCACGTCGCCGCCGATGACGTCGGCGCCGGCCGCCCAGCGGGCGTGCTCCTCGGGCCGGGTCGCGGCGACCTCGGTCATCGACAGGCCCTCCCACTGACCGAACGAGCGCTCCCGGAGCCGCTCGTCATGGGTCACCGACAGGCCGGTCAACGCGGCCAGCGCCGCCGCGGTGTCGGCCGCCCGGCGCAGGTCGCTGGCGACCAGCGCGGTGGGTTTCAGCCGGACCAGGAGGTCGGCGGCGTCGACGGCCTGCTGCCGGCCGAGGTCGTTGAGCGGCACGTCGGTCTGGCCCTGGACGCGGCCACCCGCGTTCCAGTCCGTGTTGCCGTGCCGCCAGACGATGAGGCGAGTGGTCATGCCGCGCCGGAGGAGGCGTCCGCCTCGGCCAGGTCACGGTCGACGAACTCGATGGTCGGGCAGTCCTTCCAGAGCTTGTCGAGGGCGTAGAACTCGCGCTCCTCGGCGTGCTGGACGTGGATGACGATGTCGACATAGTCGAGCAGCACCCAACGACCCTGCCGCTCACCCTCGCGGCGCATCGGCTTGGCCTTCTCGGGCAGGTTGAGCAGGGCTTCCTCGATGGCGTCGACGATCGAGCCGACCTGGCGCTCATTGGCCGCCGAGGCGATGACAAACGCGTCGGTGATGTAGAGCTGGTCGGCGACGTCGATCAGGACGATGTCCTGGGCCTTCTTGTCGGCCGCGGCCTGCGCGGCGGTCAGCGCGAGCTCGCGGGCGCGTTCGGTGACGGGCACCGGTCTCCCCTCGTTCGGTTTCAGAGTTACCAGCCTCTCATACGGGTATGACATCTCTACCCGGATGAATGGCCTAAACGGGACTTTCGGGACGATAAAGCCTCCGCTTTGCGATGTACTGCACCACACCATCGGGTACCAGGTACCAGACCGGTTCGCCGCCGGCCACGCGCGAGCGGCAGGTGCTCGACGAGATCGCCATGGCCGGCACCTCGACCAGCGTCACCGTGTCGGCCGGCAGGTGCGCGTCGGAGAGCTCGAAGCCCGGGCGGGTGACCCCGATGAAGTGCGCCAGCGAGAGCATCTCGAGGGCGTCCTTCCACGAAAGGATCTTGGCGAGGGCGTCCGCGCCGGTGATGAAGAACAGGTCCGCCGAGGGGCCGAAGACCGCGGACAGGTCGCGCAGGGTGTCGACGGTGTAGGTGGGCCCGTCCCGGTCCACGTCGGCCCGGCTGACCTGGAAGCGCGGGTTGGACGCGGTCGCGATCACGGTCATCAGGTAGCGGTCCTCGGCGGGACTCACCGGGCCCTTCTGGTACGGCTGCCCGGTCGGCACGAACACCACCTCGTCGAGCGCGAAGCGGCTCTGCACCTCGCTCGCCGCCACCAGGTGACCGTGGTGGATCGGGTCGAAGGTGCCGCCCATGATGCCGATCCGTCGCCGCTTCTGCACCGGCGCATCCTAGATCAGCCGTCGAGTCGCCGCCGAACGGCGGTGAGCAGCCCGGCGGCGGTGAACGGCTTCTCCAGCAGCACCACACCCGGGTCCAGCGTGCCCTGTGAGGCGAGCACCGGCTGGGCGTAGCCGGACATGTAGAGCACCCGGGTGTCCGGCCGCGCGTCGACCAGCCGCTCGGCCAGCTCCTTACCCAGCATCCCGGGCATCACCACGTCGCTGACCAGCAGGTCGATGCTGCCCTCGTGCCCGGCGGCGAGCTCCAGCGCCTGCTCCCCGCCGGCCGCCGTGAGCACCCGGTAGCCCGCCCCCGACAGGATCCGGCCCGCCACGTCGCGCAGCGCGTCCTCGTCCTCCACCACCAGCAACGTCTCGCCGTGCCCGGCGGTGACCACGGGCAGGAGCGCGGGCGCGACCGGATCCTCGGACGCGCCGGTGGGCAACAGGACGGTCACCGTCGTGCCCAGGCCCGGCTCCGAGGTCAGGCTGACGCTGCCGCCGGCCTGGGTGACGATGCCGTACACGGTGGCCAGGCCCAGGCCGGTGCCCTCACCGCTGGCCTTGGTCGTGAAGAACGGCTCGAACGCCCGCCCCACCACATCGGCGGTCATGCCCTGCCCCGAGTCCGAGATCCGCAGCCGGACGTAGTCGCCGGGCGGGAGATCGGGGTGATCGCCCGGCGCCAGGTGCGCGCTGGCGGTGTCGATCACCAGATCGCCGCCGGACGGCATCGCGTCGCGGGCGTTCACCGCGAGGCTGACCAGCAGCTGCTCGATCTGGCCGGGATCGCAGCTGACCGTGGGCAGCCGCTCGGCCGGCCGGGTGATCAGCGAGACGTGCTCGCCGATCGCGTCGCGCAGCATCTCCTCGTTCGCCGCGATGACGTCGTTGAGGTTCAGCACCCGGGGGCGTACGACCTCCCGGCGGGCGAACTTGAGCAGCTGGTGGGTCAGGTCGGTGCCGCGCTGGCCGGCCCGGATGACCTGCCGGGCGTCGGCGGAGATCGCCCCCAGGTCCGGTGACTGCGACTCGGCCTCCTCGATCACGAAGTTGGCATAGTTCACGATCACGCCGAGCATGTTGTTGAAGTCGTGGGCGATCCCGCCGGCGAGCTGACCCAGCGCCTCCAGCCGCTGGTTGCGGTGCTCCTGGACCTCGCTGCGCTGACGTTCGGCCTCGTCCCGGAGCCGGTGTCCCTCGGTCATGTCCCGGATGACCGCGACGGTGAGGTGGCCCTGCGGGGTCTGCACCCGCGACAGCGAGGCCTCCGCCGGGAACACCGTGCCGTCGTGCCGGCGCACCCGCAGCGCCACGGTGCCCATCCGGTGGGTGCCGGAGCCGCGCACGTCGGCATTGCGTCGCAGGTCGGCCAGGGCGGGCTCGCTGTCACCGTCGGCCAGCAGCTGCTCGGCGCGCCGGCCGACCAGGGCGTTGCCGGGCCAGCCGAAGACTTCCGCGGCGCGCTCGTTGACCAGGACGATGCGGCCCTCGTCCATCACCACGATCGCGTCCGGCGCCGCCTGCAGCAGACCGCTGGACAGCTCCTCCGACCACTCCACCAACCCACCCCCGTCCAGCCGAGGCTAACGCCTCGAACGGGGGACAAAGGTCCAAATCCGCTATCCCCGGGCGAGCAGGGCACGCCGCACGTCGTCGTCGCAGTCCATCACGACGCGGCGCAGGATCGCCGACAGATCCGGGGTGGCCAACAGCTCGGCGGCCAGCTCCCGGGTCTGCAGGCCGACGGCCACCGTCGGGTACGCCGCGGCGGCCACCCGCTCGCCGCTCATCCCGGTCCGCCGGCGCAGCATCCCCGGCACGTCGGCGAAGTACCGCGGCACGTACTCGGCGGTCAGGGCGAGCTGCTCGGGCTGCCAGAAGCCACGCGCGGTGGCCTCCAGGATCCGGTTCGAGACCGAGGTGTCGTTGATGATCAGATCCCAGGCCCGGGCCTTGGCCTCGGCGTCCGGCAGCGCGGCCCGGCAGAGCGCGGCCCGCTGCTCACCGGTGGCGCTGAGGTCCGCCGCCAGCGCCGCCTCGATGTCGTCCCGCCCGGCCGCGCCGAGCACGACCAGCCGGTACAGGATCAGCCAGCGCAGGTCGTCGTCGACGGCCACGCCCGCCGGCACGCCCTCGCCGGCCAGCCAGCCGCGCAGCCGCGCCACGTCGACGGTCGTGCCGATCAGCCCGCGCAGCCCGGCGAGCTGGCGGGAACCGCCCGGCTCCGCCGCGGTCACCAGCCGGTCGCTGGCCTGGGCCAGCATCTCCAGGGCCGCGGGCCGGGTCTCCGGGGCCGGGTAGAGGTCCACCAGCGAGCGGGTCATCGCCAGCACGTCCTCGACCACGACCACCTCGCGCTCGACCGGCAGTGCGGCCAGGACCAGCGTGACCAGCTCGGCGACCGGCCGCTCGCCGTCGACGACGGCGTCGAGCGTCGACCCCCAGACCAGCGCGCGGGCCAGCGAGTCGTCCAGCAGGGGCAACATCTGCGGTACGGCGTCCGCCGACGCGTCATCCAGCCGGATCTTGGCGTACGTGAGATCGCCGTCGTTGATCAGCAACAGCTCCGCGGCCGGCTCCCCGGTCAACCCCGGCACCGGGGTGCGGCCACCGTCCACGGCCGGATCGATGTCGACCTCCAGCAGCCGGCGGCGCTTGACGACCCCGTCGGCGCCCCGGTCGTAGAGCCCCACGCCGATCTTGTGCGACCGCAGCGTCGGATAATCGTCGGGGGCGGTCTGCACCAGGGTGACCGCCGCATACCGGCCGTCGGCGTCCCGTTCGACCTCGGCGCGCAGCGTGTTGACCTGGGCGCGGCGCAGCCACACCTCGGCCCAGCCGGTCAGGTCCCGCCCGGACGCCTTCGACACGGCCGCCAGCAGGTCGGCCAGCGTGGCGTTGCCGTACGCGTGCGCCGCGAAGTGCTCGTTGAGCCCGGCCAGGAACGCCTCGTCACCGACCCAGGCGACCAGCTGGCGCAGCACGGACGCGCCCTTGGCGTACGAGATGCCGTCGAAGTTGAGCAGCGCGAGCGCGGTGTCCTCGACGTCGCTGGGCGCGACCGGGTGGGTCGACGGGCGCTGGTCGGCGCGCATGCCCCAGGCCTTGCGGCGCATCGCGAACGTCGTCCAGGTGCCGGTGAAAGCGGTCGCCTCGGCGGTGATCCGGGTGCCCAGGTACTCGGCGAACGACTCGTTCAGCCACAGGTCGTCCCACCAGGCCATGGTGACCAGGTCGCCGAACCACTGGTGGGCCATCTCGTGCGCGATGACCATGGCGCGCTGCTCACGGTCGCCGTCGGTGACCGCGGAGCGGTGGATGAACTCGTCCCGGAACACCACCAGCCCGGGGTTCTCCATCGCGCCGAAGTTGAACTCGGGGACGAACGCCTGCCCGTAGTGGCCGAACGGGTACCGGACGTCGAAGATCTCGTGGTAGCGGTCCAGGCACTGCTTGGTGATCGTGAAGATCTCCGCGGCCTGCTCGTCGAGGTGCGGGGCGAGCGCCTGGCGGCAGTAGAGGGCCAACGGGATGCCGTCGTGGGAGTCGGTGCGCGCGTGGTACGGCCCGGCGATCAGCGAGACGAAGTACGTCGACAGCGGCGCGGTGGTCGCGAACCGGAACCGCCCGTCCTCGGCGGCACCGGCCGGCTCCCCGTTGGCGGCCACGAGCCAGCCGTCGGGGGCGGTCACGGCCAGCGTGAAGGTCGCCTTGAGGTCGGGCTGGTCGAAGCACGGGAAGATCCGCCGGGCGCCGTCCAGGAACATGTGCGCGTACAGGTAGACGCGCTCGTCGGCGGGGTCGGTGAAGCGGTGCAGCCCCTCACCCGTGTTCGAGTACGCCATCAGGCCCTCGACGACCAGCTCGTTCTGCCGCGCCAGCCCGGTCAGGGCGAGCCGTTCCCCGGTCAGCGCGGCCGGCTCCACCGGGGCGCCGTTGAGCGTGGCCGACACCAGCTCCGCCGGCTCGAACTCGACGAAGGTCGTGGCGTCCGGCTCGGCGGTGAAGCGCAGCACCGTCCGGGACCGGAAGGTGTCTCCCCCGGTCGTCAGGTCGAGCTGGATGTCGTACCCGGTGACGGTCAGGGTGGCGGCCCGGGCGGTGGCCTCGGTGCGGGTCAGGCTCGGCATCCGCCCATCATGCCGTTCCGGTGCGCACGACGCAGGTCGACGCCCGGCGCGGGGAGAAACTCGTCACTGCGGCTCATCCGTTCGCCTCCCGCGCCGATCGCAAGAACGTGCGAAGAAATGGGCGGTCCGGCGAGGACGGGTTCACGATGATCGAGGTCATCGTCGCCCTGGCCCTGATCAGCACGATGATGGCGTCGCTCAGCACCTACTTCGTCTCGTCCATGCGTACCAGTCGGTATCAGGCCCAGGTCCAGACCGCGACGCGCCTGGCGCAGAGCGGGATGGAGCAGGCTCGCGGCTTCGGCGGGCCGGCCCTGCTGGTCGGCCGCGCCCAGTGCGGCACCTGCCTCAACGTCAGCGGCTTCGACACCCTCGGCTACCTCACCAGCACCACCCGCTGGGACGCCAAGGTCACCGGGGTCGCCCCGACCGTACCGCTGAACGACGTGGCCGAGACCTTCACCGTGGGCAGCGTCGTCTACCAGCGCTACTGGTTCGTGGGCCGGTGCTGGCAGGCGCTGACCGGCGGGGCGTGCGGCACCACCAGCACGCTGCCGGTCGCCATGGTCCGGCTGGTCGTCGGGGTGGCTTGGTCCGGGCCGGACTGCCGGTACCGGATCTGCATCCGGGCCGCGTCGTCGCTGTTCAGCGCGAGCGCCGCCGATCCGGTCTTTCCCCAGTGAGCCCTCGCTGGTGGCGGCGACGCCGCCGAGCCGACGACCGTGGCTCGCTGCCCGTGGCCGTGCTGCTCATCACCATCGGGATGGGCCTGAGCGGATTGCTCGCCACCACCGTGACCGCCCAGATCAAGGCCACCCGGGCGACCGTGCACAGCGCCGAGGCGCTGGACGCGGCGCAGAGCGGCCTCGACATCGCGCTGAGCCGCATCCGGCTCGCCACCGCGGCGGACGGCACCGGGGACTTCCGCAAGCTGCCCTGCGGCCCGTTCAGCGGCACGGTCAACAGCGGCACCGACCAGACCTACCAGGTGACCGTGATCTACCTGACCGCCGAGCCGCCCGCCGGGGACACCACCTGGGCGCAGGCCAACAAGCTGCCCTGCACCAGCACCTACCTGGCCGCGGGTTCGCCGGTCTACGTGATGCTGACCTCGGTCGGCAAGGCGCTCAACAGCGGCGCCCCGCGCACGGTCACGGCGACCTACACCCTGCACAGCAAGACCCGGGAGAACATCGCCGGCGGGCTGATCCACCTGTACGGCCCGCAGTCGCCCGACCTCTGCTTCGCCGCGCCCAGCGCCAAACCGGCCGCCGGCGACCCGGTCACCATGCAGCTCTGCGACAACAGCGTCGACACCCAGCGCTTCGCGTACGAGTCCGGCCTCAACCTGGTGCTGGTGTCCTCCCGCGCGGACGGCACGACCGGCATGTGCCTGGACGCCGGGCCGACCGACCGGGAGCAGGTGCGCTTCCAGCCCTGCGCGGCGACACCCGTGCCCCGCCAGCAGTGGAGCCTGAACGACCGGGCCAACTTCGAGGGCACCACCAACGGCGTCGACCTCAACGCCCAGTGTTTCCACCTGACCTCGCCCGGCGCCGTGGGCAGCACTATCGAGCTGCACGCCGAGGCCACCGACCCGGCCGGCACCTCCCAGTACGACCGGGCCTGCTACAGCGACTACACCAACAGCCGCAGCTTCGCGCCGGACGCCGCCGTCGGCACCGGCCGGGCCGGCACCGCCACCGATCAGCTGGTCAACTTCCAGCAGTTCGGCCGCTGCATGGACGTCTCCGGCGACGACGTGAACGCCGGCTTCCTGGTGATCTGGCCGTGCAAGCAGAAGCCCAGCGGCCCCATCCAGTGGAACCAGGTGTGGCACCTGCCGGCCGTCCCCGTCGGCGCCACCAGCGGCACCGGCCGGATCTGGCTGCACAACGACCGGGACAACAAGGACTACTGCCTGACCAGCCCCGGCTCGATCGCCGCCGGCAAGTACGTGACCGTGCAGCTCTGCCCCGCCACGATCGGCCCGGCGATGTCCTGGACCCGGCACGCGGCCACCGGCGTATTCGGCACGGCGTACCGGATCGAGTCGACCTACATGGCGCCCACCGGGCAGACCTGGTGCCTGTCCGGCACCGGCAGCACCGACTACTGGGCGGGCCACGGCGACATCAGCAAGGTCGTGCTGGCCACCTGCGAGGGCTCGACGCTGCAGAAGTGGAACGCCAGCCCGACAGTGCTCCAGGCGGCGCTGACCAACATCACCGAGCAGTGACCGCCGCCAGCGACTTGGCAAAACACACGCTGTACGGGTTGCCCACGTACTCGCCGAAGACCGGGATCGGGGCGTAGCCGGCGGAGCGGTACAGGGCGATCGCCGCCGGCAGGTAGGTGCCGGTCTCCAGGCGCAGCTCCGGGCGGTCGTCGGCCAGCGCCTCCTCCTCGAGCGCCACGATGAGCTGGCGCGCGATGCCCCGGCCGCGGAACGCCGGGCGCACGTACATGCGCTTGAGCTCGGCCACGCCGGCGCCCAGCGGCTGCCACGCCCCGCACGCCACCGCCCGCCCCTGCAGCACCACGACCAGGTACGCCGCGTCGTCGTGCGGCAGGTAGACCTCGTCGTCGAGCTCGCCGGCCGCCTGGGCCAGCTCCTTCTGCTGGGCGACCAGCAGGGCGGCCAGCTCGGCGTCGGACGAGGCACGCGATTCGATCAACACCCGGACGACTCTAGGCGGGGCCCGTTTCCGCCGGGTTGCGGGGATCTGGCCGCCACCCGGCGGGCCGGCCTACTCGGCGGTGGTCAGGTCGTCCTCGTCGTCCTGCACCAGGACCGGCTTCGACGCCATGGAGACCGAGGAGACGGTGCCGTCCTCGGCCATGTGCAGCAGCTCGTCGTCGCCGCGGACCCGGCGGGCCTTGCGGGCCGCCAGGCGGGCAGCCGCGCTCGGCCGGGTGTCGACCTCCTCCAGGCGGACGTCGGTGCCGCGCGGGCCGGAGACGTAGTCGGCGGTGTTCGGCTGCCAGTCGAACTCGCGGTCGCCGATCCGGACCGGGCTGCCGGCGGTGGCGCCCTGCTTGGCCAGCGCCGCCTCCACGCCGAGCCGGTCGAGCCGGTCGCCGAGGTAGCCGATCGCCTCGTCGTTCTCGAAGTTGGTCTGCCGGACCCAGCGCTCGACCTGGGCGCCGCGCACCACGAAGACGCCCTCGCCGTCCACCTCGATGGTGAAGCCCTTCTCGTCGACCGCGCGGGGGCGCACCACGGTGCGGGTCGCCTCGGGCGCGGGCTTCGCCAGCCGGTGCTGCGCCACGGCCTGGCCGAGGGCGTACACGAGCTCCTTGAGGCCCTCGCGGGTGATGGCGCTGACCTCGTAGACCGGCATGCCGCGGGCCTCCAGCTCGGGGCGCACCATCTCGGCGAGGTCGCGGCCGTCCGGGATGTCGATCTTGTTGAGCACGACCAGCCGCGGCCGCTCCTCGAGCCCGCCGTACGCGGCCAGCTCCTTCTCGATCGCGTCCAGGTCGGCCAGCGGGTCCCGCTCGATCTCCGGCGCGGCCGCGTCCAGCACGTGCACCAGCACCGAGGTCCGCTCGATGTGCCGGAGGAACTCCAGGCCCAGCCCCTTGCCGGTGGCCGCGCCCGGGATCAGGCCCGGCACGTCGGCGACTGTGAAGGTCTGGTCGCCGGCCTGCACCACGCCCAGGTTCGGCACCAGCGTGGTGAACGGGTAGTCGGCGATCTTCGGCTTGGCCGCGGACATCACCGAGATCAGCGAGGACTTGCCCGCCGACGGGAAGCCCACCAGGCCGACGTCGGCCACGCTCTTGAGCTCGAGCACGACTTCCAGCGTGTCGCCCGGCTCACCCAGCTCCGCGAAGCCGGGGACCTTGCGCCGGGTGTTGGCCAGCGAGGCGTTGCCGCGCCCTCCGCGACCGCCGCGGGCCACCTCGAAGGTGGTGCCCTCGCCGATCATGTCGGCGATGACCTCCCCCTCGGGGGTCTGCACCACGGTGCCGTCCGGCACGTAGACGACCAGGTCCTTGCCGTTGGCGCCGTCGCGGTTCGCGCCCATCCCGCCGGTGCCGTTGGACGCCTTGATGTGCGGGTGGAAGTGGAAGTCCAGCAGCGTGTGCAGCTGCGGGTCGACGACGAGGGTGATCCCGCCGCCGTGCCCGCCGTTGCCGCCGTCGGGGCCGCCGAGCGGCTTGAACTTCTCCCTGCGGACGGAGACACAGCCGTGCCCGCCGTCACCTGCCGACAGATGCAGCACGACCCGGTCGACGAACGTTGCCACGGTGCTCTCCTACCTCAGCAGAACCTGAAACAAAACAGCGGGCCGCGGACCCGTGAGGTCCGCGGCCCGCTGTGACGTGGTGCTTACTCCGCCGCGACCGGCACGATGCTGATGGTCTTGCGACCCCGCGTGTGGCCGAAGAGCACATTGCCCTTGGCCAGCGCGAACAGCGTGTCGTCGCCACCGCGGCCGACCAGCTCGCCCGGGTGGAACTTCGTGCCCCGCTGGCGGATCAGGATCTCGCCGGCGTTGACCAGCTGACCGCCGAACCGCTTGACGCCCAGCCGCTGGGCGGCGGAATCGCGGCCGTTGCGGGAGCTGGACGCACCCTTTTTGTGAGCCATGGCTGCCCCTACTTCCCGCTCTTGATGCCGGTCACCTTGACGCGGGTCAGCGGCTGGCGGTGCCCCTGGCGCTTGTGGTAGCCGGTCTTGTTCTTGAACTTGTGGATCCGGATCTTCGGACCCTTGGTGTGCTCGGCGATCTCGCCGGACACCGTCACGCTGGCAAGCTTGGCCGCATCGGTCACCAGGTTGTCACCGTCGACGAGGAGCACCGCGGCGAGGGTCAGGGCGTCGCCGGGCGCACCCGTGAGCTTCTCGACCTCGATCACGTCGCCCTCGGCAACCTTGTACTGCTTGCCGCCGGTCTTGACGATCGCGTACATCGACGCGGACTCCCTGAGACTTACGCAGCGAAGCGCTGCTGGCGGATGAAACTCTCCGGCGGGCAGTGCGCGCACGGAACAGACGCACGAAAATGCGCCGTCAGAAAGACTACTTCATCGCGGGCCCCGGACCCAAACCGGGGAGCGGTGACTACTCGCCGCAGGCCTTGTCGAGGGTCTCCTGCAGCTTCGTGAGCTGGGCCGCGTCCAGTTTACGCACGTCACCCTTCAGCGCCTTGACCTGCTTGCCCATGTCCGCCAGGGCCGCCTTCAACGTGGGGTCGGCGGCCAGCTTCGACATGTCCGTCAGCGCGAACGCGTAGTTCTCCACGTCCCGGGTGGTCTTCGCCTTGGCCTTGGCCACCTGGTCGGCGTCCTGGGCCGTCTCGGCGTCGATGAGCAGCTTCAGGTCCTCGGCGAAGTTCTTGGCGGAGTCGCCGCCGGTCTTCGCGGCCTGCTGGCAGATCGCATCGCTGTTGCCGGACAGCGCCACGTCACCCGAGCCACCCCCGGCGGGCGTGGCGGCGGTGGTGCCACCGCTGGGAGCCGGGGCCGCCGTCCCGGAGGTCACCGGCGTCGGTGCCGCGGTGGTGCCGGTCGGCTCGTCGGACGAACAGCCGGCGCCGAGCAGCAGGGCGCCGGTCACGGCGGTCAAACACAACAGGCGTCGCATCGGGGATCGGTACTCCTCGCAGGTGGAACCTTGGGGGGATCACGAGGGTAGCCGAGATAGATCGGTGTGGCTGCGCCGGGCGGCCCGGCAGGGAGATCCCCGCCGAGGCCGCCCGGCCACCACGCTTACGGGCGGGTGCGCCGCCGGGTGCCGCCGCGCCGCGAGCGCCGCCGGGTGCCCGCTCCGGCGCCCACCGGCTCGTCGTCGTCGCCCTCTTCCTCGTCCTCCGCCGCGTCCGGGTCGTCCGTCCCGGTGAGCTGCAACGGCTCCGCCGGGTACGCCGCACCGTTGGTGCCGCCCTCGTACCGGGAGAGGTCGTAGCCACTGATGTCGTACTCGTCGTCGGCAGCCTTGGCGGTCGCCGGCGCGGTGCGCGCCACGATCCCCGAGCCCGCCGCCACGGCACCCGTATCCGGCGACTGACCGGCCGGCAGGCCCGCCGTCTCCGCTGCCGGGTCCTCGACCGTACGGTCGTGGGCGACCACCGGCGCGGCGGCCTCCACCACCGGGGTGGCTTCCTCGGCGGCCGGGGCAGCCTCCACCGCGACCGGCTCGGCCTCGGCCGGGGCCGGCTCGCCGCCGCCACCGCCCCGTCGGCGGCGCGACTTGGTGCTCGGCTGCTGCACCGGCACCTCGGTGCGGGCCGCCGCGGCGACGGCCTTGACCTGGGTTGCCGCGCCGGGAACCCGCTTCTCCGGCACCGGCTCGGTGTGGATGATCAGGCCACGGCCCTTGCAGTGGTCGCAGGTCTCGGTGAACGCCTCGAGCAGGCCCGCACCGATCCGCTTGCGGGTCATCTGCACCAGGCCCAGCGAGGTGATCTCGGTGACCTGGTGCTTGGTCCGGTCCCGGCCCAGGCACTCGGTCAGCCGGCGCAGCACCAGGTCGCGGTTGCTCTCCAGCACCATGTCGATGAAGTCGATCACCACGATGCCGCCGATGTCGCGCAGCCGCAGCTGGCGGACGATCTCCTCGGCCGCTTCCAGGTTGTTACGGGTGACCGTCTCCTCGAGGTTGCCGCCCGCGCCGGTGTACTTGCCGGTGTTGACGTCCACCACCGTCATCGCCTCGGTGCGGTCGATGACCAGGTGGCCGCCCGAGGGCAGGAAGACCTTGCGGTCCAGGCCCTTGAGGATCTGCTCGTCGATCCGCTTGTCGGCGAAGATGTCGTTGCTGCCGGTGTAGCGGTGCAGCCGGTCGAGCAGCTCGGGCGAGACCGACTCGAGGTAGCTCTCCACCTCGCCGTACGCCTGCTCGCCCTGGATGACGACCTCGCGGAAGTCCTCGTTGAACAGGTCCCGGACCACCCGGATGACCAGGTCGGGCTCCTCGGAGAGCGCCGCCGGGGCGTGCCCCTCGGCCGCCCGGGTCTGGATGTCGTCCCACTGCGCCTGCAGCCGCTTGACGTCGCGGGCCAGCTCGTCCTCGCTGGCGCCCTCGGCGGCGGTCCGCACGATGACGCCGGCGCCGTCCGGCACCAGCTTCTTCAGCACGTCGCGCAGGCGCTTGCGCTCGTTGTCGGGCAGCTTGCGGCTGATCCCGGAGGCGTTGCCGTTCGGCACGTAGACCAGGTGCCGGCCGGAGAGCGCGATGTGGCTGCTCAGCCGGGCGCCCTTGTGCCCGATCGGGTCCTTGGTCACCTGGACCAGCACCGAGTCACCGGAGCGCAGCGCCTGCTCGATCGAGCGGGAGCGGCCCTCCAGCCCGGTGGCGTCCCAGTTGACCTCACCGGCGTAGAGCACGGCGTTACGGCCGCGGCCGACGTCGACGAACGCCGCCTCCATGCTCGGCAGCACGTTCTGCACCTTGCCGAGGTAGACGTTGCCGACCATGGTCCCGGACGTGGTGCGCGACACGTAGTGCTCCACGAGCACGCCGTCCTCGAGCACCGCGATCTGCGTCCGGTCGGGCTTCTGGCGCACGATCATGACCCGGTCGACCGCCTCGCGGCGGGCCAGGAACTCCGACTCGCTCAGGATCGGCGGCCGGGTGCGGCGCTGCTCGCGGCCGTCCCGGCGGCGCTGACGCTTGGCCTCCAGCCGGGTCGAGCCGGACACGCCCTGGACCTCGTCGGAGCGCTCCCGGGTGCGCGGCTCGCGGACCCGGACGACGGTGTGCACGCCGTCCTCGATGCCCCCGGCCTCGCCGTCCCCGGCGCCCTTGCGACGCCGGCGGCGCCGGCGGCGGGTGACCCCGTCACCGTCCTCGGCGTCCTCCTCGTCCTCGGCTTCGGCCTCGGTCGAGCCCTCGGGGCCGGCCTCCGCCTCGGCGTCGGTGTCGTCGCCGTCGTCCAGCGGGCCCTTGCCGCGGCCCCGGCCCCGGCGGCCCCGCCGGCGGCGGCGCCGGCTGTTGCCGTCCTCGTCCAGCTCGTCCTCGGCGCCGTCCTCGATGTCGTCGGCGGTCTCGTCGACCTCCTCGAGCACAGGCAGCTCAACGACCTCGGCGGCCTCCACCAGCTCCTCGGCGGCCGCACCGCGGCGACGGCGGCTGCGGGTGGCCCGGCGCGGCGCCTCGACGGGCTCCAGCTCCTCGGCGGTCCCGTCGGCGCCGGGCTGGTCCTCGACGTTCTCATCGGTCACGGGCGCGACCACGGGCGCCGCCGCGGCACCACGACGGGTGCGGCGGGTCGGCGCGGGCTCGCTCTCCGGCTCCGGCGGCATGAACAGCACGGCCGGCGGCAGGGCAGCGGCCTTCCGGCCCCGGGTGCGGGGCGCCGGCGCCTCCTCCACCAGGTCGTCATCGAGCGGCAGCACGCCGATCAACGGCGCGGCAGGCTGCTCGACGACCGGCTCGGCCGGCGTCTCGACAACGGGGACAACCTCGGCGACCGGCTCCTCCTCCGCGGCGGGCTCCGCCACCACGGGCTCGACCGGCTCGACCGGCGCGGCGGCCGGCACGGCCTTCTTCCGGCGGCTGCGGACAGCCTTCACCGGCGCGACCGGCTCAGCGTCGCTGAGCAGGCTCTCCGCCACCGCAGCGGGGTCCTCGGCGGCTATCGGCTCGGCCGCGGCCGGGGCGGCAGCGGGTGCGGCAGCCTTGCGGCGCCGCCGGGCCGGAGCCGCGGGGGCCTCGGCCGTCACGGCGTCGGCGGCGGCAGCCGTCTCCGCTGCGGCACCCGGCTCGGTGCCGGGTGCGTCCGCTGCCGGTGCGGCAGCGGGCGTTGCCTTACGCCTAGGGGCACGCGTACGGCGCACGGGTGCGGTGCTCTCGGCGGCATCGACGGAAGGAGTTGTGGCTCCGTCCCGTTCACCGCCCTGCGGCTCGTTATCGAGCATGGGGCGCTCTCCAGTTCTGGCGGCCCCGGGCGCGGGTGAGCGCTGCCACGCAGGGTCGCCGCAAGTTTTTCGGCCCCGACCGAGTCGGACGGGCTGCCGAAGTCTGCCAACGCGGACGCCGACCGAATCGGTCAGTGCCCTCCGATGGTGGCGCCCTCGCGATCCGCTTCCAACGGATCGACGATCTCCCCCTGCGGCGTGAGAGTGCCCTGCGCCAGCCGGGTAACCCGTGCGGGCACCGGCGGCTCCAGGCCAGCCACCACACGCAGGCCGGAAAGGACGTCATCGGGTCGCACGGCGGGAGTGACCTGCCGCACGACAAGGTCGATTATCGCACACGGTGCGGCCGTCGCCCCGGAAGGTGCGTCAGACAGGTTGGTCACAGCGAAGAACGTCACTGCGGACCGGGCGTCGAACGACCGCCGGCCCTGCTTGGTCATGCGTTCGACCAGCACTTCCTCGGCTGCCAGGAACGCCGCGACCGCGTCGGCCGCGACCTGAGGCTGGACGCCGGAAAGCTCCAGCAGCCAGCGGGACGCGTTGATCTGGTCGGCGAGGCTGCCCTCCCGGGCCACCACGGCGTCGAGGATGTCGAGCCCGGGCGAGAGCGCGGCGTCCAACGCGACGCGCAGCTCGGCCGGGTCGACCTCGGCCTGCAGCCCGATCTCCAGGTACTCCGCCTCGCTGCCCACTCCGGTCGGCGCCGCGCTCGCGTACGAGATCTTGGGGTGCGGGGTGAAGCCCTGGGAGTAGGCGATCGGCACGGCGGCCCGGCGCAGCGCGCGCTCGAAGGCCCGGGCGAAGTCCCGGTGCGAGGTGAAGCGCAGCGGTCCCCGCTTGGCGTAGCGGAGGCGGACCCGCTGCACGACCGGGGCCTGGCCACCGACCGGCTGGTTCTTGGCGATCTTCTTACCCTTCTAGTGGGTGTGTGCCGGCGCCGGCACCCGCAGCCCGGTGGTCGGGGTCAGCGGGAGCAGCTTCTTGCCGGTCGGGCCGATCTGGATCTCGGTGTCCTGCGACGGGCAGACCCCGCAGTCGAAACACGGCGTCCAGCGGCAGTCGTCCTGCTCGAACTCGGTCATCGAGTCCTGCCAGTCCTGCCAGAGCCAGTCCTTGTCGAGGCCCGAGTCCAGGTGGTCCCAGGGCAGCACCTCGAGCTGCTCGCGCTCGCGGGTGGTGAACCAGTCCAGGTCCACCCCGAAGGCCGGCAGCGTCTCCGCGGCGGCCTCGACCCAGCGGGCGTACGAGAAGTGCTCGCTCCAGCCGTCGAATCGCTGGCCTTTGTCCCAGGCGCGCCGGATCACCGCGCCGACCCGGCGGTCACCGCGGGAGAGCAGGCCCTCGATCAGCGACGGCTCGCCGTCGTGGTAGCGGTAACCGATCGCCCGGCCCAGCGACCGGTCGCTGTTGATCTCCTGCTTGAGCATCCGCAGCCGGTTGTCGATCACCTCGGGGCGCTCCATCGCGGCCCACTGGAACGGGGTGTGCGGCTTGGGCACGAACGCGCCGATGGAGACCGTGCACTTGATGTCCTTGGTGCCGGTGGCGATCCGGCCGGCCTTGATCACCTCATGCGCCATCCGGCCGATCTGCAGCACGTCGTCGTCGGTCTCGGTGGGCAGGCCGCACATGAAGTAGAGCTTCACGCTGCGCCAGCCGTTGGAGTACGCCGTGACGACCGTCCGGATCAGGTCCTCCTCGGTCACCATCTTGTTGATGACCTTGCGGATCCGCTCCGAGCCGCCCTCGGGCGCGAAGGTCAGCCCGGTGCGCCGGCCGTTGCGGGACAGCTCCTGGGCCAGGTCGATGTTGAAGGCGTCCACCCGGGTGGAGGGCAGCGACAGCGAGACGTTGCTGTCCGCATACTGCTCGGCGAGGCCGGAGCACATGTCGCCGATCTCCGAGTGGTCCGCGCTGCTCAGCGAGAGCAGGCCGACCTCGGAGAAGCCGGAGAACTCCAGCCCTTCCTTGACCATCTGGCCGACCGTGGTGATCGAGCGCTCCCGCACCGGGCGGGTGATCATGCCGGCCTGGCAGAACCGGCAGCCCCGGGTGCAGCCCCGGAAGATCTCCACCGCATACCGCTCGTGCACGGTCTCGGCGAGCGGGACCAGCGGCTTCTTCGGGTACGGCCAGGCGTCGAGGTCCATGGTCGTGCGCTTGTGCACCCGGAACGGCACGTCCGGCCGGTTCGGCACGACCCGCTGGATCCGGCCGTCGGGCAGGTAGTCGACGTCGTAGAAGCGCGGCACGTAGATGCTCTCGGTGCGCGCCAGCCGCAGCAGCAGCTCGTCGCGGCCGCCGGGGCTGCCCTCGGCCTTCCACTCCCGGATGATGGCGGTGATCTCGAGGACCGCCTCCTCGCCGTCGCCGAGCACGGCAGCGTCGATGAAGTCGGCGATCGGCTCCGGGTTGAAGCTCGCGTGGCCGCCGGCCAGTACCACCGGGTGGTCCACCGTGCGGTCCTTGGACTCCAGCGGGATGCCGGCCAGGTCCAGCGCCGACAGCATGTTGGTGTAGCCCAGCTCGGTGGCGAAGGAGATGCCCAGCACGTCGAAGGCGTGCACCGGGCGGTGCGCGTCGACCGTGAACTGCGGGACGCCGGCTTCCTTCATCAGCGCCTCGAGGTCCGGCCAGACCGCGTACGTCCGCTCGGCCAGCACGTCGGGCTGCTCGTTGAGGACCTCGTACAGGATCTGCACGCCCTGGTTGGGCAGCCCCACCTCGTACGCGTCGGGATACATCAGCGCCCACCGCACGGTGGTGGCGTCCCAGTCCTTGACGACGGCGCCGAGCTCGCCGCCCACGTACTGGATCGGCTTGCTGACCCGGGGCAGCAGCTGCTCGAGCTGCGGGAACACGGAACTAACGCTCATGGGGCACCAGGGTACGCGGCTCAGCGGCCCAATTCCTCCGCGGCCCGGTCCAGGTCGGTCGCCAGGAGATCATCCCGGAACGCGCACAGCTGCAGGGTCATCCGGGCCGCGCCCGTCGCACCCACCACGAACCGGATCGGCGTTCCTTGATCATCCAGGTCGCCGACGAGCGCGTCGAGCAGCCGCACCCCCGCGCTGTCCAGGAAAGACACCGCGGTGAGGTCGATCACCACCGCGCCCGCCCGGCCGGTCTGCCGGACGATCTCGCGGCCGATCTCCGGCGCGTTGGCCAGGTCGATCTCGCCCGCGAGCCGGACCAGGTCGGCCCGGCCCAGCTTCGCGAAGGTCACCCACTGCTCGGTCATGGTTGGGCCTCCCGGCGGATCCGCCGCATCGTCACTGTGGTCCCGTCGCCGTGCTCGAACGCCAGCTGGTCCATGACCTGCCGGATCAGCTGCACGCCGCGGCCGCGGGGCCCGTCCTCCTCCGGGCTGACCCAGACGCCGTGGTCGGTCACCGTGACGTCGACCGACTCCGCCGACACGGTGGCGACGATGTCCACCACGCCCAGCGGGTCGTTGCGGTAGCCGTGCTCGATCGCGTTCGCCACCGCCTCCGAGCAGGCCAGCAGCACCGCCTGGGTGCTGTCGTCGTCGACGCCGTGCGAGACCAGCCAGCCGCGCAGGTCCTTGCGCAGCAGGGCGATCTGCACCGGGTCCGCGCCGATCGAGCGTTCCAGCCGCCGCTCGGTGCCCAGCGCGAGGCAGAGCAGGCAGACGTCGTCGGCGTGCTCCTGACCGACCAGCATGTCGGCCAGCGCCGCGGTCAGCCCCGGCAGCGGCGAGTCCCGCTTGCCGGCGTACGTGCGCGCCAGCACCTCGAAGCCGGCGTCGATCCGGCGGGTGCGCCGCTCGATCAGCCCGTCGGTGTAGAGCAGCAGCCGGCTGCCCGGCGGCAGCTGCGTGCGGTGCTCGATCCGCGCCTGCCGGCCGGCCCGCGAGCCCAGCGCGCCGGAACGGCCGTCGAGCAGGTAGCGCGGCGGGGCGCCCGGCTCGGCCAGCAGCGGCGGCAGGTGCCCGGCGCAGGCGTAGACCATCTGGTTGGACGCCAGGTCCACCTCGACGTACGCGACCGTGGCCATCCGCGCCGACTCGACCCGCTCGACGAACCGGTCCAGCCGTTCGAGCAGCCGGGCCGGGCCCGCCTCGGCCGAGGCCAGCGCCCGGATGGCGCTGCGCAGCTGGCCCATGGTGGTGGCCGCGTCGATGCCCCGGCCGACCACGTCGCCGACGACCACCGCGAGCTTGTCCGGGGTGATCAGGAAGGCGTCGTACCAGTCGCCGCCGACCTCCAGATCGTGCGCGGCGGCCTGGTAGTGCGTCTCCACCGCGAACCGGGGGTCCGACGGCCGGTCCGCGGCGAGCAGGCTGCGCTGCAACGTCCGGGCGATGGCCCGTTCCTGCTCGTACAGGCGGGCGTTCTCCAGGGCCAGGCCGGCCCGGTCGGCCAGGTCGCTCAGGAAGCCGGCCTCGGCCGCCGCGGTGCGCCGGTCCGGCGGCATCCGCAGCGCGAGCGTGCCGAACACCCGGCCGTTCGCCACCAGCGGCAGCACCGCGCAGCCGGTGTCGAAGTCCTTGTCGTCGGTGAGCTGCGGCTCGCCGTCCAGCAGCACCTGCGCCACCCGGTCGGCCAGCCGCACCGGGTCGGGCGCGGGACCGCCGGCGTCGGCGAGCAGGCCGGCGGGTCCGACCTGCAACCGGACGGCCGCCCACTCGGCGATCTCCGGGACGATCCGCTCGACCAGCGCGCGGGCCCGGGGCAGCAGCCGCGGCAGCATCTCCAGCGCCCGGGTGGTGCCGGCCAGGAAGATCGCCCGGGTCTCGCGCCGGCGGGCGTCGTCGTAGAGCCGGGCCCGGTCCAGCGCCTGACCGGCCTGGTGCCCGAGCAACCGGACCACGCGCAGCTCGCTGTCGGTGAGCTCGTGCGGCTCGGCGAAGTCGAAACAGAGCACGCCGAGCACCTCAACGGCGCCCGGGTCCTCGGCGGGTGCCGCGGTCAGCGGCAGCAGCACCACGGTGCCGCGCCCGGTGCGGCGCATGGTGGCGGCCAGCTCCGGGAAGTGCTCGTCGGCCTCCTGCAGGGAGCCGATCACGTGCAGGTCGCCGCGGCGGGCCACCTCCGCGATCGGCCGGGACGAGTCGCGCGGGATGTCGTCGCGGCTCAGCGCGCCGGAGTCGGTGCCGGCCACCGCCGTGAGCCGGTCCCGGTCCCGGTCGGCGAGCCAGACGGTCGCCGAGACGGCGCCGAAGGCCGGGCCGGGCGCGCGGACGACCGCGTCGGCCACCTCGGCCTCGGTGGGCGCGGCGGCGAGATCGGCGACGATCTGCTGCAGGACCCGGACCCGCCGCTCGGATGCCTCCGCGCCGCGCCGGGCGGCCAGCAGCTCCTTCTCGTACCCGCGCCGCTCGGTGGCGTTCAGGATCATGGTGCGGATGACCCGGGGCAGCCCCGCCGGGTCCCGCCCGAGCGTGGAGTTGACCAGGACGGGCAGCCGCCGCCCGTCGGCCCGGACCAGGTCGAAGGCCATCTCGTGGACGTCGTTCTGCATGCTCAGCAGCGGCGCGTAGTGGGTCTCGTGATAGATCTTGTCGCCCGCGCTGAGCAGATCCCGGAACCGCCGCTGCCCGATCAGCTGGGCGCGCTCGTAGCCGGTCCAGGCCAGGAACGTCTCGTTGACCTTGACGATCGTGCCGTCCGGGAGCGTCGTGAGGTAACCACACGGCGCGTGTTCGTAGAGATCGCCGGGATCCTCGTCCCAGGGGATCCGCAGATCCTGCGTCACCTCGGGTCCACCGCCACCGTCCTCAGCCATCGCTCTACAGAAACGACCTGATCGCCGCGATCGTCTCCGCGGGCGCGCTGAGGTTGGGGCAGTGCCCGGTCGCGTTCATGACCACCAGTGTGCTCCCGGGAAGGTTCGCGTGGACGTAGTCGCCGACGACGGCCGGCGCGATGACGTCGTCGGTGCACTGCAGGATCAGCGCGGGGGTGCGGACCTTGCCGAGGTCGTCGCGGTTGTCCGACATGAAGCACACGTGCGCGAACTTCTTGGCTATCTCGGGATCGGTGGCACAGAAGCTGTTGGTCAGCTCGGTGCCCAGCTCGGGCCGGTCCGGGTTGCCCATGATCACCGGGGCCATCGTGCTCGACCAGCCCAGGTAGTTGCTGTCCAGCGACTCCAGCATGGCCTCGATGTCGCTGGAGTCGAAGCCGCCGACGTAGTCGCCGTCGTTGATGTAGCGCGGCGACGGCCCGACCAGGACGAGCTTGGCGAACCGGTCCGGCTCGCGGATCGCGGCGAGCAACCCCATCATCGCGCTGACCGAGTGGCCGACGAAGACGACGTCCCGCAGGTCCAGCTCGTGAATGATCTCGAGGATGTCCTCGGCGTAACCGTCGAGGGTGGAGTACCGCTGCTCGTCGTAGGCGCCGAGGTCGGACCGGCCGGCGCCGACGTGGTCGAAGAGCACCACCCGATGGGTGTCCAGGAACGCGGGCGCGACGGTGCGCCACATGTTCTGGTCGCAGCCGTAGCCGTGCGCGAACATCATCGGCTGGCCCTGTGCCCGGCCGGTGACCGTTACCGCGTTCCGCTTTATGGTCGTCATCTCACGCTCACCACCGGGTCACCATACGACTCCGCACCGTCCCGCACATCGGCCCGGGTGTCCGTTTTTCACGTACGGCACCGATTGCGGTAGATGCCCCCGGCGGGTCCGCGCCGCCCCGGCGGGGTGGCGGAGCGGCTCTAACCTGGCGGAAGACGCCCGGCAGCGGGCCGTCCGCGGACACGGGGCAGACAGCGGGAGGAGATCAACGGATGACCGACCAGCAGCCGGAGAATCCGGCCGCACCGGCCCCGGAGAACGCCACCCCCACCCGGATCGACGGCCCGGCGACTGCCGCTGCCGAGCCGGCCGACGCACCCGCCGTGGAGCCGGCCGACGAGACCCGGGCCCAGGGCGAGCCGGAGCCGCCCGCCCGGTGGAGCGGCTCGGCGGTCGTACCCCCGCATGTGCCTAAGCGGCCCTGGTGGTCGCGCCGCCGCACCGAGGGCGAGGCCGACCAGCCGGCGCCGCCCACCGACCCGTGGGCCGACGGCGAGGACTGGTCGGCGACGCCCGCGGTCGACCCCTGGGCCGACCAGGACACGCCGTGGCAGGCCGAGCTGCCGTTCCCGGAGGCGATGCCACCGACCCGGATGGAGAGCGCCCTGCCCCCGACCCGGATGGAGGCGCCCCTCCCCCCGACCCGGATGGAGGCGCCGCTGCCGCCGACCCGGATGGACGCGCCGCTGCCGCCGACCCGGATGGAGCCGGCCCGGGCTCAGGCGCCGCCGCCCGGCACCCGGGCGCCGATTCCGCAGGCCCAGGCCGAGACACTGCTGCGCCGCGCCCAGGCGCAGCAGCCCAGCCGGGCCGGTGCGCCCGCGCCGGCCGGGCTTCCGCAGCGCGCACCCGCACAGGCCGGGCTTCCGCAGCGCGCGCCCGTGCAGGCCGGCCCGCCGCGCCGCCGCGGCTGGGGCCGCAAGAAGCCCACGCCGCAACCGGTCGCCAACCGCCTCCCGGTCCAGCCCCGCCCGCCCGCGCCGCCGCCCTGGGCACCACCGACCAGACCGCCGCGGGCCGGACCGCCGCCCGCACCCCGGCGCAAGCGGCGCTGGCCCCGCCGGCTGTTCCTGTTCACCCTGTTCAGCGTCGTCTGCTGCTGCGGCGTACCCGCCTATCTGGCCTGGCCGGCCGCCCGGCAGTACCCGGTCTCGGCAGTCCTGCCGCAGACCGTCGCGGACCTGGACCTGCGCGAGGACGCCGCCGGCCGGCGCGCCGTCGAGAAGCTCTCCGACCAGCTCGGCGGCACCAGCCTGGTCCAGGGTGAGGTCTTCGGCGGCGTCTACGCCGACGGCAACGGCAAGCGGGTCACCGTCTTCGGCACGACCGGGCTGCGGTTCACGCCGGAGGCCGACGTCGAGGCCGAGATCGCCCACCTGGCCGGCGAGTACGACATCACCGACGTGCAGTCCTACGACCTGGGTGAGAGCGGCGTGCACGAGCGGTGCGGGGTGGGCCGCTCGAGCGGCAAGACCGTGGTCGTCTGCGCCTGGGCCGACCACGGCAGCCTCGCCACCGTGCTGCTGACCAGGCGTTCCGTGCCGGAAAGCGCGGAACTCACGGGTGTCCTGCGGGGTGCGGTGCTCACCCGCGGGTAGAACTGCGGTATGACCCGGCGTTGGCTGTTCGCGGACCAGCTCGGCCCGCACTTCCTCGACGACCCCGGCCAGCCGGTGCTGCTGGTGGAGTCCAAGGCGGTGTTCCGGCGCCGGGCATTCCACCGGCAGAGGGCCCACCTGGTGCTCTCCGCGCTCCGGCACCGCGCGGCCGAGCTGGGCGACCAGGCCGTCCTCGTGCGCGCCGAGACCTACGGCGAGGCGGTACGCGACCTCGGCGAACCCCTCAGCGTCTGCCACCCCACCTCGCGGGCGGCCCGCGGCCTGGTCCAGCGGCTCGGTGCCGACGTGCTGCCGCCGCGCGGCTTCGTGACCGATCCGCCGGAGTTCACCGCTTGGGCGAACGGCCGGCGCGGCCTGCGGATGGAGGACTTCTACCGGGACGCCCGGCGGCGCACGGGCCTGCTCATGGACGGCACCGAGCCGGCCGGCGGCACCTGGAACCTGGACGCCGAGAACCGGGAGCCGCCCCCGCGCGGGGTCACCCGGCTGGCCGTCGAGCCGGCGCCGGAGATCCGGGAGGACGAGATCGACGCGGCCGTCCGGGCGGATCTGGACCGCTGGGAACGCGACGACGGCATCACCTTCATCGGCCGCGACGGCCCCCGCCTGTTCCCCGCGACCCGGGCCGAGGCGGTGGCGCGGCTCGACCACTTCGTCGCGCACCGGCTGCCGTCCTTCGGCCCGTACGAGGACGCGATGCTGACCGGCGACCCGTACCTCGCGCACAGCCTGCTCAGCGCCCCGCTCAACCTGGGCCTGCTGGACCCGCTGGAGGCCGCCGAGCAGGCCGAGGCGGCCTACCGCGCCGGCACCGCCCCGCTGGCGAGCGTGGAGGGCTTCGTCCGCCAGCTCATCGGCTGGCGGGACTTCGTCTGGCACCTGTACTGGTACTTCGAGCCCGGCTACCGGCGCGCCAACGAGCTGCACGCCGCCACGCCGCTGCCGAGCTGGTTCGCCGACCTGGACGCCGACGCGGTCGAGGCGCGCTGCCTGTCCGACGTGCTCGCCGGGGTCCGCGACCGCGGCTGGGTGCACCACATCCCGCGGCTGATGGTGCTCGGCAACTACGCGATGCAACGCGGCTGGCGGCCGGGCGCGGTGGCGGACTGGTTCCACCGGGCGTTCGTGGACGGCTACGAGTGGGTGATGACGGCGAACGTGGTGGGCATGAGCCAGTTCGCCGACGGCGGCCGGATGAGCACCAAGCCGTACGCGGGTGGCGGCGCGTACGTCAACCGGATGAGTGACTACTGCGGCGGCTGCCGCTACGACCCGAAGGTGCGGGTGGGCGACCACGCGTGCCCGTACACGGCGGGCTATTGGGCCTTCCTGGAGCGCCACGAGCAGCAGCTGGCCGGCAACCACCGGATGCGCCGGCCGCTGCAGGGCCTGCACCGGCTGACCGACCTCGCGGCGCTGGTCGAGCAGGAGCAGGCCCGCGGCTCCCGGGCGCCTTAGGAGGCCTCTCGCGGCGGGGCGTAGCGGGGCACGTACTCCTGGCCGGTGAGCTTCTGGATCTCAGCCATGACCTCGTCGGTCAGCTCGCGCAGCGCGGTCCGGTCGTCGCTGCGGCCCACCGTGGGGATCGGCGCGCCGAACTTGATCGTGACCTGGCCCTTGCCCGGCCGGGGGAAGCGCTGGCCGATCGGCTGCACCTTCTCCGTGCCGAGCACGCCGACCGGGATGATCGGCACGCCGGCCGCGACCGCGAGCCGGGCCACGCCGGTGCGCCCGCGGTAGAGCCGGCCGTCCGGCGAGCGGGTGCCCTCGGGGTAGACCGCGACCATGTCGCCGGCCTTGAGCACCGGGATCGCGCCGTCGAAGGCGGCCAGCGCCGCCCGGCCGCCGCCGCGCTCGACCTTGATCGCGCCGAGGCCTTCGAGGACGAACTTGGTGATGTTCCCGCCCAGGCTGCCGCCGCGGAAGTACTCGGCCTTGGCCCAGAAGGCGATGTGCCGGGGGACGACGGCGCCCAGGAACAGCTCGTCGGCGACCGACAGGTGGTTACCGGCGAAGATCGCACCGCCGGTCTGGGGGATGTGCTCGAGACCTTCGACGTGCGGCCGCCAGCCGAGGGTCATCGCTTTACCGACAGTGATTTTGCCGATCGAGTAGAGCAGCGGCAACGTGTTCCTCCGGGCGCGGACAAAGCAAAAAAGAGTGGGGGGCGATGTGAGGTTACCCCGTCGAGTTCCCGCCGCCAGGCTCGGCGTTTGCCGCGTGCTGCGACAGCCGCCGAGCCGGGCGGGGGTGTCAGCCGGCGCGGGTGACCGCGACCGTCACCGTTTCGCCGTCGCCGACCTCGCCGCTGAAGCCGGTCGCCGCCGGATCCAGGACGAGCGAGGTGGCCAGGGTCTCCGCGGCGACGAAGTCCCGGTGCACCTCGACGGCCGTCGCGACCGCGGGGGCCGCCGCGATCCGCAGCGCGATCCGGTCGGACACGTCCAGGTCGGCGTCGCGGCGGGCCTGCTGCACGACCCGGATCAGGTCGCGGGCCAGGCCCTCGGCGGCCAGCTCCGGGGTGACCTCGGTGTCGAGCAGCACCACGCCGCGGCCGGCCGGCAGCGGCGCCGAGTTCTCCGCGTCGGCGGCGATCAGCTTCAGCTCGTACTCACCCGCCAGCAGGGTGACGCCGGCCGCGACGGGCGCGCCGTCGACCAGCTCCCAGTCGCCGGCCTTGACGGCCTTGATGACCACCTGGACCTGCTTGCCCAGGCGCGGGCCGAGGGCCCGCGGCACCACGGTCAAAACCTGCTGGGAGTACGCGGCCAGATCGGCACTGAGCTGCACGTCCTTGACGTTCACCTCGTCGGCCAGCAGGTCCGCGAACGGCCGCAGCGCGTCGGCGGCCGGCGTGGCCACGGTCAGCCGGGCCAGCGGCAGCCGCACCCGCAGCGCCTTGGCCTTGCGCAGCGACAACGCCGCCGAGGCCACCTCACGGATCGCGTCCATCGACGCCACCAGTTCGTGGTCGGCCGGGAACGCCGCCGCGGCCGGCCAGTCGGTCAGGTGCACCGACCGTTCCCCGGTCAGGCCGCGCCAGATCTCCTCGGCGGTCAGCGGGGCCAGCGGGGCCACCACCCGGCACAGCGTCTCCAGCACGGTGGCGAGGGTGTCGAACGCGTCCGCGTCGCCGGTCCAGAAGCGGTCCCGGGAGCGGCGCACGTACCAGTTGGTCAGCGCGTCCAGGTACGACCGCACCGAGCCGGCCGCGCCGGAGATGTCGTACTCGTCGAGCTGGCGGGTGGTGTCCGAGACCAGCTCGCTGGTCTTGGCCAGGATGTATCGGTCCAGCAGGTGCGTCGAGTCGGTCCGGAGCCGTGCTTCGTGACCTGCCGCGTTGGCGTACAGGCTGAAGAAGTACCAGACGTTCCACAGCGGCAGCAGCACCTGGCGCACCGAGTCGCGGATCGCCACCTCGGTGACCGGCATGTCGCCGCCGCGCAGCACCGGCGAGGACATCAGCATCCAGCGCATCGCGTCGGAGCCGTAGGAGTCGAAGACCTCGTAGACGTCCGGGTAGTTGCGCAGGCTCTTGGACATCTTGCGGCCGTCGGCGCCCTGCAGGATGCCGTGGCTCAGGCAGTTGCGGAAGGCCGGCCGGTCGAACAGCGCCGTGGCCAGCACGTGCATGGTGTAGAACCAGCCGCGGGTCTGGCCGATGTACTCGACGATGAAGTCGCCCGGGTAGTGGTGCTCGAACCAGTCCTTGTTCTCGAACGGGTAGTGCACCTGCGCGAACGGCATCGACCCGGACTCGAACCAGCAGTCCAGCACCTCGGGCACCCGGCGCATGGTCGACTGCCCGGTCGGGTCGTCCGGGTTGGGCCGGGTCAGCTCGTCCACGAACGGCCGGTGCAGGTCGGTGACCTCAACGCCGAAGTCCGCGCTGAGCTCGGCCAGCGAGCCGTAGACGTCGACCCGCGGGTAGGTCGGGTCGTCGGACTTCCACACCGGGATCGGCGAGCCCCAGAACCGGTTCCGGCTGATCGACCAGTCCCGGGCGTTGGCCAGCCACTTGCCGAACGAGCCGTCCTTGATGTGCGCCGGCGTCCAGGTGATCTCCTGGTTCAGCTCGACCATCCGGTCCCGGAACTTGGTGACGGCGACGAACCACGACGACACGGCCTTGTAGACCAGCGGGGTGTCACAGCGCCAGCAGTGCGGGTACGAGTGCGTGTAGCCCTCGTGCCGCAGCACGGTGCCGCTTTGTTTCAAAGAAGCGATGATCGGCTTGTTCGCGTCGAAGACCTGCACGCCCTGGTAGTCGGGCACCAGCGCGGTGAACCGGGTGTGCTCGTCGACGGTCACGATCGTCGGGATGCCGGCGGCGTTGCAGACGTTCTGGTCGTCCTCGCCGAAGGCCGGCGCCTGGTGCACGACGCCGGTGCCGTCCTCGTCACTGACGTAGTCGGCGGCCAGCACCTGGTAGGCGTTCGGGCCGGCCTGCTCGACCAGGAAGTCGAACATCGGCGTGTACCGCCGGCCCGCCAGCTCCCGGCCCAGCACGGTGCCGACCTGCTCAAAACCCTCAAGCTCCTTCCCGTACGCGGAGACGCGCCCCGCACCCAGGATCAGCTTCTGGCCATCCTTCTCCAGCACCGCGTACTCGATGTCCGGGCCGACGGCGAGCGCGAGGTTCGACGGCAGCGTCCACGGCGTGGTGGTCCACACCGCGATCTTCGCTCCGTCTGTAAGTGCCTCCGGCCCTGAGCCGGCCGACAGCTGGAACGTCACGGTCAGCGCCGGGTCGGTCCGGTCCCGGTAGACGTCGTCCATCCGGGTCTCGGTGTTCGACAGCGGCGTCTCGCACCGGAAGCAGTACGCGAGCACCCGGAAGCCCTCGTAGACCAGCCCCTTGTCGAACAGGGTCCGGAAGGCCCACATGACCGACTCCATGTAGCTGGGGTCGAGTGTCTTGTAGTCGTCGGCGAAGTCCACCCAGCGGGCCTGGCGGGTGACGTACCGCTCCCAGTCCTTGGTGTAGGCCAGCACGGAGGTCCGGCAGGCGTCGTTGAACTTGTCGACGCCCAGTTCCAGGATCTGCGCCTTGGTGGTGATGCCGAGCTGCTTCTCGGCCTCGACCTCGGCGGGCAGCCCGTGGGTGTCCCAGCCGAAGCGCCGCTCGACCCGCTTGCCCCGCATGGTCTGGTAACGCGGCACCAGGTCCTTGACGTAGCCGGTGAACAGGTGGCCGTAGTGCGGCAGCCCGTTGGCGAACGGCGGGCCGTCGTAGAAGACGTACTCGTTGCTGCCGTTCGTGCCGGCCGGGCGGGCCTCGACGCTGGCCTCGAAGGTCTTGTCGGCGGCCCAGTGCTCCAGCACGGCCCGCTCGACCGCGGGCAGGTCGGGGCTCGCCGGTACGCCGGAGGCGTCGGTGTGCTTGGGGTAGGCCATCTGGCGCTCGCTCCTCATGCAGTTCACACGTCGTGGACTGCGAGGACGAGCCGGAGCCCGCGGTACCACCTCGCTTGACGGCCGGGGCCGCCCGCTCGTTCGCCGGCTGGGGTGCGGGCCGGTGTCCGCCCGGTTCTACTGAGGCGCGCACGCCCGTTCTTCCGGAGGCTCCCCGGTGATGGCCGGATCGTCGCCTGACAGCACAACGATACCGGCCGTCATTTGTGCCGCGGCTCCGGCAGGGTGATACCCCACAACGACACGCCGTCGCGGTCCCGCAGGTCCACCCGCAGCGCACCGGTGCGGCCGTCGATCCGCACCTCGCCGAAGTGCTGGTAGCCGTCGGCCGGGGAGGTGTTCGCCACCGGCGGGGCGTGCACGAAGACCGCCTCCGGCCCGAACGTGCCGTCCAGCGCGTTCGGCCCGAAACCCCCCGCGTGGGCCGGCCCGGAGACGAACTCCCAGAACGGCGTGAAGTCCTGCACCGCGGCCCGGGCCGGGTCGTAGTGGTGCGCCGCGGTGTAGTGCACGTCGGCGGTGAGCAGCACGATCCCGGTCACGCCGTGCCGGTGGGCGGACCGCAGCACCTGCGCGAACTCCAGCTCCCGGCCCTTCGGCGCGCCCGGGTCACCCTGGGCCACCCCCTCCTGCGCGGCGGCGCCGTCCGGCACGACCAGGCCCAGCGGCAGGTCGTTGGCGATGACCTTCCAGGTGGCCCGGGACGAGCGCAGGCCGTGGATCAGCCACTCGCGCTGCGCGGCGCCGAGCAGGCCGCGCTCCGGGTCGGCGTAGGTGTTGCCGTCGTTGACGTCCTTGACCGTGCGCATGTCCAGCACGAACACATCCAGCAACGGCCCGTAGGAGATCTTCCGGTGGATCGGCCCGGCCAGGTCCGGGATCGGCACCCATTCCCGGTACGCCCGGTGCGCCCGCGCCGCGAGCACGTCGACCCGCTTCTCGGTGTACCGGGCGTCGTCGAGGATCTCCCCCGGGTACCAGTTGTTCACCACCTCGTGGTCGTCCCACTGGTTGACCTGCGGCACCTCCGCGGCGAACGCCTTGTACGCGTCGTCCAGCAGGTTGTACGCGTACTGGCCGCGGTACTCCCCCAGCGTCTCGGCGACCTTGGACTTCTCCGGCGTGACCAGGTTGCGCCAGATCCGGCCGTCCGGCAGCGTCACGGACGGCGCCAGCGGGCCGTCGGCGTACACGGTGTCGCCGCTGTGCAGCAGGAAGTCGGGGTGCCGCCGCCGCATCGACTCGAACAGCCGCAGGCCGCCGTACGCCGGGTCGATGCCCCAGCCCTGGCCGACGACGTCGCCGGTCCAGACGAACGAGACGTCCTGGCGGCGCAGCGGCGCGGTGCCGAGGGAGCCGTCGACGGGCACGCTGAGCAGGCCGGGGCGGTCCAGGCTCTCCGCGCGTACCCGATAGAAGATCTTCTCCCCGGCCGGCAGGCCGCGCAGGTGCACCTTGCCGGTGAAATCGGTGTCCGGGGTCAGCACCGGCCCGCGCACCCGGCGCGCGCCCCGCAGATCCGGCCGCCGGCTCGCCTCGACCCACATCCGGCTCGGCCGGTCGGCGCGGGCCCAGACCACCGCGGAGTCAGCGGTGGCGTCGCCGCTCTGCACGCCGTGGGTGAGCACGGGACGGGCCGCCGACCAGCCCGCGAAGGCCGGCCCGGCCGGCAGGACACCGAGGGCACCGCCGGCCAGCCCGGCCCGCAGCAGGCTGCGTCGATCGATGGACGTCATGGTCGAAGACTCTCGGTATGACGTGAAGCACACAAGTCACGGATATGACCGATCCCTGTCACGTTCCCGAACGCCAGGTCGTCCTCGCTGAGTAACCCACTACGAGGAGGACTGATGTCCCGCTTGACGATCGACAAGGTGGCGCCGGGTGCCTACGGCGCGGTCCTGGGCATGGAGAAGTACTGCCGCTCCACCGTCGACCCGACCCTGTACGAGCTGATCAAACTGCGCGCCTCGATCGTGAACGGCTGCTCGTTCTGCACCGACATGCACAGCCGCGAGGCGCTGGCCAACGGCGAGTCGAGCCGCCGGCTGTTCGCGGTGGCGGCCTGGCACGACGCGCCGTTCTTCACCGAGCGGGAGCGGGCCGCGCTGGCCCTGACCGACGCGGTGACCCGCCTCGGCGAGCACGGCGTCCCGGACGAGGTCTGGGAGCCGGCCGCCAAGGCGTTCACCGAGGAGGAGCTGGGCAACCTGCTGATGGCGATCGTCACCATCAACGTCTGGAACCGGCTCTCGATCGCGGTGCGCAACGAGCCGCCGCTGGAGCCCTAGAGCTCGGGGAACCAGAGCGCCAGCTCACGCTTGGCACTGTCGGGGGAATCGGACGCGTGCACGAGGTTCTCCCGGTTGGACAGCGACAGGTCGCCGCGGATCGTCCCCGCGGCGGCCTTGCGCCCGTCGGTGGCCCCGACCAGGGCCCGCACGACCGCGATGACCTCGTCGCCGGAGAGCACCAGGGCGGCGAGCGGCCCGCTGGTCATGAACTTCTTCAGCGGCGGGTAGAAATCCCGTTCGACGTGCTCGGCGTAGTGCTGGTCGGCCAGCTCAGCGTCCATGGTCCGCACAACCAGCGCATCGATCGTGAGGCCCTTGCGCTCGAACCGGCCCAGGATCTCCCCGAGCAGGCCGCGCCGCAGCGCATCGGGCTTGACGAGCACGAGCGTGCGCTCGGTGGCAGTGGACACCGGAAGATCCTCCTGGTCATGGCATGAGCAAGTCGACACGCCGGTGCCGTGACACCGGGCTGTCAGCCTATCGGTACCGTCCGCGCCGCGAGCGGCAACCGCCCGGTAGCGCACTTTCCACACGCGGTCGCGCTACGTAACCTGACGGGTAACCCCAGGAGGTCCACTGTGGCGAACCAGAACGGCCGGCCGGTCGCACCCGCCCGCAAACTCGTGGCGGCCGTCGTCGGCACGATCGCGGTCTTCGTGATGCTGTTCGGCCTCGGCATGTCCAGCTGGGCGATCGTCGCGCTGGGCCTGGCGATGCTGATCCTGGCGATCGCCCTCGGCATGGTCAACGTGGTCCGCCGCGGCGCCCGTGCCTGGGTGGCGGGAACGGCCCAGGTCAAAGCCATCTCTGACCCCCCGGCCACGGCCATCTACGGCCGCGCGGAGCTCCAGATCGTGATCGTCGCCCCCGGCCTGCCAACCTCGGAGGTCACGGTCCGCGACCCCCGCGTCCCGGTGGTCAAATGGCCCCGGGTCGGCGACACCCTGCCGGTGACGGTGGACGTGGACGACATGCGCCGGGTCCGGATCAACTGGGACGAGGCGGAGACCTACGAGCAGTCGACCCAGAACGTCCCACCGGCGTTCTACGACGATGATCTGCCGGACGACGACCTGCTGGGCGGCGAACCGGAACCCCCACCGTGGGCGTCCCGGGACAGGCAGTGGGGACGCGGCCCGGACGAGCCACCCCCGCCACCCCCACCGGCGCCCCGCACCGGCGACCTGGACGACCCGCCCCCGCCGCCACGCGCGGGCCTGAACGACCCGCCCCCACCGGTGATCGTCCGCGACTCCCCCAGCGGCCCGATCGTCGAGGGCCACCTGGTGGAACCGGACTACGAATACACGTCACCCCTGCCGCAACGCGCCCGCACGGCTACGGCACCGCGGCCGGCGGAGAAGCCCCGGCCCAGGCCCCGGCCGGGGCCGGCCACGGCGACGCTGGAGCCGGAAGTGCCGGCTGCCGTGGTCGAGGAGGAGGTGTCGGCGGCTCCGGCCCAGCGGGCGCCGGCCGCCGACCCGGAGATCGACCTTCCACTGGACGGCGAGCCGGAGAGCACGCCGGCGGCTCGGGAGGCGGTGGAGAACGACATCATCGCCGAGCCGGCCTTCGGTGAGCAGGCCTCGGGTGAGCAGGCCTCCAGCGGGTCCGGCCCGGCGGCTTCCGGCCCGCCTGCTCCCGGCGCGGCGGCTTCCGGCCCGTCCGCTCCCAGCCCGGCGGACTCCGGCCCGACGGCTTCCGGCCCGCCTACTCCCGGCGCGGCGGCTTCCGGCCCGTCCGCTCCCAGCCCGACGGCTTCCGGCCCGACGGCTTCCGGCTCGCCTACTCCCGGCGCGGCGGCTTCCGGCGCGGCGGCTTCCGGCGCGGCGGTGACTGATCGGGCGGCGCGGGTCCTTGATGCCGAGGAGGCTGGTCCGCCGGCTCGGGCGGTGGATGACGTCCTGCTGGGAGATCTGGAACCACCGCCGTGGACAGTCCGGGCCCAGCAGCCCGCCCGCGAGTCGGATTCCGTCTCGCCGGCCCCTGACCTCGATCTTGATCTTGACTCTGGCCGAGATGGTGACGGCGTCGCTGGTCCCGGCGTCGGCACGGCGTCCGCGTCGGCCACGCCGCGTCCGGCTGCGGACTCGCCGCGCCCGACTCCGGATGCGTCCCGTCCGACTCCGGATGCGCCGCGCCCGACTCCGGATGCGCCGCGCCCGACTCCGGATGCGCCGCGCCCGGCTCCGGAGGGGAGGCCTGGGCCTCGGCCTCGCGAGGCGCGGCCGGATGACGCCCCTCGGGGTGGCCGACCGGTGGCCGATGCCGACGAGCAGCCCAGGAGCACGGCGCAGACGACTGGTCTGGCGGCCGCTGCCGGAGCGGTGGTGGCGGCCGGGATCGCAGCGTTCGGCAATGCCCTCCGCGGCAAGAAGCAGGAACAACGCCGACCGGCCCCCGAAGGCCCCCCACCCGCAGCCCGACGGCCTGAGACCGCTGCCGGCTCCTCCTCAGCCGCCGCAGGACCGTCTGGTGAGCCCGATCCGGTCTCCCGCGCAGCTGCTCCTTCCGGTCCCACCTTTGCGGGCCCCACCGCTCCCGGTCCCACCTCGGCCGGGCGCACCGCTCCCGGCCCCACCGCTCCCGGTCCAGCCTCTGCCGGGCGCACCGCTCCCGGTCCCACCTCTGCCGGGCGCACGGCTCCCGATCCCGCTGCTACCGAGTCCGCTGCTTCCGAGCGCACCGCCCCCGAATCCATATCTTCCGAGCGCACCGCACCCGAACGCACTGCTCCCGAGCGCGTGACGGAAGGCAGGCCGAGGTCACCCGAAGGCCTCGGGGCCGTCTCAGCGACCAGGTCCGGCCCGACATCCGACCAGGCCCCTGCGCCGACCTCCGATCCTTCCTCAGGCTCAAGCACCTCACCCGCAGACCCGGCCGCGAAGGCAGCGGGTCCCAGCTCGGATCCTGGTTCGGGTCCGGGTCGTGCCAAGCCCGATGCCGCTCCGGGCGCCCCATCCGTCTGGGCCCGGCCGTCAGGCCCGGCGACCGCTCCCGGGGCGGTCTATGGCGCCCCGACCGCATTCGGTCCGGGCGGAGGCTCGGGCACCGGCAACCTCGCGGACGCCAAGCCCCGCCCCGAACCCACCCCGATCCGACCGGGAACCGTCCACAGCGCCGGATCCCCCGAATCCTCCGCCGGCCCAGCCACGCCGGACGCGCGCCCGAGCACAGCGGCCAAATACGCAGGCGCCGCAGCAGCAACCGCCGCCACCGCAGGCGCGGCAGCAGCCGGCACGAAGACCGGATCCGCAGACAAGAGCACCACCGCCCCCGCCAGTGCGTCCGCTTCAGCGAGCGCCCCTGCCCCCACCAGCGTCTCGTCTCCCCCTGGAGCCAAGCGAGGCAAGCCCTGGGCTGACCTCGAAGGCGGCTTCCAACCGGACGAACGCGCCGACGACGTCCTCACCGCCTACCCGAGCGCCCGGCCCGGGCCGGCGGGAGCCATCCACGGCGTTGGCATCACGGTGCTGGTCACCAACCTGGAACGCTCGGTGTCGTTCTACCGCGAGATGCTCGGCTTCTACGAGATCGACACCGGCTCGGGCAGCGCGGTGCTGGCCTCGGGCGACACCAGGCTGGTCCTGCGCACGGTCCACGACCTGTCGAGCGTGGCCGGCCGTCAGATCTACCTGAACCTCGAGGTAGGCGACGTGGAAGCGGTCTACGAGGAACTGAAGCGCAAGGGCGTGAAGTTCGTCCACGGCCCCCGCCCGGTGAACCGCGGCGACAAACTGGAACTCTGGGCGGCCTCGTTCCATGACCCGGACCAGCACAACATCGCCATCACCCAGTGGCGCGCCATCCGCTGACCCGAACGTCCCCGCGCGTGGTCCACCCACCACAAAAGGTCGGGTGGACCACGCACGCGCAGCGGACCGGCTGGCTAGCCCAGGATCTTGCGCCGGACTGTGGTCGCGTAGACCCAGGCCGCACCGAAGATCAGCCCCAGCGCCGCCAGCGACCAATGCAGCAGGCCCGACACCAGCAACAGCACCTGCAGCGCCGAGCCGGCGTGCCATGCCCACGACCGCCGCATGCTCCCGGCCAGCGCCGCCGCCAGCACCGCCAGGGCCACGACCGCGCCGATGCCCCAGCCGCTGAGGTCGCCGCCCAGGATGCGGATCGGCTGGATCGCCAGCAGCAGCACGATCGCTTCCAGGACGAGCGTCCCCGCCCCGAGACCGCGGACCGCCGCCTCCGGATTGCGCAGCCCGGAGCGCCGGGGTGCTTCGGCCGGCGTCTCCCCGGGCGACGGCGGCTCCGGCTGCGGCGTGGTCATTTCTTCAGCAGCTTCCGCGCGTCGGCCACCGTGACGATCGAGCCGGTGATCAGCACCGCGACGCCGCTGTGCTCGCCGTCGGTGTTCTCCTCGGCCAGCACGACGGCTTCCTCGATGGCGTCCGGCATGTTGTCGGTGATGGTCACCCGGTCCTCGCCGAAGATCTCTTCCGCGATCTGGGCGAGCTCGTCGACCGGCATCGCCCGGGGTGAGCTGTTCTGCGTCACCACGAGCTGGGCCGTGACCGGCTCGAGCAGCTCGAGCAGGCCGGACACGTCCTTGCCGGCGAGCACGCCGACCACCACGACCAGGTGGCGGAACGCGAACTCCTCCTCCAGCGCGGTCACGGTCGCCGCCATGCCGTGCGGGTTGTGGGCGCCGTCGAGCAGGATCGTCGGTGCGCTGCGTACCCGTTCCAGGCGCCCCGGCGAGTCGACGCCGCTGAAGCCTTCCCGGACCAGGTCCGGGTCGAGCTGCTTGGTCGCGCCCGCGCCGAGGAACGCCTCGACCGCCGCGAGCGCCAAGGCCGCGTTCTGCGCCTGGTGGGCCCCGAAGAGCGGCAGGAACACCTCGTCGTACACGCCGCCGAGGCCTTGCAGCGTGAGGTACTGGCCACCGACCGCCTGGTCGCGCCGGATCACGCCGAAATCCTTGCCCTCGCGGGCCACGGTCGCGCCCACCTGCGCGGAGCGTTCCAGCAGCGGCCGCATCGCGTCCTCGGTCTGCAGCGCGCTGATCACGGTGGCGTCCTTGTGGATGATGCCCGCCTTGGCCCAGGCGATGTCCTCGATCGTGTCGCCCAGCCACTCGGTGTGGTCGAGCCCGATCGGGGTGATGACGCAGACCCCCGCCTCGATGACGTTGGTCGCGTCCTCCTCGCCGCCGAGGCCGACCTCGACCACGGCGATGTCCACCGGAGCGTCGGCGAACGTCGCGTACGCCAGTGCCGTGGTCATGTCGAAGTAGGTGAGCGGCTCGGCGGATCGATCATCGATCAGCTGGGCCAGCGGCGCGATCTCGTCGTAGACGGCGGTCAGCCGCTCCTCGGACACCGGCTCGCCGTCCAGGCTGATCCGCTCCCGGACGGTCTCCAGGTGCGGGCTGGTGTAGCGGCCGGTGTGCAGGCCGTGCGCGCGCAGCAGGCCGTCGATCATCCGGGCCGTGGACGTCTTGCCGTTGGTCCCGGTGAGGTGGATCGACGGGTACGCCCGCTGCGGACTGCCGAGCACGTCCATGAGGTCGCGGATCTTCTGCAGGTCGAAGGCCATGCGGGTGAAGCCGCGCCCGTCGAGCGCGGCGATCACCTCTCGATAGGTGCTCATGTGGAGGGCAACGCCCGACGGGCCGCGGCAATTCTCGCCAGGTCGGCCTCGGCCGCGGCCAGGCGATCCTTGATCTTCGCAACGACCTGCTCGGGCGCCTTGCCGATGAACGCGTCGTTGTTGAGCTTGGCCCGGCACTGCGCCGCTTCCTTCTCGGCGGCGGCGTGGTCCTTGTCCAGGCGGGCCCGCTCGGCCGCGACGTCGATCGTGCCGCGGGTGTCGAGGTCCACGGTGATGCCGCCGGTGACCGCGAGGGTCGCCGTGGCCGTGAACTCGGTGCCGGGCGCGTCCAGCCGGGCCAGCGAGCGGATCAGCGGCTCGTGCACGTCGATCCCCACGTTGCCGAGGCCGGTCAGCGCGGCGTTGACCCGCTGGCCCGGACGCAGGCCCTGGTCGGACCGGAACCGCCGCACCTCGGTGACGACCTTCTGCAGCGCGGCCAGCTCCTCCTCGGCCACGTCGTCGACGCGGGCCGGATCGGCAGCCGGCCAGGCCGCGACCACGACCGACTCGGCGCCGGTCAGCACCGTCCACAGCTCCTCGGTGACGAACGGGATCACCGGGTGCAACAGCCGCAGCAACTGGTCGAGCACGTGCCCGAGGACCCGGCGCGAGCGCACCGCCTCGGCGCTGTCGGTGGCGAGCACCGGCTTGCTGAGCTCGACGTACCAGTCGCAGACGTCGTCCCACGCGAAGTGGTAAAGGGTGTCGCAGGCCTTCGCGAACTCGTACGTGGCCAGCTGCTCGTCCACCTCGGCGATGACGTGCTGCAGCCGCGAGAGGATCCACTTGTCGACGCTCGACAGCTCCGCCGAGGCCGGCAGCTCACCCTCGACCGTCGCGCCGTTCATCAGCGCGAACCGGGTCGCGTTCCAGAGCTTGTTGCAGAAGTTGCGCGAGCCCTGGCACCACTCCTCACTGATCGGCACGTCGGAGCCGGGGTTGGCGCCGCGGGCCAGCGTGAAGCGGGTGGCGTCGGCGCCGTACCGGTCGATCCAGTCCAGCGGGTCGACGGCATTACCGAACGACTTGGACATCTTCTTGCCGTGCGCGTCGCGGACCAGCCCGTGCAGGGCCACCACGTCGAACGGCTGCACGCCGTCCATCGCGTACAGGCCGAACATCATCATCCGGGCGACCCAGAAGAACAGGATGTCGTAGCCGGTGACCAGGACGCTGGTCGGATAGAACTTGGCCAGCGTCTCGGTCTGCTCGGGCCAGCCCATCGTCGAGAACGGCCACAGCCCGGACGAGAACCACGTGTCGAGCACGTCCTCGTCCTGGCGCCAGCCCGCGCCGGCCGGCGGCTCCTCGTCGGGCCCGACGCAGACGACCTCGCCGTCCGGGCCGTACCAGACCGGAATGCGGTGGCCCCACCACAGCTGGCGCGAGATGCACCAGTCGTGCATGTTGTCGACCCACGCGAAATAGCGCTTGGCCAGCTCCGGAGGCTCGATGGCGACCCGGCCGTCGCGCACCGCGTCACCGGCCGCCTTCGCCAGCGGACCGGTGTTGACGAACCACTGCAGCGACAGCCGCGGCTCGACGGTCGTCTTGCACCGCGAGCAATGCCCGACCGAGTGCTGGTAGGGCCGCTTCTCGGCGACGATGCGCCCCTGCTCACGCAGGGCCGCGACGATCGCCGGTCGCGCCTCGTACCGGTCCAGGCCCTCAAACGGCCCCGGTACGGTGACCACGGCGCGCTCATCCATGATCGTCATGCTCGGCAGGTTGTGCCGCCGGCCGATCTCGAAGTCGTTGGGGTCGTGCGCCGGCGTGACCTTGACCGCGCCCGTGCCGAAAGCGGGGTCGACGTGCTCGTCGGCGACGATCGGAATGCGGCGCCCGGTGAGCGGCAGCTCAACCTCGGTGCCGATCATGTGCTGGTAACGCTCATCGTCGGGGTGAACGGCCACCGCGGTGTCACCGAGCATCGTCTCGGCCCGGGTGGTGGCGACCACGATCGTGTTGTCACCGTCGCCGTAGCGGATCGAGACCAGCTCACCGTCGTCGTCGGTGTGCTCAACCTCGATGTCGCTGAGCGCGGTGAGGCAGCGCGGGCACCAGTTGATGATCCGCTCGGCGCGGTAGATCAGGCCGTCGTCGTACAGCCGCTTGAAGATGGTCTGCACGGCCTTGGACAGGCCCTCGTCCATGGTGAACCGCTCGCGGCTCCAGTCCACGGAGTCGCCGAGCCGGCGCATCTGCCCGGTGATCGCGCCGCCGGACTCGGCCTTCCACTGCCAGACCTTTTCGACGAACGCCTCACGGCCGAGGTCGTGCCGGGACATCTGCTGGGCGGCCAACTGCCGCTCCACGACGTTCTGGGTGGCGATGCCGGCGTGGTCCATGCCGGGCAGCCAGAGCACCTCGAAGCCCTGCATCCGCTTGAGGCGGCTGAGGGTATCCATGATGGTGTGCTCGAGGGCGTGGCCCACGTGCATGGAGCCGGTCACGTTCGGCGGCGGGATGACGATGGAGAAGGGCGGCTTGTCGCTCGCGGGGTCCGCCGTGAAGTAGCCGGCCGATACCCACTGCTCGTACCGCCGGTGCTCTACCTCGCCCGGCTGGTACTGGGCGGAAAGGCCACCGGTGGGCCGGCTGTCGGGGGTACGGGTGTCGGTTGCTTCGCTCACCCGACAAGTCTACGGAGGGCGCGCGGAGAGCCTGCGCTCGCACCGCCTCCCTGTGGACAACGGCAGCTTGTGGATAACCTCCGCACCCGATCAGCGGTTGTTAGGCTCGCACGATGTCCGAGCGCCCTGGCCCGTCCCCGCTGCCCGAATCGGCACCGGTGGAGATCGCCGACGACCCGTTCCCCCTCACCGAGTCGACGGACCAGGAGCCGACGCAACGGGCGCCCCGGTCGCGAACGCGCACGATCGTGCTGAGCTCACTGCTGGCGGTCGGCCTCGCGGGCGCATCCGTCCTCGGGTACGTGGGCTGGCGCATCTCCTCACAGAAGGACGCGACGCTCACAGTGCCGGCAACCGTGGCCGGCCTCAGCGTGGACACGAGCGAAGAGGGCCGGAGCACAGCCGACTACCTGCTGACGGCCCTGTCGGCGGACGTGGACCTGGATCGCGCGGTCGGGGCGGTCTTCAGCGACGGTTCCGGCAACGACGTCCTGTTCTTCGGCGGCACCACGCTGTTCTGGACGCCGGAGGACGACCTCAAGACGGCGTTCGGCCTCGTGTCCGACGACCAGGGCGCCGTGACGGGCCTGCACGACGTTCCCGCCGGCGAGTTCGGCGGCACCATGAAGTGCGGCACCACCAAGGCGGACGGCGCCGACATGCCGGTATGCGGCTGGGCCGACCACGGCAGCCTGGCCCTGGCGATGTTCCCGGGCCGCACGGTGGACGACTCCGCGAAGCTGCTCGCCGAGATCCGTTCCGCGGCCCAGACCAGAAACTGAGCCGGAACGCAAAATGAGCCTGTCCCGGTCGGGACAGGCTCACACACACACGCACGCGCGCATATATGGTGGTAGGCCCACACCAGTGCTGGTGTGGGCCTACCATTCAACGTTAAGTCCGGCGGCGTCCTACTCTCCCACACCCTCCCGA